>JBBSBI010000019.1:0-44896 GCA_038251425.1 Polyangiales bacterium
ATGATCAGCGGCGCCGAGGGCGGTACCATTAGCGTGAGCGACCGCTACGTGTCGGCCGTGCTGAAGGCCTGCAAGCTGCCGGCAAACTGGACCGGACCCAAATCAACCAAGAGGACTGACCAAAAGAATGCTCGCTTATGATCGCGAGCGCTCTGGCGCGGGCTCTTGAAACCAGTGTCATCGAAGTTCCAAACGATCTTTGGCAACGATGCGCCGTGCTCCGAGGCAAACATAAACCCGCCTACGACGATCTGGGATTGTATTTTCTCGATGGGGTATCTTGCAGCCAAGCCCACGGCAGCACTCAGTTGATCGCGCCCTAACTTGCCCGTGCAACGCAGCGCGAGGTCGCCCACCCACAGGTTAAATGGGGCGCCGCTGCTTGTCGCGATGAAGAAGATCTTCGGACGCTGCGGACAAATGATGACGCCCGTGATATATGTGAATGCTGTGACGGTTCGTGAAATACTCGAGGCCATCCGTGCCCTCCCGCGTCCCGATCGGCTTCGGTTGGCGGCGCAGCTCATCGGCGAGTTCGGTGACGTTCCTACGAGCGAAACGGAACAGCTCGGTCCTCACATGGACCCACGAGTACGCTGGCTCGTTTACAACGGCCCCCTTTCCGACGCCGCGTTAGACCATCGCGCAGATCGCGAAGAGCGCATCGACTACTTGACTGCAACCAGGGCAGCGCTCTGCTGATCGCCCCCTATCGACACTTGCCCGTGCAACGCAGCGCGAGGTCGTCCACCCACAGGTTAAATGGGGCGCCGCCGCTTGTCGCTATGAAATCAATGCTGCTGATGGCCGATGAATCGAGGTCTACGACGTTCGCGAAAGGGAGTGTGATCGTCTGCCATTCGCCAGAAGTGGTCACTGCGGGCGCGAAAGCTCCGCGCGCGAAATACTGCCCGTCCGCACTGAAGGCCACGGCGAGCGAGCTGGCTGCGCCGATCAGGCGCGCTCTGAAGCTGATGCCCGAGTAGGCGCTCGGTGCCGGTGGCTTCCGTCTGGCTGCCCGCCTACGACGATCTGGGGGTGTATTTTCTCGATGGGGCATCGGCAACTGCAGAAGGCGGCCGGGACCTTTCGCTGCTAGCGCTAGATACTGGGACACGCCGTGTGATCGCAACGAATGTCACTGATTATGCGCGACTTGGGGCGCACGACGAGTTCCTGCCCGAAAAGGACGAAGGCGTGTTTTTTCTTGAGCGTTTGCCGGGCGAAAAGGCCGTTTCCTTAAAATTGCTGACAGACGTCAGCAACCCAGCATGCAAGAAATCCACGAAAATGCGGACACACCCAACCGGGTCATGTGGATCAACGGGTCGCGTTATCTTGTTTTCCAAGGGTTTTCACAGTCATCGGAGAACGCTGGCATCTTTGTTCACGGTCCGTTTGAAGCTGAGTCGCGGTAGGCCTCACCGCCGAAACCTGCTGGCGCCCAGAACGGGCTCGGATCGCAACATTTCAATGCGGAGTCGCGCCATCCTGACCCCGATCCGTGGCTTCGGGGAAAGTGGCATTTAGGCCGCGATTGCCGAGCTTCCCGGCGAACAGCTGCTCAAGCTCCGTTCGCGCTAACCAATACTCGCGGAGCCGCACCGTGCGGAGACTCGCGGCTTCCACCTCCTGGCGCTTAACCTGCAGTAACTGGAACGCGCCGACCAGCATGCCGTTATACTGAAGCTGTGTTTCCTGGACTGCCTTTTGCTTAAGGGGGAGAACAACGGAGTCGTAGCGGTTTACAGCCGCCCGTGCGGAGAGCAGCTGAACCGCAAGAGCCCTGGCCGTGGCCCGGATCTGTACCGCCGTGCTTGCGTAAAGGTTTTCGCTTTGCTTCATCTGACCGACTGCCGCGCCGACCTCTCCTTGACCTTGGTAGAATATCGGTACCTCGAGCTCCACGGCGGGTCCGAAAGACCACTCATCGCCGTGCGAAGTAAATCCTCGTTCAGCTGCAACGCCACCTCTGAGCTCTGGTAGCCATCCCGTGGCACGGGCGTACTGTGCGCGTTGGGCCGCTGCTGAGAACCGAGACTTCAGAACAGCAAGGTCGATACTATTGGCGATGGCCAACTGTTCGGCCCGGTCCACTCGGACCTCCACCTTCGGGAGCGCTGGCAAGCGGGGAGGAGCTTTCCACCCGAGATTTGCGCCAGAAAGGCCCATTGCGGCGTTCAGCGCCTCACGCGCCGTCAGCGCCTGAACTCCGGCCTCTTGAAATGCGATCTGCGAGTCCTCATACGCGGCCTGCTCTGTCGTCAGCGACAGCTCGGTGATATTGCCAGCCGCACGCAGCTGCTCGGCTAGATGTTTCGAAGCGCCCATAGCTCTAACAACCGTTCTTCGCAGCTCCACCAGCTCGATTGCCGCCTGGTACTCGTAGAACAGGCGGCGGGCTTCGAAGGAAAGATCCAGAATCGATCCGACCGCACTGGCTTTGGCTGCGTCAAGCTGTGACCTGGCGCTGTTACCTCGGAGCGGCAGGAGAATGAGCCCCGTGATGTCGAGCATGGCGCCAAGCGAAATCTCGGGCCTACCGTCTTTATGGTACAGAATCGCAGCTTCAGCGGTGGGGTTGGGCAACCTGCGAGCGCTCCTCACTTCGGCTTCAGCGATCCCGAGCTCGGCGAAGGCCGCCTGGGCGCGTCGGTTGTTCAATACAGCAATTCGAGCCGCGCTTTCGGCTGTAAGCGGTTGCCCAAGGAGCGCACGCACGCTTTTATTGAGTGGTCCGACACGGCTTCCTGCCTGTCGTTCCCGAGCCTCAACCGCGGATGTCAGCGACGAGTAGTCGATCGACGGAACGCAACCCGCCAAGGATGCCAATGACAGGACTACACAGATACGTACCTTCATGGCTTAGTGACGTTCTCCGCAACATGAATGCCGTCTCGCTTCATGGCTTCGGGTGGAGCCTTGTCAGCGACAGTGCCCGGAGGATGCTTGTACCAGCCTGGATCATCAGTTCCCGTCAGCTCGTCGCGCACTTTTACGATCGTGAACATGCCCCCCATGGTGATGTAATCAAAGGGCCCCTCTCCGCCAACCATAGGAACACTGTTTTCAGGAACGGGCATGCTCATTGCCCCCATGTCACCCATGCCAGTTTCCCCCATCGTCATGTACCCGGGGAGGAGGGGGCGAATGCGTTGGTCTAGGTTCCCGCGAGCGACGCCGATCATATTGGGGAGGTTGTGGCCCATCTGGTTCATGACGTGATGGGTCATGTGGCAATGCATTGCCCAATCGCCCGGGGCGTCGGCGATGAATTCGACGTCTCGCGTGCTGCCGGTGGGCACCAACACCGTGGTCTCAGGCCATTGTCCTGCCAAAGGGATCGGACCACCATCGGTGGCAACGACTTTGAAATAGTGGCCGTGGAGGTGGATCGGATGGTGATCCATGGCGCTCAAGTTTCCGAAACGCAGGCGCACACGGTCCCCTTTCTTACAGACGAGCGCAGGCGTGCCTGGGAACACCTTCGCGTTCATCGTCAGGGTGTTGAACTCCACCATTTCGTTGGGATCAGGACGTGCCGTTCCCGGCTTGATACTCCATTCGCTAAGCAAAATAACGAAGTCCTTATCCACGCGATAAGCGGGGGATGGGTTTCGTGGATGAATCACGAACATCCCCAGCATTCCTAGAGCCATCTGCGTCATTTCGTCATGATGCGCGTGATACATGAGCGTGCCGTGTTGGCGAAGCGTGAACTCGTAGAGAAATGTCTCTCCCGGTTGAATGGCCTTCTGGGTAAGGCCTCCCACGCCATCCATGCCATTGGGCAAGTACACACCGTGCCAATGCACCGAGGTTGAGGCTGGCAGCTTGTTGGTCACGTAGATGCGAACGTGATCGCCCTCCACGGCCTCAATCGTGGGCCCGTGCACATGACCACTGTAACCCCAGCACTTGGCCTTGAGCCCAGGTGCGAACTCGTGCATCAGCTCTTCGGCGACGAGATGGTACACCTTGACCCCGTCAACAACGCGCCAGGGCAAAGTCGCCCCTCCTGGAGTGATGGTTGGCTGATAGTCGCGCCCTGGCTGGCCGGGAGCTAACGCCGGCTTCGACGAGGAGTTGCCGCTGTAGGACTGTTCCCAGCCGCGCACGGCGCCGCTAGCCTGTGCGGCTCCGGCCGACGAAACCTTGGAAATCAAAGCCGCTGCTCCCGCTGCGGCAGAACCAGTGGTGATAAGCTGACGTCTTGTATACATCGGGTGGGCTCGTTGTTGGAATCTAGGCCTTTGGGTTAGGCGCTCCGTAACGGGCGCCTGGTCCTTTTATTTCGCGGGCGTCTTGCTCATGTCGTGCTCACTGGCAGGGTCCGTTGGCGCTGGGGCTGCTTCGTCGGCTGGCTTATCGCTTTCCTTCATTTCGCCCCCGCAAGCATGCTTTTCACCGGGCTGGCCCCCGCAAGCATGCTTGTCTGCGCTCGGCTCCGTGACCGTTTCGGCAGGCGAGGTCGCGGCGGCGCACCCTGCTGCACCCGCGGCAAGGCCGGCCAAAGCGATAGCGAAGATGCTCTTACGGTGTTGATTTGTGTGCATTTTTGGCTTCCTTTGTGGGCGATCCTGCGTCACGCCGTGCTGGGCGATACCAGGAAGGCGACGTTTGGAGTGAGTAGGCAGAGGGCTGTCTGCCCGTGACGCAAAATCGACAGGCACACCGTTTTTCTCGGTCCCGTGAGGCACGATGTCGATGAGCTTGGCGATCTGATGGCACAGCGCGCCACTCTTCAGTGGCGACAAAATGAGCTTGTTGTCGCCCCAGATCAACTCGTTCGTCCAACCCTTGAGCCGCCTGCCCCGCGTGTCGAATTCGTAGGTTTCGGAGGGTGTGCGGGCCATGGAGTGTTCAGTTGCGGTTGAATTTTGGAATCGCGCGGATCACGCAGAGCCTTCGCCGCGTCAGCCTGCGAAAGCGCACCAATGTCCGGGAAACTGAACAGCCGCTCCGCGTATGATTTCGATTCGCCAGCAAGACCCGGCAGGAAGTTGTAATGCCTGGCACCCGTGGATTGCAAACTCAGCCGACGCGTTTCGCGATGAACGCGTTGATTGTCGTGTTTTCCGCGTTTGCTTGAGCCTCCAGACGCTTCCAGGTTTCCACGGGGAGTCGAATGCTTCGCACGGCGGTTGGTTTCCCCGGAGGACGGCCACGACGTACGAACTTACCTACGGCACACGAAGGCATTTCCCACAGCGACCAAAGTGCAATGCCCTCAGCCGGGTCGTAGTCCGCGAACGGATTGCCCGGAACGCGCTTCCACACTTTCAGATCGATGGGTTCGTCAGTCCAATGCATTGTAGATCTTCCTCTGTGCGGGGCTGGCTCGTCGGGCGCTCACGATGCGGATGGCATCACGACCCACCTCGGCGTGAACGACAAACAACAGGCGCGGTTTTGACGACAAGGCGATGAGGATGAGTCGGTCCTCGTCAGCGGGCGACTCGTTGCGCAAGTAGCACCCGTTGGGGTCATCAAAACAGGTGGCAGCCTCCCGGAAACTGACCCCATGCTTTCGCTTGTTGGCCGCCGCTTTCTTGGCATCCCATTCGAGATTCACAGCAATTGTTGTAACACAACAATCACGGAGCGTGAAGCCGGGCCCCAAGATGGGCCTTTCCCGATGGTTGCTGAGGTACCTGGGGAGCGACCGAGTTCTTGGGGCTCGTGACGGATGGCTGACGGAGTTGACGCGCGTGTATTAGCTGTTATTAGCTTGTTGCGCATGACGATATGGCGCGACGCTGAAGGCGGCTCGTGAACACGCTGGGCTTACCCAAGCCGAGCTCGCAAAGTCTCTCAAGAAGAGCCAGCCCATGATCAGCGGCGCCGAGGGCGGTACCATTAGCGTGAGCGACCGCTACGTGTCGGCCGTGCTGAAGGCCTGCAAGCTGCCGGCAAATTGGACCGGACCCAAATCAACCAAGAGGGATCATGGCTGCCCCTCGGCCAGGAGGTTCGCCGGATTTCATTCATAGTGCGTCCACATCCGTTCGATGAAGACCCGCTTGGCCGCCTTGTCGACCCGATACACGAGCCGGTGCTGAATGTTGATTCGCCGCGAAAAAAATCCCGCCAGATCGCCAACGAGCTTCTCGTAAGGCGGTGGAGCCGTGAACGGATCCTGCTCCAAGAGGTCGAGCAAATGGTCGGCCTTTTCCCGGAGGCCGGCACGCCGTACCTTGATCGCATCCTTTTCGGCCTGCTTGCTGAAAAAAAGCGACCAGCTCACCAAGGGCGCTTCCGCGAATAGGAGCGAAGCGGAGCCTTCTTTGCCTGCGTCAGGGATTCCCTCATGCCAGGCACGCCCAGCAGATAAAGCGTCTCCTGTATGGCCCGAAAGTCCTCCTCTGATATGAGAACGCCGTCGTTCCGGCGACCCGTGATCCGGATGGGCTCGTGCGAGGAAGCTGCCTGATCGAGCAGCTTGAAGAGGTTCGCACGAGCCTGGCTGACCGTGATGGTGGTGATGGTGGTGATGGTGGTTGCGACCTTCATCGTATGAATGTACGTGATAACGTACGTGTTGGCAAGACGCGCGGCCAGCTTTCTCGTAGCCACCAACGCCTTCGCGCCGGGTTTTGCCGCCGCGCTACCCGGCACAACTAAGATCCAACGGGGTCAGGTTCAGGAACCGTGCTACTGTCTGCGGGTGAGCGAACGCCGACTGGAAGTTCGAGTTTTCGATAGTCACGAAAAAGCTCATGCGGCTGACGTCGCCGAGTGATCTCGAATGACCAAAGAGGATAGGCTGCGGATCGGCGCCGAGCTTCATGCCTTCTGGGTCCGGAACTACTTCCCCAATGCTCCCCGATTGGATCGAATTGTGCGCGTTGTTCAACGTCCACCGCGTTGATTTCTTGTTGATCGGTGGACAGGCGGTGATAGGACCAAGGACATGGGCCTCCGGGTTCGACCGACCACCGCGAACGGCTTTTGTTGGCCGTCGGTCGGCTTCAAGACTTGGCGGACGTTGAAGCGTTGGAGGCTGTAAAAGTCTTGAGTTGAGCCGGCAAGAAGCGCCGACACGCATCCGTTTGTGCCAGAAAAGTTGGCCGACAAACTTATAGATTTAGCCCCCTATGGACACTTGCCCCTGCAACGCAGCGCGAGGTCGTCCACCCACAGATCAAATGGGGCGCCGCCGCTTGTGACGATGAAATCAATGCTGCTGATGGCCGATGAATCGAGGTCTACGACGTTCGCGAAAGGGAGTGTGATCGTCTGCCATTCGCCAGAAGTGGTCACTGCGGGCGCGAAAGCTCCGCGGGCGAAATACTGACCGTCCGCACTGAAGGCTACGGCGAGGGAGCTAGCCGCGCCGACCAGACGCGCTCTGAAGCTGATGCCCGAGTAGGCGCTCAGATCAACGGGCCGCCCGCTCGGATGATCCAGTTCGACCCAAAGATCGACACCGAGGCTCTGCCCGTCGCCGCTGACATGGTACGCCTTGCCAGCTTCTTGTCCCGTGGACGTGCCCGTCTCGTCGGCTTTGGCGTCGCTGGTACCTCCCTCGGCTGAGGTAACGAACCAGTTCCCGAGACCACGGCGCCAAAAAAATGCGGAAGAGCCGGCCGGGACCGCTATGTAGTTGCTGCCCGCGTGATCGACGTCATCGAGCAGTTCCGTCATTGTCGGTTCCGGCATTGATGCAGCCGTTCCACCTGGGGCAGCTGCTGGCGCATGGTCCTCCGCAACCGCGCCGCCACATGCGATCGGTAGCAGACCGAGTAGAAACTTCGCCTGCCGTATGAACTCATTCCTCGGCACAAGACAATGGAACTGCCAAAGCGGGCCGCCCGCAAGAGCCGCGCGACATGCTAGGGTGCCGGCCATGCCGAGACACCCGACAGGCTCCCTCGTGCAACGCTGGGTTTCATGCTCACTGATTGCCGCAGGGGCGGCTGCTCTGGGATGCGGCCACTCAAGGGAATCCAGCAAGCCCACGCCGCTTGCCGGCACACATCGCCTACTCGCTGGCGGCTTTGTGCCAGTGGGGCCTGGTGGACACGATTCCTGCAGCCATGAGGAAGGAGCAACCACCGATCGCTGGTGCGCCTTTTACAAAACGGAAGCCACCGGCACCGAGCTGTGGGTGCTCAACATGACCCAGGCTGTGGCGGGCTATGATGTCGCTTGCGACGGGACGTCCGCGATGTGTCGGCGTCTTTCGTCGAAGTTGTGGACAGGGCAAGTCGGCTCGACGGAATATCACCCATGGGTTCATCGCTTCGATGGCGATACGCTCATCTTCTACACGGAAACCAGCGCGGCCTTAGACACCTTCTACGAGGGGGAAATCTACGGGTGGCGGCCCGGGTGGGCGGACGCCAAGAGGTTAACTTCAAGCCACGGTGTTTCCTGCATGGGGCACCACCGTTCAGCGGCCGTGATTTGTCGCAGCGATCCCAGCGTCGAAGTCACCCTGCAGTTCGGGGTCGAGCGCCGCACAGCCAAAGACTATCGTATCTGGGTTGGTATTTTGCCGACGGGCAACGAAGCCCTGGTGGATCTTGGGGCGCTCTCGAATGCGCCTGGCAGCCTAGTGAGCATCCAGCAGCAAGCCGTTTTTTCAAAGAACGGCCGCTGGCTTTTTCTTGCTCGCCCCGGAGTGGAAGGAGCCGACGGAGCCGCTACGAGCGATATTCTAGGTCTTGAGCTAGCGCAGCTCGGTACCACGCAACCCAAGCTCCTGGCGGAGCACGCTCGCCTCTGGCTGCCCGCCAACCACGATCTGGGGCTGTATTTTCTCGATGGGGCATCGGCAACTGCAGAAGGCGGCAGGGACCTTTCGCTGTTAGAGCTAGACACCGCGACACGACGTGTGCTCGCAACGAATGTCACTGATTATGCGCGGCTTGGGGTGCACGACGAGTTCCTGCCCGAAAAGGACGAAGGCGTGTTTTTCCTTGAGCGCTTGCCGGGCGAAAAGGCCGTTTCCTTAAAATTGCTGACAGACGTCAGCAACCCAGCATCCACCATCCTCGTGGGCCGGGATTTGGAAAAGATCCAGGTAGCTATCGACCAGGCCCACACCTACCACCTCACGCGAGAGGCGGGCGCCTCTGCTGTGGCTCACGTTCAGCGCAACGATGGTTCGGAGGGCGATTGCGTGTTGAGCAATCCGCATGTTGATGCGTTCAGCGGTCACTTTTCGGATGCGGGCAAACGCGTGTTCTGGCTTCAGCTCTCCGACGCCGGTTTGCATGAGGGTTGGGTGGCGCGGCCAGACTGCAGCGAACGCAAGAAGTTCGCCTCCGCCGTGCAATCTTATTTCCCGATCGGCGATGAGCTTGTGGCTTTCACTGCTGAGGAGCCGAAGGTCACGCCGCTCAGAATTGCGCGCACTTCTGCTGTGAGTGACGCTCCGTTGGACGTGCAGGAAATCCACGAAAGTGCGGACACACCCAATCGGGTCATGTGGATCAACGGGTCGCGTTATCTTGTTTTTCAAGGGTTTTCACAGTCACTGGAGAACGCTGGCATCTTTGTTCACGGTCCGCTTGAAGCTGAGTCGCGGTAGGCACGCCACCCCTGGCCCAGCCCATTTCCGGATATCGCGCTACACCACCGCCGGGCCGGCATCAACCTGACGCCGCCTCCTTCATAATTTTGATCATCGTATCCTCCACTTCCTGCGCCACTTGTTGCAACTGGGGCACGTCGAACATCCCCAGCAGAGTGGTTGGTTTCAAAGTAGCCAGAATGGTTTTACCGCCCTCCTCGTAAATGGAGACTCGGCACGGCAGTGCAGTGGAGATGCTCATGTTTTGATCGAGAACCTTCTTGGCCTGTTGCGGCTGGCAAACCTCGAAGATCAGGCATTCGCGGGCGAAATCCACCCCCTTCTTCACCATTGTTTCCTTGAGGTTGTGAACCTGCATGACGCCAAAGTGATTAGCTTCCACGGCAGCCTGCAAGGCAGCCGCAGCCTCACTCACGGTTTTTTCAGTAAGCAATTTGATCAGCATGGATTTTCTTTTTTGTTGATTAACATTTCACTTCGTAGCAGCGCCGAGCGCATTTCTTCGACAGCTTGTTAGATAACGACGACTAGCGGTGCTTCAGCAGAAGTTGTGCCAAGCGTAGTCCGTGCGGGAATGAAGCCGCTCAGCTTGATTTCGCGGCGCAAAATCTGCGCGTGAAGGCTCGCGAACGCCTTACACCTGCAGCTCTTATCGGCGGCTCGTTCTAAAGCAATCTTTCACTAAACATCGACGGGGACCTGGTATGAAAAACTGGAGTTAGAAAATGGCAAAGCTCAGCGCTTTTACGAAAGACAACCTGAATAAACAAGGATTTGGAAGCCTCGATGATGAGGCGAAATCCCGCTATGCCTTGCCACTGCGGTTCACGCCTGCAGTCGCCGTCATCTTGATCGTGATGGGGCTGGCCTTGCGATCACCCATTTGGCTTGGGGCAATGTCGCTTGTTACCTTGAGTGGAGCCCTTTTCCCCAGATGGATGGTTCTCGATCTGGTTTACGATCTCGTCATCCGGCATTTTTTCCATGCGCAGGCATTGCCGCCAACGCCAACGCCAAGACGGTTTTCTTACGTCATATCCACCGTCTTCCTGGCAGCTTCGGCCCTGTCCTTCTATTTGGGCTGGGCGGTGTTGGGATTCATCCTGGGAGGCTTAGTTGTTATCGGGGCCACCATCCTCGCCGCTTCGCTCTGGTGCCTGGGGTCGTGGTATTACCGGCTGTTTTTCAAGCATGCCTCGGCATAATTGGATCTTGACCACCTGGAGCGCTACGGCCCATTCTGCCGCGGGAAACACCAGCAAACGCGGGCACGAGAACCTAGCCGTGGCGCAGCACCAGCAGGAAGGCGGAGTCCTCCTCGGCGCGCGCGAGGTGCCTGTTCCCGGCACCCAAGACCAAGAGCTGGCCGGGGCGAAGGTCCATCGAACCGCCCAGCTTGCCGTGCACCTTGACCCACCCTCGGAGGCCCATGAGCACAGCATCGCCAACGGCAGCGTGCTCGTGCATCGATGCACCTGAACGCAACACGACGATCGTGACGGTCAACCCGGGACCCTTCACCACGGTTTCGGCGTGCTGAGCCGAGTGCATATCGATCTGCGCGAGGAGCGCGTCGATCCGCGGCTCGATGTCAATCGGGATGAAACTGTTTTCTTGCAAGGCGAAGGTCGTCATCGTTGTCCTCCCGTGAGTCGAGTTTGTATTTGCGAATTCGATACGCGTTCAGCGCTCGCCCTTCGTCGCAGGAACTCGTCGAACGAATTCCGGCCAGCGCAGTTGTTCGTTAAGCAGAAGTTGTGCCAAACGTAGTCTATGCCGGGAATGAGCGAGCCTCGCCAGGAATCAGCTGAATTTCACGGCGCACAATCTGCGTGTGCCGTGCTCGCTCGCGAACGGCTCTCCCTGGCACGAGCATTGCTCCTCTATTGCACGGATGCCCCATAGGGCACGTTAGGCGACTCGCACCATATGAACGACACCACCAAGAACAAAGTCCTCACCCGGCGTCGACGCAGGGCAGATCGACAGCGTTGCAAGGATGGTTAAGCAGGATCGCTACAGTGTGGAGCTTTTGAGGCACATCGCCTCCGCACATGCCGCGCTCAATCAGACCAGCAAGCTGGTGCCGCGGGAGCGCGAACTCATGCAGATCTTTGCTCGCTACAGCTGCCTCGGAATCGCCAAAGGCTGAACCGAAAAGGACCTTTCAATATGAACCTCAACCTCTCAAAATTCGTCACTGTTTCTCTGACCTTGGCAGTTGGCGCCTGTGCCCACGCCACAGCTACAGAACCGCATGCAATGAGTGCCCCTCGGCACGAGGCTAGAGCGGCCAAGGAGGAACGTGAAGCCTCGCAACACGCCAAGCAGTACGACCCCGGACTGACTGCGAAATCCCTGCGATGCAATGCTGGACAACCGTGCTGGACCTCCACCAGGAACCCCACCGAACAGCACCATAAGCTAGCTGAAGAGCATCGCAAACTTGCGGCCGAGCACCGAGACGCATCTCAAGCGCTGCGCGATGCCGAAGCCGGGGCATGCGCTGGGGTCGCGGACGATGACCGGGACATGAGCCCATTTTTGCACACCTCCGATATCGAACGCGTGACGCAACTCCGTGAGCAACAGGGGCCCCAAGGGATCACGCGCGACGCGGGAGCCACCGTCGTTTTCCATTCTTCTCCCGGGATGACCAGAGAGTGGCTAGAGAGTGTGATCAATTGCCATCTGGCACGGAACCGCGCGGTTGGTCACGACATGTCCGAAATGGGTTACTGCCCGCTCATGCCCCGAGGCGTTCAGGCCAAGGTTCGTTCCGTAAGGGAAGGGCTCGCCGTCGACCTGCGCTCAGATGATCCGGCCACCGTGGCCGAGATTTGGCGGAGAGCGCGGCGGCTAAAGAATGCGCCCTAATCGAGTGATTTGAAATCAAAAAGAAACACACTGAGAAGAGGAACGGCAACATGAAGCTCAATATTTCGCGATTCGCAATTCTTCCCATAGCCTTGGGGCTGGCCGCCTGTGGCGCGGCGGCAGGCACTCAGCCACATGAGATGAACGCGGCGCAGCACCAGGCGGCGGCAACCCAAGAAGAGAACCAAGCAGCGGAGCACAGCGCCAAGGACGATTCGAGCGCTGGCGGCAAAGACGTGCTTTGTCCTGGCGTAACGGGTGGCGTATGCTGGACACGAAGTGCCAACTCAGGTGCAGCGCATCACAAAGATGCCGCAGAACATCGCAAGCTCGCCGCAGCGCACCGCGCCGCATCTCAAGCGTTGGGAGACGCCGAGGCGCAGGCGTGCGCCGGGCTGCCTGAGGAAGACCGGGACGTGAGTCCTTTCGAACACGACGCAGACATCCAAAGTGTCACACAGTTGCAGGAGGAGCGGCGCGTAGGAAAGACCACCACCAAGCGCGATGCGGGAGCCACGATTGTCTTTCGGGCTACCCCGGGGCTTACCGCCGAGTGGCTACAGCGAGTCGTCAGCTGCCATCTAGCTCGCAATGCTGCTGTTGGGAATGACATGCCCGAGATGTTGGATTGCCCGCTAGTGCCTCAAGGTGCGCAAGCGAATGTGCGCACACTGGGGGCTGGTTTCGCTGTCGACGTACACGCCGACGATCCGAAGGCAGCGGCCGAGATTTGGCGGCGAGCGCAACTAATCACGGCAACACAATAGGTGATCGGCCGCCCACGCACGGATACACGGGCGGCGCGAAGGATTGGAACCATGTCTCGTACAATTGGGTGCCTATCAATTCTAGCCTTGGCGACGACGGCATGTGGGGATGTCCCAGATGGGCGTCGCTGGGGCTGTGGGTTGGTTGTTCTCGCTCGCCACCGGATCGATTCTCATGACCTCGTTGTTCAACAGGAGCAACGGGAGCGTGCTTGCCGTCGCACTTTTCCACGGCGTCTTGGACATCGTCATGACCTCACCCGTGAAAGGCGCGCTCCCCTCGGTCATGGGCGCCATCATCACGCTGTGGGGATTGGCGATTCCGTTCACCCTCGGTCGAGCAAACCGATCTCGCTCACCTCGCGTTCGCGATCACCTACAAGCCTCCAAATCCTTTCTACCATAGCTACGCTCACAAGCATGGGAAAGAAAAAACAATCGCCATCTAGCAAATCTTCAACCTTTGACAACCAACTTAGAGTGGTCTGCTACCAGCAAGCTGACGCTTCACAAACCAGATGATGATAGGTGGTAGCAGCAACCACTGTAAGAGCGGCATTAACCCTGTGCCCAAGAAGGGAAGCGTCGGCATGAAAGTCGCATATTTCCACCGCTGAAGTCCTCCGGTTGCTAGGGCTTCAAACACCACTGTTATGATCACGCCGACAAGGATAAAACTACCGACTTGCCAGCGGCTTGGTTGACGAAACCACTGACGCGACTTGGCTATGGCTGCGACCACCCAAAAGGCAACGAGCGAAATGCCAGCGTCTCCTATCGTCGCCAGCGTGCAGTTTCTGCTCATGTCGACGTAGGAAAACCCAGAGGGGACTTGGTAAAACGGCATTTGTTGAATTTCCCAAAAGAAATTTAACAGAAATGAAAAAAGGCAAACATTCCACTCCGGTAGATCTAGCCAACGGCAGCAACGAGGGACTCTTAAAGGCTTCGGCATCTGATGGCGCAGTCACTCCTGGAGTGGGATTTTGATCTCCGCGTGAGCGCGCGCACCCCGGTCCGGTGCGGCAGCGCTCACATCGGCATTGCTGCGGGGCGCAGCTGCACGAAGATCATCGCGCCAACTGGGAGTCGCGTCCCGTAGAACGGATCGAGTGCCCCCTCGACGAGACCGGCCGTGCCTCGGACTCCGATGCCGGGTGCCATTGAGGCGAACGGGCCGAGATAGTAAACGTAGCCGAGCCCCAGCATCCCCACATTGAAGCCGCTGTCCTCGAGCTCGGGAGGCAGCACGAGATCGTGGCCCGTCTTGCGGACATATTCCGCGCGCCCGTAGACGACGTGATGCCCGTCAGTATTCCAGTTGCTCTCCACGAGGAACGAGTGCGTCGGAGGCCCGTCGCTGGCAATGTTCTCCCCGAACACGAACGTCGTCGCCCAATTTGCCTCGTCACCCATCCGCTGGTTGTACACGGCGGAAGCGGTGACGCGATGAAGGGAGAGCGTCGGGTCCACGGACTCTGGACTCGAAAGGTACCCGTACGATCCCTGGAGACTCCACGAAGCGTTCGGATCCCAAGTCAGCCTCCCAGAGGATGAATCGGGAACTCGCAGATCGAGATTCCAACGGTTCTCATCCGGCTCGCGCCCGTTGAACCATGACCCCTCAAGCTTGACGTGGCGCGTGAAGACACCTGCCGTAACGACACCGAACGCGATGTGCGTCGAGTCTTGCCAGTGGTGCCCCAGCGGAGCGAGCGGATCCGAAATCGCCGAGATGCGGTGTGGAAACGCGGTGGGACCCAGGGCCGGCTCTCCCGCGGGCGCGACGTATAACTGCAGCCCGACGTCCGACGAAACCGGTAGCGTGTAGCTAACGCCGAGCTCCATGAAGAGGTCGTGCGGATGTTGGCGATCGTGCAGCGGCTCTCCGTTCGCCGTCTCCCCGGTCTGGAGGATGAGCGGGTATCCGCGCTCTCCAACGGTCAGGGGCTCGGCACTGAGCATCAGGCGCGCCATGATCTCACCCGGTCCCAGCGGATGCCACGCCATGCCCATGATCGAGTTCATGCTGATGAAACGATCACTCCCACGGTCGCTCCCGAACCAATCGTACCCCGCAAAGATGTTGCCGTGGAGCATCACCCCGCCCAGGCCGAGAGGCATCATGGAGCCGTACATGGGCGATGAATCTGGCAGCCACGATGTGCCGGATCCCATTCTGGCGCGTGCGATCCCGAGCGGACCCGCCATGAGGGACATGTGCTCTTGCTCTTGCGAGCTCATGTCGTGAGCGGGCCGATTCTGTGGAGCAGCCGACTGCGTTTGTTCTTCGTGCTGCATGTGCTCGTCGGGCACCGGCTGGGCGTTGGCTGGTTGGAGGAAGCCAACTGACGGCCCGAGAGTGAAGGCCAAGAATACGAGGCCCGCAGGAGGGCGCGCCCGGAACATCCCTAGCCGAGAACAAACTCTTGTGAGTGAGCCTGAACATCGTATTGGCATACATCTCCTCATTTATGGGAAAAGCATCTTTCGGGCAGTGGCCATGTTCCCCAGTCCAGGGAATGGCGTGTCTATCGCGCGACGACGTTGAGCGCAGGCCGGACGGTGGCCTGCGCGTTCCGAAAGTACAGGTACACAATGGAACTCATGATCGCGGCGAAGAAGCACCACATGGAAATGAGAGTGGCTGCGTGGATCGCGTACGCTGCCACGAACGTCACCAAGAGCAGCGCGCCGAACGCCTGGATGATCTTGCTGCTGGACAGGAGGCAGCCTCCGACCGCGCCGACGAGATACAGGAGCGTGGCGGTGTTTGGCCAAGGCGGCCCGTTGGCAAGGGAGAGCCAAACCATGCCCTCGATCAGCTGCTGGACCCCGAACAATAGCGGGATCATCGCGAACGGGATCTCTGCGCGCCGCGCGGTCATCCTGAGCGTGACGATGCCACCTGCCGACAGCGCTGATCCCGCGATGAAGCTCGCAGTTGCGGAAAAGCACATGAGTGCGACTCCTCGAACTAATCAGGTTCACGAACCGCAGCAACCGCCCCCAGCTGACGTCGTCACGGGGGTTTCGACGACGTCGTATCCAGCAGAACGGACCGCCGTGCGCATGGCATCGATCGAGGTCTGACTTTCGTCGAACTTGACCGTCGCCGTGTGCTTCGGCAATGACACGTCGACGTTGTTCACTCCGTGAATCGAGGAAAGTGCGCTCGTGACGTTGGATACGCAGCCGCCGCAGGTCATACCAGAAACATTGAGGAGTTCCGTTTTCATGCTATCTCCAATAGAATTGTGGGGATCCGTGCGTTGCTCGTGTATGCATCGCGTGCGAATCGGATCACGTACCAAACAGGCAGAGCAAAAGCTATGCCCCACGCGTGGCGCCCACGCAGCGACGCGCCTTCACATGGCCTCCTGCGGTTGACTGGCTCCCATATCGCCACAGGTGTGGCAAATCGACCGGGCGGAATTCTGATTCTCGCCGCCGAACAGAGCGTGCGTATCACGTTGCCTCTGCAGCTGCGCAACAGGTGAGCGTGAGCAGGCGTGGCACTGGTATAGATCGTGCTAACCCGGGGTACGCTCATGATTACCCCATGGGGAGATAGGTCATGGAGCTGGAGAAGTTAACTAGACAGACGCAGAGACGGTTTGGGCCATGACCCACGAAGCCGATGAGACAGAGCCGGGCACTCACCCGCCGTCGATTACGAAGAAGGCGTACAAGGTCAGCCTGCGCACGCTTCAGGTAGAGCTCGTCAAGCTGCAGCGTCACTTCATCAAATGCGATGACAAGATATTGATCATCCTGGAAGGCCGGGATGCGTCCGGCAAGGACGGCACGATCAAGCGCATTGTCCAGCACCTGAGCCCACGCGAAACCCGCGTCGTCGCCCTGGGCAAGCCTTCCGAGCGCGATCGCACATCATGGTATTTTCAGCGATATGTCCAGTACTTGCCTGCGGCCCAGGACCTCGTGCTCTTTAACCGCAGCTGGTACAATCGCGCCGGTGTCGAGCGCGTAATGGGCTTTTGCACCGAGGCGGAGCATGAAGAGTTCCTACGCTCGGTTTCAGATTTCGAGGGCATGCTGATCCGCTCCGGTATCAAGCTCCTCAAGTACTACCTCGACATCAGCAAAGCTGAGCAGA
The DNA here is from genome assembly GCA_038251425.1 of Polyangiales bacterium. Classification (GTDB taxonomy): domain Bacteria; phylum Myxococcota_A; class Polyangia; order Polyangiales; family Polyangiaceae; genus JBBRRP01. The sequence continues at coordinate 17,303 of JBBSBI010000019.1, forward strand.
GGAAGCGCCTTGAGAATCGCAAAACCGATCCTCTGAAGCAGTGGAAAGTGAGCCCAATCGACGAACAGGCGCTCAAAAACTGGAAGGCATACAGCCAGGCCCGCGATGAGATGCTCGCGCGCACGCACAATCCGACAGCGCCGTGGACGCTCGTGCGAGCCGACGACAAGCGTCTCGCGCGGCTCAATATCATCAAGGATTTGCTGGGTCGGCTTCACTACAGTGACAAGGATGAGCGGCTAGTCCGCCCAGACCGACAGATCGTATTTCCATACGATGTGTCAGATCTCGAAAACGGACAGCTTTCGAAATGAAGTGGGTCGAAAAACCAGGGCCATGAACACCTTGTTATCGGCGTCATTTTTAGACCAATCGACGAAGGAGACACAATGAAAACGAGCGTTATTGAAGTGCACGACATGTTGTCGGTATTGGGTGTGGACGAATTGGAAAAGCGGATTGGCGAGGTGCCGGGGATCGAAAGCGTTACAGTGGACTTTGCTGGGGGAAGCGCCACAGTTCGTTACGACGAAACCCGAATCAAGATCGCGGATATCAAGTCTGCCGTGCGCCAACGCGGGTATGAGTCTGCCGCGCCCGCTGGCGCAGCGGAGGGCCACAATCACCAAGGCCACACCGGATCAGGCACGCCCGCAGCTCCCGCACCCGCTGTGCCGAAACGTGCCCCGGGCGCACCTGCCAGCGCGGGCGCACAACCAGATAAAGCGGCGCCGTCAACAACATCGAAACCCTCCCCGGTCGTGCCGTCCGCGCCGCCCGCCCCCGTGTCAGCCGCACCGAAATCACCACCGGATACCGCTGCAGCCGCGCCCGGTGCTCATTCAAGCGACGAACAACACGACAAAATGGGCTCGGAGGAAAGCCCTGTCGATGAAGAAACCTCTAAAAAACATAACATGAAGCCGCCCAAGCCGCCCAAAGGCTTGGCGGGATGAAAACGAGCGTAATTGATGTGCACGACATGCTCTCGGTATTGAGCGTGGAAGAACTGGAGAAGCGGATCGGCGAGGTGCCGGGTGTCGCAAGCGTTACAGTCAATTACGCGGCAGGAAGCGCCACCGCGCGTTACGACGAAACCCGACTTGATATCGCCGATATCAAATCGGCTGTGCGACAACGCGGCTACGAGTCCGCTGCGCCGAACCCTGCCCCGGTCGCATCCGCCACGGAGAGCACTGCCTCCGAAGGTGGTGCACAGCAAGAGGCCGAGCCGAAACCTTCCCCCCCCGCGCCTGCGGCATCTACGCCGCCAGCTTCGACGGCCGCGACTCCCGAACCTAAGCCTGTGCCCTCGGCTCCCGGTGCCGCCGGTCACAAGGGACACGCAGAATCAGGCGAAATGTCGGGGGAAATGGCGCATGAGATGGGTCATGGCGGCGGAAAAGACTTGGCCGCCATGGTCCGGAACATGCGCAATCGATTCTGGATCTGCCTGGCATTCAGCGTGCCGATTTTTGTCTACTCGCCCATGGGAAACCTCTTCCCGGCGCCCGCTCCGCCTTTCGGTATGGCGCTTAACCTTTGGCTGTTCCTCCTCGCAAGCGCCGCCATCCTTTATCCGAGTTGGCCGTTCTTCGTCGCGGCCTGGCGAGCCCTGAAGCACGGCAAGCTCAACATGGCGGTACTCGTGGTGCTGTCGGTGGGCACGGGGTACTTGTTTAGCGTCGGCGCCACGTTCCTGTTCAAGAGCGATCAGTTCTTCGAAGCGGTTGCCGTGCTGCTGGTTTTCATCCTGCTCGGTCACTGGTTAGAAATGCGAGCCCGCGCCGGTGCCTCGGCTGCCATCACGAAACTGATGGACCTTGCCCCACCGAAGGCCAATGTCTTCCGGAATGGTGCCGAGCTGGAAGTGTCAACCGCTGATGTTGTGGCGGGGGACATCGTGGTGATCAGGCCGGGCAACAAGGTCCCTGTCGACGGAACCGTCGAATCGGGCGAATCGGTGGTCGACGAATCTATGTTGACCGGCGAGTCGATGCCGGTTCAAAAGGGCCCTGGCTCAACCGTGATCGGCGCCACGATCAACACGAGCGGTAGCTTTCGCTACAAGGCAACCAAGGTGGGCGCTGATACAGCGCTCGCGCAGATCGTGAAACTCGTGCAGGAGGCGCAGAACTCCAAAGCGCCTGCACAGCTTTTGGCGGATAAAGCCGCCCAGTGGCTGGTTCTTGCCGCAATCGGCGTCGGACTCGTGACGTTTGCAGTTTGGTTCTGGTGGATCGGACAGCCGCTGCTGTTTGCAGTAACGCTGACCATCACGGTGTTCGTCATCGCCTGCCCTGATGCTTTGGGACTCGCCACGCCGATGGCCGTGATGGTGGGCACCGGGCTGGGCGCCACGAACGGTATCTTGTTTAAGAACGCCTCGGCACTGGAGGACGCAACGAAGCTCAACGTCATCATTTTCGATAAGACCGGCACGCTCACCGTTGGCAAGCCGGAAGTCGTGGAAATGGTGATGGCGGAGGGCATCACGGAAGATGCGTTGCTGCTCGCTGCCGCCGCCGTTGAACAGGGGTCGGCTCACCCGCTCGCGCAGGCCATCTTGCGCCGGGCGGCGGATCTCGCCGTCGTCGCACCAACAGGTTTCAAGAGTATCGATGGCATGGGCGCGCAGGCAGAAGCCGCCGGCGGCTTGGTGTTCCTCGGCAACCGTTTGCTGATGGATACGCAAAAGCTTGCGCTAGGCGCCCTGGAGGCTGAAGCTGTCCGATTGCAAGGCGAAGGCCGAACCGTCGTGCACGTGGCCCAGAACGGTCACGTGATCGGGCTCATCGCCATCGCTGACGCGGCGAGGCCAACCGCTAAGGCAGCCGTGGCAAAGCTTCGCGAGCGCGGTATCGAGGTGGTCATGCTGACCGGCGACAACGCCGGCACCGCCAAGCGGATCGCCGCGGACCTCGGCATCGACAGCGTATTGGCTGACGTGCTGCCAGGCCAGAAGGCCGCGAAAGTAAAGGAGTTGCAAGCGACGGGCAAAAAGGTCGGGATGGTGGGCGACGGTGTCAACGACGCGCCCGCGCTAACCCAGGCGAATGTCGGCTTCGCCATCGGGGCCGGCACTGACGTTGCGATGGAAAGCGCCGATGTCGTCCTCATGAAGAGCGACCCCTACGACATCGTCGCTGCGATCGAGCTGTCACGCGCCACGCTGCGAAAGATGCACCAAAATCTGTGGTGGGCGGTGGGCTACAACGTGATCGCATTCCCGCTCGCAGCGGGCGTGCTCTACCCGTTCGTACTCAGCCCCGCGATCGCGGCGTTGTCGATGTCGGGTAGTTCGGCGGTGGTAGCCATCAATGCGCTGATGCTGAAGCGGACGAAGCTGGCGGGTATCCATAAGGCTGGGAAGAAAGCGCCTGACGCAGTGGCGGCGCCCCCACAGGCCGAAATGAAGCCTGCCACGTGACCCAATCCGAGCGCATCACCGGCCGGTATTTGACGCGAAGATGTTCGACGGGGATCGGGATCGCCGGGCGCAAACGTTGCTCGCGAAGCGTTCCACCCGCGCACGTCCTGCGCTTACCGAGGACCCACGATGATCCCTCCAAGAGGCCACTTCTGCGCAGAATCACGGGCGCCACTTAATCTCCCGGCGTCTTGCAGATATCTGGCACGCCGGCTGCAATACCCATACCCCGCAGGGGTATACGATGGAGGCCAAAACAAGTGCGGAAGCCAAAGCCCGACTCAGACGGATCGCCGGTCAGGTTGGCGGGATCGAACGGATGATCGATGAGCAGCGCTACTGCGTCGACATCCTGCACCAGATCGCCGCCGTTCAGGCCGCTCTGGTGCAGACTGGCAAGCTCCTTCTTGCTAGTCACATCGATACCTGCCTGACGGATGCGCTCCGAAACGGAAACGAGCGAGAGCGTCGCAAGAAGATCACCGAGCTGGTCGAGGTCTTCGCGCGACTCTGGCGGGCTCGAGATAGCGAGGCGGCAGAGAGTGCCTCGTCCGAAGCGCGTGGCGGCTCTACCAGGAGGACGCGATGAGCTCTCGACCCACGCGTCGCGCGCGATCGAGGCGAAGCAGACTCAGCTGGTTCGTCGCTCTGGCGGTCCTCGTTCCTGCGTTGGTCCCAAGCCGTGCGACCGCTAAGGAGTCCGGACGCGTTGCTGAAGAGGACGCGCTTCCGAGTCCGCTTCGTCTCGAGCAAGTGCTGCGCATTGCACTTAGTCGTCGGGCAGAGATTAGGGCCGCTAGGGCGCGCGCCAAAGCCGCTGCGCAACGTCCAGCCATCGTGTCGGCACTCGAAGACCCGATGGTCTCGGCATCTCTCGATCACCTTCCGTTCATGCTCCACGGTGCCGACGTTAGCCTGAGTGTCGAGCAGCGGTTTCCCCTCTCTGGGGTTCTGGGAAATCGTCGCCGTGCGGCGGAGGCGGAGTCGCTGCGCTTCGGCGCCGAGGCCGACCGAATCGCACTCGACGTCGAGCTCCAAGCCGCCAACGCCTTTCTTATGCTCCAGGAGCGCCGCCAGACGGCGCGCATCCTTGAAGAGCAGCGCACACTGGCCCAGGACTTTGTCCGTGCCGCGACCGCGCGTTACGCTGCGGGGACCGGGGTTCAGGCAGATGTCTTGCGAGCAGAAATCGAAGTCGCGCGCTTTGACGGAGCGCTGCGCTCCATAGCGGCGGAGGTGCGAGCGGCGGAAGCCATGCTCGGTACGAGTCTCGGGCGTTCCGCCACGGCGCCTATACCCGTGCTCGATAGCAGCGTGTCGACGTCGGTTCCTCCTAGCGCAGATGCCGTTCGAGACGCTGCTCTCGGTCGAAGCCCGGAGTTGCGCGCCGGCCGGGCGGAGATCGGCAGCGCTCAAGCAGAAGTGTCCGTCATGAACTCGATGTACTCGCCAATGGCGATGGTCCGGACAGGGCCTGCTTACACGATGAGCGACGGGGCGGGATGGATGCTCATGGTCGGGATCGGCATTCCGATCTGGCGCGGACGGCTCAATGCGGGGCGCGCGGAAGCGGAGGCCATGGTCAGTATGGCCCAAGCCGATTTTCAGGCGATGCGACGGATGGTCGAAGGCGATGCGGTCGCGTCGCGCGAGCAGCTCATCGCCTCACGAGAACGTCTGCTCGCGCTTCGAGACGAAATCCTTCCTCGTACACAGCAAGCGATAGACCCGACGCTCGCCGGGTACGCGTCAGGTCAGCTCCCGCTCGTCAGCGTCATTGATGCCGCCCAGACATTGTGGTCGACGCAGGCCGAGATCATCTCGGCGGAATTCAATCTCGGGATCGCCTGGGCGCGTCTTCATCGCGCGATGGGCAACAAGGGAGCTCGCCGACCATGATGAAGCTACTCAAAGAATGGCGCTCTGTTGGTGCGGGCGTGGCTTTCACCAGCATCCTCGTCGCAGGGTTGCTTGTCGTCCAATACCTGCGCCACAGCTGGCCCTATTCTCCTAAGGCCCCCCCGATCGCCGCCGTCCAGAATACTTCAGCGCCTTCGGCATCGCACGCATCACACGCCGCCAAAGCGCAGCCGGGCGCTGGGATGGCTGGCATGCCCGGTAGGGCCGCGGCTCCTGTTGGCTATGCGCCCGTCACGATCGATCCGGCGCACGCGGCCGCCCTTCAGCTCGCGACCGCCCTTGTCGAAGAGCGCGAGTTCACCAAAGTCCTACGTACTGTGGGCGTCGTCGCGCTCGACGAAACACGCAGTACGCACGTTCACGCCAAAGTCCGTGGCTGGATCGATGGTATCTACGTCAACTTCATCGGACGCAAAGTCAGGGCGGGCGAGCCGCTCTGCTCCATCTACAGTCAGGATGTCTACTCTGCCGAGATCGAGTTCCTCTCGATCCTCGATCGAGCGTCCAGCCGGGCCACGCCGGATCCACTCCTCGACGCCGCTCGTCGCCGCCTGTCGCTTTGGGATGTCCCGCGCGGCGAGATCGCACGGCTCGAGTCGAGCCGCGAGGCCCGCCGTACTTTCCCGCTCCTCGCGCCTCGTGCGGGCACGGTCGTCGCAAAACAGGCAATCGAGGGCATGTATGTCGATCCCGCTGTCGAGCTTTATACGTTGTCGGATCTGTCACGCGTCTGGGTACTCGCGGATGTGTACGAAGCCGACATTCCTTACGTGCACGAGGGCAACCCGGCCCGCCTCAGCATTGAGGGCCGGCAAGCACCGATCGAGGCGAAAGTTGCATTTCTCTACCCGACGATCGACGAGGCGACGCGCACGCGCAAGGTGCGCTTCGTAGTCGACAACCCGGGCGGTCATTTCCTTCCAGGCGCATTCGTGTCGCTCGCGATGGAGCTTCCGCTCGGCCGGGGACTCGCGATTCCCGAGACCGCGATCATTCGAACTGGCGCTCGCTCCATCGTGTTCGTCGCGCACGGGGAAAAGGCTGAACACTTGGAGCCGCGTGAGGTCACGCTGGGGCCGCTCGTTGGCGACCGCTACCGTGTCGAGTCCGGCGTCTCCGCAGGGGACCGCGTCGCGATAGGAGCGCAGTTTCTGCTCGATTCCGAGAGCCGCCTCCGCGCGACGAGCACACCCGGAGCTGGGCATGCCCACTGATCCCACTCCGCAGGTCCCCTCCATGGGACTCATCGCAAAGATCATCGATTTCTCCGCCCGGAAACGACTCTTCGTCTTCCTATTCGCCGCAGGCCTCACGCTTTGGGGCGTCTGGAGCGCCCAGGGTTCGCAACTCGATGCACTCCCTGATCTATCCGACACGCAGGTCATCGTCGCTACCGAGTGGATGGGGCGCAGTCCGACCCTCATTGAGAACCAGGTTACCTATCCCATCGTCACGACGTTTCTCGGCACGCCCAACGTCAAGACAGTCCGTGGCTTCACGATGTTCGGGATGTCGTTCGTCTACGTTGTGTTCAAGGACGGGACCGATCTTTACTGGGCGCGCTCGCGCGTCGTCGAGTACCTGGCGAAGGTCAGGGATAAGCTTCCTGAGGGCGTCACACCGCAGATCGGGCCGGACGCCACGAGCGTCGGGTGGGTGTTTCAGTACGCACTCGTGGATGAGACTGGGAAGCATAACCTGCAAGAGCTTCGCTCGTTTCAGGACTGGCAGTTGCGCTATTGGCTGCAAGGCCTCGAAGGCGTAGCGGAGGTCGCGAGTGTCGGCGGCTATGAGAAGGAGTACCAGGTACAGGTCGACCCCTCGCGGATGAGAGCGCGGAATGTTTCGGTGGGACAAATTGCGGCCGCGGTACGCGGCGCCAACGCGGAGGTGGGCGGTCGGGTCATCGAAATGTCGCAGCACGAATACGTGCTGCGTGGGCGGGGCTATGTGACGGGCAAAGAGGATCTCGAGCTCGCCGTCGTCACGACCGACGCGCGTGGAACTCCGATTCGCATTCGCGACGTAGCGGACGTCATCGTCGGCGGAAACATCCGGCGTGGACTCGTCGATCTCGATGGTCGTGGCGAGGTCGTCGGCGGCATCGTCGTGATGCGCTCGGGGGAAAACGCGCTGAACGTGATTGCGCGGGTCAAGGCGAAACTCGAGGAAACCAGGGGGGCGCTGCCCGCGGGCGTGCGCGTGGTTCCCGTCTACGACCGAAGTCAGCTCATCAGGGATTCGGTCTCGACGCTCTCGATCAACCTGCTCCAGATCCTCGGCGTCGTTATTCTTGTCATCCTCATTTTTCTTTTTCATTTTCGCTCAGCACTGGTCGCGGCGATCACGCTTCCAGTTGCGACCGCGGCGACGTTCATCGCGTTCTACTACCTCGACATCTCCATCAACATCATGTCGCTTGCCGGCGTGATGCTTGCGCTCGGAGATATGGTGGACTCGTCGTGTGTTCTCATTGAGAACGCACACCAGAAGATTGCGCAGGCCGAGCGCGATGGAAGCAAGGTCGAGCGCAAAGAGCTCGTCATCGGCGCCGCCCGCGAGCTCGGACCATCAATGTTTGGCGCGCTGCTCGTGCTCACCATCGCGTTTCTTCCGGTCTTCGCATTGCAAGGAGAAGAAGGCAGACTCTTTCGGCCGCTCGCACTCGCCAAGACTTTCTCGATGGCGTTCGCGTCGATCTTCGCCATCACGCTGGTGCCGGCGCTGATGGTTAGCCTGCTAAAAGGCAAGATCAGGCCGGCGGAAAAGAACCCAATCAATCGGTTCTGCATCGCCGCATACCGCCCGATCCTGAAGGTCTGCCTCAGGGGCCGTTACGTCATCATCGCTCTCGTCGTTCTCATCATGGGAGCGACCGTTTACCCATTCTCTCGCCTCGGCTCGGAGTTCATGCCGCCCCTCTACGAAGGGGACCTGCTCTACATGCCGATCACCGTGCCCGGGATCTCGGTCGCCGAGGCGCAACGACTGCTCCAATGGCAGGACCAGCAGATCCGTCAGCAACCGGAGGTCGAGCTCGTCTTCGGCAAGGCAGGTCGGGCGGAGACATCGCTCGATCCCGCACCTCTCTCGATGTTCGAGACCATCGTTCGCCTTAGGCCTCGCGAGCAATGGCGCGCGGGCATGACCATCGAGCGAGTCGTCGCCGAGCTGGAGGAGCGAACAAAGCTGCCGGGGGTGCAGGGCGCATGGACGATGCCGATCAAGGCACGCATCGACATGCTTTCGACCGGTATCCGAACGCCCATCGGGATCAAGGTCTTCGGTCCGGACCTTGAGGTGATCGATCAGATCAACGCCGAGCTCGAGCGCACGCTCCGCATGCTCCCGCATACACGCAGCGTCTACGCGGAACGGGAACTCGGAGGCTTCTTCCTCGACGTGACACCGAACCGTGAAGCCATCGCCCGCTACGGCCTGACTGTTCGCGAGGTACTCGACGTGGTGGAGAGCTCCATTGGCGGCATGGACGTCGACACGACCTACGAGGGGCGCGAGCGCTACCGCATCAACGTGCGTTACCCCCGTGAGCTCCGGGACAGCCTCGAGACACTTCGCGACGTTCTCGTACCGATCACACCGCTTTCGCCACGTCCTCTCCCGACGGGAGGGGGCTCGCCTGGATCGAGCATGGGCAGCGCAGCGCAGTCCTCTGGATCCATGACGCCGGGTTCGAGCGCGCCCGGCGGCGGGATGTTATTAGGAGGGGGGATGTCCAGCTCGCCACGCAGCGGCGGGGGGCAGGCAGCGATGGGTGCCGCGGCGATGGACCCAGGCGGCGCGAACGCGCAGTCCTCCAGTGCAGGTCCGTCTGCAACTGCTGCGTTCATCCCGCTCGGACAGCTCGCACGCATCGAGACCGTCATGGGTGCTCCGATGATCAAGAGTGAGATGGGCTCGCTCACGGGGTGGGTCTACGTCGACATCGATAGCGACGACGTGGGTGGCTACGTGAGCGCCGCGAAGGAGATGGTCGCGAGAGAAGTGAAGCTGCCGTCGGGCTATTTTCTCAAGTGGACGGGCCAATACGAGCTGCTCGAACGGGTGCGCGCACGCATGACGTTCATCCTCCCGCTGACGCTCCTGATCGTGTTCCTGATCCTCTACATGAATTTCAAGGGCGCGGCGCAGTCGCTCATCGTCATGACGAGCGTCCCGTTTGCCGCGGTCGGGGCAATCTGGACGCTTTGGTTCGCACACTTCAACACGTCGATCGCAGTCTGGGTCGGATTGATCGCACTGCTCGGCGTCGCAGCGGAGACCGCGAGCGTGATGGTCGTCTACCTCGACGAAGCGTGGAGCGAGGGGCGAGCAAAGGGGACCATCATCACGGTTGCTGACCTCATCACCGCGTCACTCGAGGCCGGCGCCAAGCGCGTGCGACCGATGTTGATGACCGTGATGACGAACGTGTTCGGCCTACTCCCTATCTTGCTCGGGACAGGCGTTGGCTCCGATGTGGCAAAGCGTATCGCCGCACCCATGTGGGGAGGGCTCGTCTCCCTCACGCTCCTCACGCTGCTGGTGATCCCAGCAGTTTATGTCGTGTGGCGCACCTTCCACCTGCGGCGAAATCCGGTGCCGGTCTTGGCCCCACCAGGAGTTGACCATGCGCAGGCGTAGGGCACAGTCTGCAGCCGCGACCGGTGCTCATGCAGGCGCCCAACAACACGACAACACGGCGCACAATGGAGCGACTAGATGAAAACGAGCGTAATTGATGTGCACGACATGCTCTCGGTACTGAGCGTGGAAGAACTGGAGAAGCGGATCGGCGAGGTGCCGGGTGTCGCCAGCGTTACAGTCAATTACGCGGCAGGAAGCGCCACGGTGCGTTACGACGAAACCCGACTTGAGATCGCCGATATCAAGTCGGGCGTGCGGCAACGCGGGTACGAGTCCGCTGCGCAAGCCGCAGCACCGGCGGTCGAGGATCCCGAGAGCCACACAGCACCTGCGGCACCGAACCCTGCCCCGGTCGCACCCGCCACTGAGAGCATGTCCACCGCAACTGCCACCGGACTCACGAGCGCGCAGGCGAAGGAACGCCTTGCGCAATCTGGACCCAACGAGATCAAGCGCGAGGAGGCGACGTCACCCTGGGTCATGCTTGCGGGCCAGTTCAAGAGCCCCGTCATCTGGCTTTTGCTCGGCGCATGCGTCGTTTCAGGGATCTTGGGCGAGATCGCCGATGCCATCGCCATCGGGACGATCGTAGTTGTCAACGCAATCGTGGGTTTCTACCAGGAATATCGAGCAGAACGCGCGGTCTTGGCTCTCCGATCCATGACGGCCCCCCGAGCACGCGTCCTTCGTGATGGTGGCTCGGTGGTCATCCCGGCAGCCGAGGTTGTCCCAGGGGATCGCCTCCTGCTCGAGGCCGGTGACATTGTTGCCGCCGACTCCCGATTGGTCGAGGCGAATCGCCTGTCGACCAACGAGGCTCCTCTAACCGGGGAGAGCGCTGCCGTCGAGAAGTCAACCGCCGCCGTGCCCGCCGATGCCCACGTCGCCGATCGACACGACTCCGTGTTCATGGGCACGGCCGTGGCGAACGGCACCGGCACAGCGGAAGTCATCGCGACCGGCATGAAGACGGAGCTCGGCAAGATTGCCCATCTGCTGGCTACGGCCGAAGAGGAGGTCACGCCCCTTCAGAAGCGGCTCGCCAGTGTCAGCCGTCTTCTCCTCTACGTCAGCGTCGGCATCGTCGCCGTCGTGGCAGTCGCGGGTCTTCTTCGTGGGCTCCGCCTGTTTGACGTATTCCTCTCGGCGGTCTCCTTGGCGGTCGCGGCGGTTCCAGAGGGACTGCCGGCGATCGTGACCATCGCGATGGCGATCGGCGTCCGACGCATGGCCACGCGACATGTTCTCGTGCGGAAGCTGCACGCCGTGGAGACGCTCGGCTGCGCAACGGTCATCTGCACTGACAAGACTGGAACCCTCACCACCGGCGTCATGACGGTGCGGGAGTTTTGGGGGCCTGACGAAAAGAAGCTCATCGATGCCGCGGCGGCGTGTTCCGATGCCGAACTCGCGGAAGATGAGCGAAGCGGCATCGGCGACCCGACCGAGGTCGCCATCCTCGTGGCAGCTGCCGAGCGAGAGATTCGACGGGCGGATATCGAGCGCGATCGCCCACGGATCGCGGTGATTCCGTTCGACACCGAACGCAAGAGAATGTCGATCCGTCGTGGGGACGGGATCCTCTATCTCAAAGGCGCCGTCGAAGTCGTCCTCGATCTCTGTGCTTCCGGAACCCAAGGTGCATCGGATGCGAACGTGGAGATGGCGGCCCGAGGACTCAGAGTGCTTGCTGTGGCCGTTGGTGATGGCGCCGAAGAGATCAACCTGCGATTCTTAGGCCTGATCGGAATTGCCGATCCGCCTCGGCCGGAGGCGATCGCAGCCGTTGCGGCTGCGCGCGATGCGGGCATCAAAACAGTGATGATCACCGGCGACCATCCGGCTACTGCGGCTGCGATTGCGCGCGAGCTTGGCATTGTACACGAGGGTGATCTGCCCGAGGAGCTCGTCCATGCCCGAGCGACGCCCGAAGACAAGCTAACGATCATCCGGTCATGGAAGACACGAGGCGCGGTGGTCGCGATGACGGGCGATGGGGTGAACGACGCGCCCGCTCTGCGTGAAGCCCACATCGGAATCGCAATGGGCAAGACCGGAACGGAGGTGACCCGCGAAGCGTCCGATATGGTGCTCACCGACGACAACTTCGCGAGCATCGTTGCCGCGGTCCGAGAGGGGCGCGGCATCTTCGACAACATTCGCAAAACCATCGTCTACCTCCTAGCAGGCAACGCGGGCGAGCTCACCGTGATGCTCGTGGCCGCTGTTGTCGGTCTGCCCCTCCCGTTGCTGCCCTTGCATCTACTTTGGATCAACCTCGTGACCGATGGTCTCCCAGCGCTGGCGCTGGTCACCGATCCAACAGACGCGGACGTCCTGACACGACCTCCTCGACGGCCTGACGCGCCGATGCTCGGCCGCCCCGAGTGGACGAACATCGCAGTAACGGCACTCCTTCAGACGGTGGCTACCCTAGGCGTGTTCGTGTGGGCGTTGCGAACGAGGGACCTCACGGAGGCGCGCAGCCTCGCATTCTCGACGCTTGTCTTCGGGGAGCTGTTTCGCGCGTTCGCGGCGCGGAGCGTGACACGACTGTACTGGGAGGTCGGCGTCTTCACGAACTTGCGTCTGCTCGGCGTCGTCATTCTATCGGTGCTTTTGCAGCTTGCAATTCATCACATCCCGGCGACCCAGTCGCTCTTTCAGATCGGCGCCCTGACGCTTGCCGACTGGGGGCTCGCGTTGCTTGTGGGACTGGGTCCGGTGTCCGCGCTCGAGCTGTCCAAGCTGGTCCGCCGGTGGGCTCGCCGCGCCGGAACACAGACACGCAGAGGGTGCGGCGGTGCGTGACGCCAGCATAATTCGCGTGTTCGTCCAAAGACGACGCAGTCGTTGCGGGTGTGTTGGTGAAAAAGCAAAGTCCATTTCACTTAACGGCGGCTCGTTGTTGCGTTTGGCAAATCTCGACAGCGTGGCACGTGTATTGCTCACAGCAGGCGATCCCTATGGCTACTGCGACCACAAAGTTGAGCTCATTCACTCACGCGGGACTTCCGGCTGCCGGAGCCACGGACAGCCCCGCCGCGTCAGGACCAAGTTCAGAAGTACGGGGTAAGGTCATGTTGTGCTGCCATGTCGCGGGGACTTCGGTAGGCCCGGCGGTTTGCGGCGAGACGGCGAAGCAAGTCGCGATACGCTTGCGTGACGAGCACGTCGACTGGCTGCCCGTGTGCGACGGGGAGCGGCGTGTGGTGGGGGCAATCGGTGACCGGGACTTAGCGCTGAAGGTTTGCGGTGAGGGGCTTGCGGCGTCACAGGTCCCCGTCGAAGAGCTCATGTCCCAAAACTTCGTGACTTGCACCGGGGCCGCCACATTCCGAGAGGCCGAAGAATTGATGATACGTGGCCGCACGTCACGCCTTATCGTGACCGATGAGGAAGGGAAGCTGTTTGGGGTCATCAGCCTGACGGATGTGCTCCACTATTCAGACCCGCTGAGCGCAGCTCGGGTGGCCCGTGCGATCAAAGATCCAGACTTCCGGGTGCGGAGTAGTCGGCCCGCACTAAACAGGTTCTGAATCGTATTCGAACTGCACCTGAAACAACCCGACTTATAACGTCACCCCGCAAAACCCCAAAAGGAAGTTACAACCAATGAATCATTACTACGCTACTCTTGCAGCTGGGATCTCAACCCTAGTGCTCGGCTGTGCCGCAGATCCTGGCACCAAGCCGCACGATATGAGTTCAGCCCAGCACGAAGCGATGGCAAAGCAAGAGGAGCAAGCCGCGGACTCACACGCCGAGCGACACGACCCCGACGCGAAGGTTGAGGAGTCAAAGTGCTCGGGCAAAGGCGGCTGTTGGACGTCCGTGTCGAATCCCACGGGGGAGCACTCTGGAGACGCCGCGCACCATCGCGAACTCGCGCAGAAACACCGCGCAGCTTCTGCGGCGCTCATCAGTGCCGAGACAAGTGCTTGTAGCGGCCTATCGGACGATGACCGAGACATGAGTCCCTTCCATCACCGAGAGGACATCCTCTCCGTGTCCCCACTGACCGAGCAGGTAAAGACCGGAAAGACTACCGTCACCAAGCAGGTCGGCTCGACGGTCGTCTTCCGTGCGCTTCCCGGGCTGACGGCAGAATGGCTGCAACGCGTCGTCGATTGCCATCTCGCTCGGGCTGCGGCCGCCGGGCACGAGATGCCTGAAATGCCTTACTGCCCGCTGGTGCCAAAAGGAGCGAAGGCGAAGGTCACGTCTGCGGGCAACGGCTTTGCCGTCAACGTCTCGGGCGATGACTCGGCTGCCGTCGCGGAGATCCAGAAGCGAGCGAGTGCACTTCAAGCGGGCGCAGCAGCTCAGTAGCTTGGATGTCGAGACGGCCGGGCAAAGGTGCCTATCGCGGAACTAGCACTAGCTACTCCCAGCAATGAACGTGCGCTTTTTGATCCAAGGCGCACGTTTGACCATAACCGACGGAAATCGCAACGAACGGACCCGTGGGAGCGTTCACGGGGATGAACTCCAAGCCGCCGACATCCCAACAACGCACGGCGCCGTCTGACGTTAGGGCGCAGCCAGTGCCCACTAGATTAACGCTTAACCGCCTGAAGCTCCCTGCGAGCACGACCTTCTCTTCTGACCCAGGCGCCGGTGGCGACGGCCGGTTGCCCCAACAGCGGACGGGGCCAGATGGGAACCCGACGCCGCAGCCCCCGTTCACCCAAACGCTCACGTCGACGTAGTGGTCATTGAGCGTTACGGCAGGTTGATCATTCCCCAGACAGTAAGTGTGAAAAGTGCTGCGCGCGATAGCGCAGACATTGAACGTGCCGACGGCAAGAAGTGCCAAAGGCTCGACCCCTTCAAGCGCCTTGGTCCCGCCCGAAAGGTGAGAGGCCCAGCAGCGCATGGCTCCGTTCTGATCGAGGCCACATGCGTTGAAGAAGCTCACAGCCACAGACTTGAACTTTCCCTGCGGAAGCGGCAGATCGAGACCATCGCACTCGAGTGCTCCGGTATCTCTCACGGCGCAGCGGTACTTCCAGCCGGGGATATCGTTATTGAATGCAACGTCGAGGTACGGCCCTTCGCGTTCTTCGAGCAATTGGTCGCCATCGATGCACACGAGCTTTCCTAAAGCTGGGGTCGCCCAGATGGAGTCGAGAGTGGGTGGCTCGCCCGTGACCCACTGAATTCCACAGAAATAGTGTCCAGGGCCAGCTACCACTTTTGAAAATCGGAGTTCGGTAAGATCAACTTTGCGCGGAAGAGTCGGTGCTGGAGGTTTGGTGTTTGAGGTGGAACTTGTTTCTCCGGTGTTCACGGATGGCACCGGTTCGGGCACCCGAGAACCCGAAGCAGAGTCGAGTTCCGTGTGGCCTCCACAACTCGAAGAGACGACTAGAAACCCTGTGGCTGCAACCAGCCCTGCTGCGCGCGATCCCCCAAAGAACTGACAACGGTGAAGCATCGCGCCAAGTATAGTCTAAAAACCAATCATCAACCACGGAATTGGCACCGACCGCTAACGTCCCCGCAACACCCTGCTGAGACCGAGTGCTGGCACAACACCTATCCCGTACCCCAACGCTAAACCAACCAGACCCGAATATCCGATACACGAGCAACCCATCGCGCCCGTGAGCAGAGCGATGCTCGACGCCGAGATCCAGAAGCCCAAACCATGGCGACCGCGCTGGCCGACCCAAGAGATCGCCAACCCAGAAAGCGAGCCGCCCATCGTGCAGGCCGGCACGCACAGCGTCGTGCAACTCCCATCTAAACAGACGTGGCCAAAGCTGTTCGCACAGAGCGCGAGCGTCAGCGGCAAGAGCCCCGCGATGAGCCCTGGCAACACGGCGCGCCGAACATCGCGCCCATACCACAGCAGCAACACACCCGAGGCGAACATCAATGCCCCGAACAGCAAGGCGGAATCAGGGCGTTTAGCAACCAACGCAGCGATGGCAACCACAACTCCGGCTGGTGTAAAGCCGATGAACGCCCGTATTCCGCGGTTCCATTCGTATTTCAAACGGAGCCGTGTTTTGAGCTGGCTCAAGCTAGCTGAGTCCATACAGCCTCCGAAAAGCACTGCGCAATCGATCCAACGCGCGCTCACGGCGCTTTCTCAAGGTTGGCCCCGTAACGCTGGCGGCCTCTTCCCAGAACGTGGCAATCAGAGCTTCACGATCTGTTGCGCTGAGCGTGCCTAGAGCGTCAAGTGCCGCGGCAACAAGCTCTCGTTGCGCGTGGTCTTCATCCGAGCCCACCGTCAACGCCACTTCTGCATCCCCCTCTGGAACCTCACGACGCCGGCCGCGCTTGCGCAAGATGGTGCGGCATTCCCACGAGGCGATTGCCAACGCCCATGGCATCGCCTTTTTGGAAGCGTCGTAGTCGGAAGCGCGAACGAAGATCTTTTCCATGGCTTGTTGAGCGGCGTCCGAGGCGTCAGCCTCGTGTTTCAAGATGGCACGGCATAAACGGAAGACGACCGGCCAAAGCTGTTCGAAAACTTGCGTGAAACTCGAACGATCGCCCTCGGCAAGGCGCGCCATTAAGCTGTCAAGATTGGGAGTCGAACCTTTCTCCATGGACGCCCCGAAGGGCTCCCACCTATATCAGACTGGTGAGGTGTGTAACTTTGGGCCTCACAGAGCTAGGCGCTTCGGCGGCCGGGCGTGACCACATTTCTTCATCCCGGGTCTTTTTTGCCGGGGAGCTGTCACGGATCGGGGTCAAAGTGCCTAGGTCAGGGTGCGTGTCTTACCTCGACTGAGCTTGCTCATGGGTGCGTTAGGTTTGGGTTTGGGTTGTGGTTCGGCGCAGACAAGTCAACACCTGAAGAGCACATTGGACGCCTCCTCCCTGCCCCTCGCAACGCACGAGCAACACAACGGAAAAGCGCCATCCCCTGCCCTTGGGAAACAATTGAATCGCGATCAGATCGTCGCGCTTGCGGTAGAGAAAAGTTCTTCCCTACGTGCGTTAGCACATCGAGCGCGCGCTCTGGTGTACGCGGCTAAGGCAGAAGGTTCGTTACCGGCGCCCGAAGTCGAAGGACAAATCTGGAACGCACCGCTTCTGCGCCCGTACGCCTTGGGTGAGGCGGACATGTTCATGCTCGAGTTTCGACAGCGTTTTCCAGCTGCAGGAGCCCAGGATGCCCGGGCCCGTGCGAGTTCGGAAGAGGCGCGGGCACTTTTGGCTGAGCTTCTCGGCGAGGAACAGCTGACTGCAGAACGCGCCGCCAACGCCTACGCGGATTACGTTCATGGTCTCCAAGATCACGCGCTTCATCGCGAACATTTGGCACAGCTTGAGCAACTCCAACAGGCTGTTCAAGCGCGTTTCACCACGGGAGGATCAGGGTTGGCGGACGTCGCACGCGTCGAGCTTGAGATCGGAATAGCGCGCCGAGCTATCGCACGAACATCCGGAGAGATCGCGCGCAGCCGATCACTCATCAACGCGCTCTTGAAGCGTCCGATCGAGGCACCACTCGGCTCACCTGAAGCAGCTCGCGCAGAGACCGTGCGTTTGTCGCTGAGTGAACTCTATGCTCTGGCTTCCAGTCGTCGTGGCCCCAAGGTTGCAGCCGCTCTGCGCATCCGCGCCGCACGGGCCCGCACCGAAGCTGCTGAAGCAGAGGCAAAAAACCCTGAGTTCATGCTGGGTATCGGCTACTGGCAGGCTCCCCAGAGCCGACCGGGGATTGGGGCCAACGCGTCCATGACGCTGCCTTGGCTTTGGGGTTCTGAGCGACATCGTGTTGACGAAGCGCGTGAACACGAGGCGGCGGAGACCTCGTCTCAAGGCGCCGAGAGCACGACGGCCGAGACAGAAGTGAGCGAAGCCTACGTGCGGCTCACTTCAATGACAGATGAGCTCAAGGTCGTTCATGAACAGGCCATTCCTGCTGCACATCGCGCGATCGACGCCGTACAGGCAGCGTACACGACCGGGCACGCCTCGCTCTTAGACTGGGTCGCGAGCGCACGCGCAGTCCTTGATTTACAGATGGAGGAAACTGCCCTCACGGCCGATCTGGCTTATTCCGTCGCGACGCTTGAACGTGCCGTGGGCGCGCCGTTACCCCGCGTTGCTGTATTACCCGAGAGTCAACCATGAAAGAAATCCGTGGCCTCAAAATCGCGGCGATTGCGCGCTGGGTGCTGCTCGGGCTGGTGACACTGTTGGCAGCGCGAACTGTGTGGAGCTTTTGGGGCCCCAGCCCGGATGTGCACTCCGCGCACCAAGAGAATCGTTACTACTGCCCCATGCATCCCCAAATCCGTTCGCCGGATCCGGGGCAATGCCCGATCTGCCATATGGACCTTGAGCCGATCCCCAAGGAACGCGCTGAAAACGCCAAATCACAGGCCTCGACGGGTGGATTCGCTCCGGGCTCCGTGGTTCCGGTCACACTCTCTCAAGAGAAGCAAGAGAGCATCGGCTTAACAACAAGTTTGGTTACTGCTGCAACGCTGGGAGATAGCCTGCGTGTCCCAGGTGTTGTGAGTGCACCCGAGACGGGTCAGTCCCAGGTGCGAGTTCGTGCCGCCGGGTTCGTGGAACGAGTGGCGGTGCGCCAAACAGGCATTCGCGTTCAAAGGGGTCAGACGCTAGCCTGGGTATACAGCCCGGAAATCTATCGGGCACAAGAAGAATTCCTGGCGGCGACGCGCTGGAACACCGCGCCTTCAACCCCGGGAGTCACACGCTCGCCAGCCTCTGACATCGTACCTGCCGCACGGCGAGGCCTGGAACTTCTCGGACTCACTCCGAGCGACATCGATGAGATCGCCCGCACAGGCAAGGCGCTACGCGCCATTCCGGTGAGAGCTCCAAGCTCCGGCTATGTCACGCGTTTCAATGCGGTTTTGGGCTCGCGTGCGGATCCAGAAACGATCCTCTATGAACTCGCAGATCTTTCCACGGTGTGGGTGATAGCCAGTGTCCACGAGCGCGATCTTGTCAACATTCGCACCGGAATGAAGGCAAAGTTCGCGGTCACGGGTCAATCCGCAGCGTCCGTTGAAGTGCGCGTTGAGTTGATTGAACCCGCACTTGACGAAGCTACCCGCACCAGTCGCGTGCGCCTCACCCTCAACAACAAGGCCTACACGCTGAGACCCGGCCAGTTCGGCGAGGTCAGCTTCGAGCTACCAACCGCGACCGGGCTGTTCGTACCGGCGGGCGCGGTGATTCACACTGGCGAGCTCCAGTACCTCTACGTCGCAAGCGACAGCGAACGTTTCGAACCTCGTGCCGTGCACACGGGACTCGAAGCGAACGGGCAAATTCAGATCCTCGATGGCGCGCACGCAGGGGAACGCGTGGTGACTCGCGGAAGCTTCATGCTGGATTCGGAAAGCCGATTGAACGCGTCACTCCAAAGCGGATCCGGCGTCACTGGCATGGCAGGGGCTGGCGCGCGTGCTCGTTAGGCTGATCGAAGCCTCCGCCAAGTACCGAGTGCTTGTGCTCGTAGCAGCGGTGGCCCTGGCCGTCGCGGGCGTTGCGGCCATGCGCAGCGTGAAGCTAGATGCAACACCCGATCTTTCCGATCCGCAGGTCATCGTCTTCACCGAATGGATGGGACGCTCGCCGACTTTGGTCGAAGACCAGGTGACGTATCCGCTCGTGACAGCTCTCTTGGGTGCACCTCATGTCGTGGATGTGCGCGGTCAGACTATGTTCGGCATGAGCTTTGTCTACGTGGTGTTCGAGGAGGGTACGGACGTGTATTGGGCGCGTTCGCGGGTGCTTGAGTACCTGAACACGATCCGAAATCAGCTGCCCGCTGATGCGACCCCACGCCTCGGCCCAGATGCGACCGGGATCGGTTGGGTGTATCAGTATGCGCTCGTGGATCGCACGGGGCAGCATGATTTAGGGCAATTGCGAGCCTTTCAAGATTTCTCACTGCGCTACGCACTCGCCAGTGTACCTGGCGTTGCCGAGGTGGCCGCCGTGGGTGGCTACGAACAACAATATCAAGTCACTGTCGATCCTCTGCGATTGCGGAACTTTGGGTTGGCCATCTCAGATGTTGTCACAGCCGTCCGGCGCTCGAATAGCGAGGTGGGAGCGCGCGTGCTTGAGTTGACTGAGCGCGAGTATTTTCTGCGAGGGCGCGGCTATTTGAAGAGCGTCGCAGATATTGAGAACATCGTCATTCGTGCAGCATCTGGGACACCGGTTCTGGTTCGTGACGTTGGGCGTGTGGCGATGGGAGGCGATATTCGACGCGGCGCCGCAGATTTCGACGGCCACGGCGAAACCGTATCCGGCATCGTCGTCATGCGTTACGGCGAGAACGCACTCGACGTGATTTCACGGGTCGAGAAGAAGCTTGGCGAGCTGCGCCCCACGCTCCCCCCAGGCGTCGAAATCGTCCCAGTCTACAACCGCGCCAACCTCATCGAGCGCGCGATCGAGACCCTGAAGCATGCGCTCACTGAAGAGATGGTGGTGGTGGCGTTGGCCATCTTGCTCTTTTTGCTCCATGTGCGAAGCGCGCTGTTGCCGATCATTTCGCTGCCGCTCGCCGTCGTGGCTTCGTTCATTCCGATGTATTTCTTCAATATTCCCGCCACCATCATGTCGCTCGGTGGGATAGCGATCGCGATTGGCGCCACCGTTGACGCTGAAATTGTGATGGTGGAGGCAGCGCACAAGAAGCTCGAACACGCTCCCGCCGATATGACCCCGGCTGAACGGCAGAAGCTCCTAGCTGAAGCCGCTCGCGAGGTAACGCCAGCGATCTTCTTTTCGCTTTTGATCATTGCGGTTTCATTCCTGCCCGTGTTCGGACTCACGGGCCAGGCGGGGCGGCTGTTTCGGCCACTGGCTTACACCAAGACGTTCGTGATGCTGTCGGCGGCCATCCTGTCCGTAACGGTCGCACCGGCCCTACGCGACGCCTTGATCCGCGGCAAGATCCGTTCGGAAGACAAGCATCCGATTTCGCGACTGATTCGTAGCGTCTACGAACCCTTCGTTCACATTGCACTCCACAACCCCAAAACAACGGTCTTGATTGGCTTGATGGCTGTACTCTCAGCACTGCCTATTGCAACGCAATTGGGCTCAGAGTTCATGCCCCCGCTGGACGAGGGTGACATCCTCTACATGCCCACGACCTTCCCCAACATCTCGATCGAGGAAGCGCGCCGCCAACTACAGAAGCAAGACCAGATTTTGCGCAGTTTCCCTGAAGTAAAGTCCGTGCTCGGCAAGATCGGACGCGCCAACACGCCAACCGATCCAGCGCCGCTCTCCATGGTTGAGACCGTCGTGCAGCTCAAGCCCGAAAACGAATGGCGCACTAAGTATGTTCGCCACTGGTATGTCGGGCACACGCCGAAGTTCATGCGCCCCTTCTTCAACTGGCTACAGCCCGAGTTTGCTCCGATGACCCGTGAGGATCTGGTGCAAGAGATGAACACACGCTTGCAACTACCGGGCTGGACCAATGCGTTCACCCAGCCGATCCGCAATCGGGTTGATATGCTGTCAACGGGTATCCGCACACCGATTGGCATCAAGGTTTACGGCAGTGATTTTCAGCAGATCGAGAATGTCGGCACCACGCTGGAGCGTCTGCTTCACGACGTTCCGGGCACGCGAAGTGTGCTCTTTGAACGCTCAGTGGGCGGCCTGTACATCGACGTAGTGCCCAACCGAGAACAACTAGCGCGCTTCGGCCTACAGATCGCGGACGTGAATGACGTGATCGAATCCGCTCTCGGCGGCCTGCCGGTGACCACCACCGTTGAAGGGCGCCAACGCTTCACAGTGAACGTGCGCTACGCCCAAGATTTCCGCAGCAACCTCAAGGCCATCAAGGATGTCCTTGTCACACTTCCGAATGCACTGGCGCAAATTCCGCTCAGCAGCATCGCTGACGTTCACGTTGCCACAGGTCCGCCCATGATCCGCGACGAAGCAGGCTCACTCGTCGGCTACGTGTACGTGGACATCGACGCCAATCGCGATGTTGGCACCTATGTGGATGATGCAAAAAGCGTGGTTGCAAAAGCGAGAGAGCGCCGCGAGCTGAAAATCCCCTCCGGCTATTACCTGAAATGGACGGGCCAGTATGAGCTGCTCGCGGACATGAAAGAGCGAATGAAGATCCTGATCCCGATCGCGCTCTTTGTTACCTTCATCCTGCTTTTCCTCCAATTCAAAAATGTGACGGAAGTTTTGATCGTGCTTCTATCCGTGCCCTTTGCGCTCGTGGGCAGCGTGTGGGCGGTCTGGCTGCTCGATTACAATCTGTCCACTGCCGTCTGGGTGGGTGTCATCGCATTGGTCGGCCTGGCAGCTCAAACAGGCGTCGTGATGATTGTCTACATCGATCACGCTTATGAGCGCCGACTGCGTGAAGGGCGTATCAATTCTCTGGAAGACATCATCGAAGCCCATGCCGAAGGTACGATCCAGCGGGTACGCCCCAAGCTGATGACCGTGAGCACCATGCTGATTGGCCTCGTACCTCTGCTTTGGGCACACGGTAGCGGCGCTGACGTCATGAAGCGCATCGCGGCACCGATGGTGGGGGGCCTCATCACCAGTGCCTTCCTCACTCTCGAAATCATTCCAGTCATTTACACCTACTGGCGTAACGAACAGCTCATCTGGACAAAGCTTGAGCGCGTTTCCAGTCCGCTCTTCCAGGGGCTCAAAAATAGCATGCTGGTGCTAAAAATAGCTGGATTTGTGGGGGTAGCAGCTTTGACCGCCCGGCTCACTTTCGCAGCCGTGCCGCAACCGATCGTGCTGTCGCCGATAGTCGCAGGCGTCGCTATGCTCCTGGCGCTCGTCGTTTACGCAGTGCTTCGTCGACGTGCCGAACACTTCCTCGCCCAAGCTGCTCCGTTCCAATCCATCGCAACTGAAGGTGATCCACAATGAAACGAACAAGACGGTTCTCGTTCCATACGCTATGCGTCATAACACTGGCCTTAGGATGGGCCTGCAACACCCGCTCCACGACGAACGAGCCAACGCCAACAACTGCCGCCACTCGCACACCGTTGAGCAGCGCAAGCCCGATTCACACCCCGTCAGGACCGATCGCCATCACGGTGGATGCTGAGGGCTACCATCCCGCCGAGGTGCACGCAGCCGCCGGAAAACCACTCCACCTCATTTTCACCAGAACATCCGACGATGGGTGTGGGCAGCAACTGGTGTTTCCAAAGCTTGGGATCAAAAGGGACCTCCCGTTGGATCAAGCTGTTGACGTGGATCTGACACTGCCAGCGTCCGGAACCCTCGCGTTCACCTGCGGAATGGACATGCTGCGGGGTTCGGTGGTGGCGGAATAGCCGGCAGGAGAGGCCCCCGCGGGGCCTCACTCGCTGCAGAGTTTCACGGAGACCGCGCCAAACTCTGCGCCGCCGTTGCCCGCCCAGAGCGTGGCGTAGGCATCCTGCGGAGAGGCGCCGCCTGTGATTGCCTGAAATGTGCCGCGGCCAATGCCGGCCACGGTGAGCTCGACCCACCGCTGACTTGGGTCGATGTCCAGCTGAACGTCCACCAGAGCATCGGGCAATCCCGTTAGCTTGTAGAGCTGGACAGTTTTGTTCATCGAATCCAGCGTGAGCAAGCGCAACGTCTGCGAGCCACCGACGTGTCGAACTTCCACCGCGATCGAAACGACTGGGGGATTGTTGGAAGCCACGTTGATCCAAAATAGCGCTGGCACCGAGTCACTCTCCGACCCCGGATGCCGCAAGCGAATGTCCACCAACACGCGTTGGGAAAAGGTGCTGGGAGGATTCGTGCTTAACAGCCTGTTGGGCGCTGCGTGCCAGACCCCCTGATTGAGTTCACTTACCTGAAAGCTTGAGCCATCACGCAGGCGCCAATCTTTAATGCTGTCGTTGTTCGCGTCAACCTGCGTTGGGTCCCCAGCAAACCCTGTCGCCCATAGCTTCTGAACCACACAGGTGCCCCCACTCGCTTGACCGCCTGTGTTCTGCGCTCCGCCGGTCCCTAACACACCGCCCGTCGCATTGGTGCCGCCGCTCCCCAACACACCGCCCGTCGCATTGGCTCCGCCAGTTCCGAACGCTCCGCCAACTGCGAAAGATCCACCGCTCGCGAATCCACCACCCATCGCCGAAGCCCCGCCGCCCGCATTTTGTCCACCGCTGCCAGTCTGTACCCCGCCCGTGCTCTGCGTGCCGCCGCTCGGGCTCGTTTGCCCACCGCTACCAACGATCAAACCACTGCCACCGCTACCTATCGCCGTACCGCCCGTTCCGCCAGCTCCCGAAAGGGTCCCACCCAGGCCCCCGATCACTTTCGCTCCACCCCCAACATTCGTAGAACCTCCGAGCGGCCCCGCGCCTCCGCTCGCCAGCGGCGAGTGGCCAGCGCCAGACGCAAACAGATTCGGACTCGACGTTCCGCAACCAACGAGGAGACTGGCGCCACCGGCAAGCAGCGTACGCATTAAGGTCCGCACGGGGAATGGGGTTAACCTGATGCTCACACCGGACCTCCTAGCACGCGCCGCATTCTCAACCATCGAAAGCACAACTTCAAGTGTGTTGGAAATAAGAATGCGCACACGTCGTCCCAGGTGCGTAAGATGGGTACCCCAACACACAAGCTTTCGCTCACCATCGGGTGATACCCTCGCCTAAAAGCCTATGAACACCAAGCCCTTCGCACAAGGCAGCCTCGTCGCCATCGCGGCGGCCGTACTATTCGGGATCACGACCCCGCTCGTCCGGCATTTTGGCGAGGGTGTGGGGGCCTTTGCGACTGCGGCCTTGCTCTACGCGGGGGCTGCGTTGGGGGCGGGCATTCCAGGTCACCGCGAGAATGAACGTGGGCTTGGATGGCAGCAGTTTCCGCGGATTTTGCTGGTCGCTTTCTTTGGTGCGGCGTTGGCGCCGGCAGCGCTCGCGTGGGGATTGCAGCGTGTCGGTGCACTCACCGGCTCACTGCTACTGAATCTCGAAGCGGTTTTCACCGTCATGCTCGCATGGGCGTTTTACCGAGAGCATGTCGGGCGCCGAGCCTTGCTCGCTGTGTTGCTGATGATGGGAGGTGGCGGTGTTTTGGCTCTGCGTTCGGCCACAACGGGGGCGTCGAGCGCCCTCGGGCTTGGGGCGTTGGTCGTTGCGGCGCTGGCGTGGGCACTCGACAACACGCTGACGCGGCCGCTGGCCGATTTTGACCCGCGCGCGGTTGTATTTTGGAAAGCTGCTTGCGGCGGAACGCTATCGACACTCACGGCGTTGAGCCTCGGCGACACTTGGCCACATCGCGTCGCACTCATCGCGCTGCTCGCATGTGGGGCGACCGGTTACGGGTTGAGTCTGCGTCTCTATCTGCGAGCTCAGCGCACACTGGGTGCCGCGCGCACGGGTTCGTTGTTTGCGTTCGCCCCCTTCGTCGGAGCCACGCTGGCGTTTCGACTTGGAGACACCGGCAGCCTGCATCTGATCCTCGTTTCAGCAGGCCTGTTTGGCGCTGCAGTCTATCTGCACCTGACCGAGGCCCATGAGCATTCGCACGAACATGAGCGGCTCGAGCACGAGCATGCTCATCGACACGACGACGGACATCATCTGCATGAACATGAGCCCCCCGTGGTCGGCGTGCACAGCCATCCTCATCGTCATGAACCAACGGCGCACGAGCACCCACACGGCTCGGATTTACACCACCATCATCGGCACTCGTGAGGCGCCGACCGTCGATTGGGGACGCTGCGCAGGAGATGCGAATGCCTGCGGGGGTTGGGAGGCCCTTCGGTCGAGCACACGATAGTAAGCATGCTCGTAGCGTCCGCATCGTTTGACATCAATGCGGCGCCCAAGTGGGCTCACCCACAAATAGACCGTCAACGAACCCAATTTGGTAGGCTAAAAACAGCCCGAACAGAATACTGAGCACGCCGGTCGCGCGTGCCATGAGGTGTTCGAGCGAACCAAAACGAGCCGAAGCCAGCCGCACGGGGATCGCCATCGCTGTGGTGAGCGCCATCATGCCCAGAATTGTTCCCACGCCGAAAACCCCCAAATAGAGCAGAGCCCAACCCACCTCGCGAATCGTAGCTAACACCAGAAGTGCGATCGCTGCCGAGCCCGCGAGACCGTGCACAACCCCAACCAACAGTGGCCGAAAGCCACGTGAGAGCCAATTATCGGACGGGATGGGGCGTTCGGAGAGGCCCGTGTGCACGTGCCCTGCATGCTCTCCATGGGCGACCTCATCCACCCGGCGAGCTACACCTGCCACGTTCATGAAGCCGAGCACCACCAACATGACCGCCACGGAAAGCTCCATCGAGAGCCCCAGCCTGGGCGGGATAACGAGCCCCAGCACCACGATCGCACCTCCAACGAGCAAGATCGTGACGGTGTGGCCAATTCCCCAAAGCGCACCCACCCCGATTGCGGCCTTCAAGGAGCGCTGACGGCTCACGATCGTCGTCACTGCCACCACGTGGTCCGCATCGGTGGCGTGGCGCATACCCAAGAAGAAGCCGAGTACCAGAATTGCCAGTAGTGTCATGCGAAGACCATTGGCGCACTGATTAGTTCAAGAAGCTGAGCGCTTCAACCCCTCCCGCTGACCACTGACGGCCGAGCCCTAGGGCCACTAGACTGCTCGCCATGCAAACCATCCTTGGCGCCAACGGCGTGATCGGCCGCGAACTCTCCCGCCTCCTTCCCGCGCACACTCCCAAGATCCGACAAGTGAGCCGTAATCCCAAGGCTGAGAACGCTGGCGACGAATTGGTGAGCGCTGATCTCCTCGACGCCAAGGCAACGGCGGCGGCCGTTCAGGGCAGCGACGTCACGTATCTTGTGGCTGGTCTGAAATACGACGCCGGAGTCTGGCAAGAACAATGGCCAAAGGTGATGAAGAACGCGATCGATGCTTGCAAACAACACGGCAGCAAGCTCGTGTTCTTCGACAATGTGTATGCCTACGGCCACGTCAGGGGGACGATGCTGGAAGACACACCGTACAACCCGTGCAGCAAGAAGGGTGAGGTGCGCGCACTCATCGCGACCCAGCTCATGGACGAAGTAAAGCGTGGCAATCTCGAAGGCATGATCGTGCGAGCCGCCGATTTCTACGGACCAGGTGCGACGCTCAGCCTCACGCACGCCGTGGTCACAGAACGCTTAGCTGCCAAGAAAGGGCCTCAATGGGTGGGTGATCCGAAGGCGGAACACACCTTCACCTATACGCCCGATGCCGCGAAAAGCCTCGCCATCTTGGGGAATACGGCTTCAGCTTTCGGACAGATGTGGCATGCGCTCAGTAGCAAGGAGCCAATGAGCGGGGAGAAGTACGTGCGCCTAGCCTGCGAGCTCGCCGAGCGCCCGTACGCTTTGCAGGTGGCTCCACGCTGGATGCTGCGGCTGATGGGGCTATTTGTACCGGTTTTACGCGAGAACATGGAGATGCTTTATCAATTCGAGCAGGATTATCGCTTTGACAGCACCAAGCTCGAGAAGGCTTTTGCCATCACAGGCACTCCGTATCGAGCGGGTATAGCCAGCACGCTTCAGGGGTGATGACCGCGACTTAGCCGAGCGCTAACGGTCCAGTCACCCACGCTGGGTCGCCCCAGTTTG
>JBBSBI010000020.1:0-44890 GCA_038251425.1 Polyangiales bacterium
AACCATCACAAAGCAGAAGCAGCCTCACACAGCGGCGAAGACGCCGCCACGCGACGCCCAACCCAAACCCAATCCCCAAAACCCAGCCTTCGCGTCATAGAATACTCGTGACCGCTGTCTCATTCGCGTTGACAAATTCCGCCCCGTTATTGCAGTTCAGGCTGCAACAATCCCCCGGTTGATGACAGGCTTGACCTTGCCCACCGCACACGGGAGCAATCCCTTGGCACCGCTTACTTGTTGGGTCGCAAGAGTTAGTGCAACAATCGCCATCGCCCTGGCACGCTTGACCGACGTTCTGACAATTCTGAGTGCCCGTTCCACCGCTTCCCGAAGCAGCGCCCGCAACGCCATTGCCCGCCCCACCCGCTCCATTGTTGCTGCCGCCGATGCCAGTACCGCCGCCCGCATTAGCACCAGCAAGTCCGTTGGCTCCCGCGCCGTTCCCCTGACCGCCAGCTCCTCCGCCCAAAGCCCCGCCTGCCATTCCGTTGCCTTTGCCACCAAGAGCTGCTCCGCGACCACCCAACTGACCGCTACCGTTGGCGCCAGTCCCCAAGTTGATCCCGAAACCTCCCGAGCCCAAACCCCCGTTCACACCGCCCTCGCTTCCAGACGAACAGCCCAAAGCCAGACCCAAACCCACGAATGTGATGACCAGAGCATTTCTCAAGATTTTCACGCAATCACTCAACTTTCTTCAGCAGAAGCGGCTTGAGCCGTTGGTTCGGGCAAGGCCAGCCAAACGGCACAGCTCTGCCGGATCCATCAAGTAGTGGAAGCAACAGGCCCGATTTCTGAACGGCACCAAACTTTCTCAAGGTAAGCTTCCGCAGACGGCTGCAGCTCAGTGTGCCGTGTCGAATATCGTTGCGGCGACAGAGTCGTAAATCCTGACGGCAACCTCGTGAGCGGCGACGGCTGCTCAAGCAACTGAGGCGGTAAGCGGGTCAGCCGAAGGATTGGCTCCCAATGAGCAAACGCCGTGTCGGCCGATGTAGGTGCGCTCGGTCGCGAACGCAGCGGAAAGCGGAAAGCTGACAGCTGCAAACTGCCACACTCAACACTGCCACACTCAACACTGCCACACTGCCACAGAAGAGCCGTTCTTTCATAAACGGGTTCATGGGCCGCCACTTCTATGAGTTGCCACTTCTATGAGTTGGCGACTATTATGAGCGACGATCAGTAATCTGCGACTGTCCTAAGCCGCGGGTCAACTGAGCTGCAGGCAGGCGGGACAACCGATCCGCCCGGACCATTCTTAAATATCATCAACCTAAGGAACACAAATCATGAAGACGAAATCCCTATTTCTTATGAGCGCTGGCATCGTTGCTAGCGGTTTTTTCGCCGGTTGTGGATCGGATAACAATGGCGGCGGGGTTGGAACGACGGGCGGGAGTAAGGCGACGGGCGGGAGTAAGGCGATGGGCGGGAGCGCCATGACAGGCGGCAGCAAGGCGAGCGGCGGGAGCGCCATGACAGGCGGCAGCAAGGCGACGGGCGGGGCGGCCGGAGCCATGATGAATGGTGGCGCCGGTGCAGCGGGGATGACCAACGTTTCAGGAGCGGCTGGGATGACCACTGGTGGGGCTGCGAGTGGTGGTGCCGCAACTGGTGGTGCCGCGGGCGCGGCGGCCGTAATGTGTACTGGGACGGCTGCAGCTTGTCCGTCGTTTGATGGGATGCAGAGCGCCTGTTCTGCCCAATCAGGCTGCCTGATCGACGGGTTCTGCGCAGCGAAGACGCTCGGTGCAGGCGGTGGGGCAAACGTCGGTGCAGGTGGTGCGGCGAATATAAGCTGCCAGACCACGCACCGCGCGCAAGCTTCGTGTAACGCCGATGCTAACTGTCAGTGGCGATGGCCGTGTCAGGCAAAGTTCCCGACGACGGATTGCTCTTCCCTTGGCAACGAGATTAATTGTGCGAAGGCGGCCGGCTGTCTGTGGAACGGAGTCAATAACACCTGCATCCAGAATGTTTTCAACGAATGCGATTCCGCCGCTGCCAATGAAACCGCATGCGCGAACTTGACGAGTGGTAAGTGCCAGTGGACGCCGACCGACATAGGTTGCAATGGGACCGCGGCGCCTTGTGGGTTCATCAGTGTCGCGAGTTGCACGAGCCAATCAGGGTGCAGCGTCCAGTAAATAGTTTGGCTGAGTAGATGGGCTTCGGGGGGCCCATGCCGACTTGAGAAGGTCCATCTCGGCGCGCCAAATCGTCCCACCGCGGAATGAGTGCTAAGGTGGGGCGTGTCCGAGCCGAGGGATCCCCAGCAAAGCCTGGAAATGCTCCTGCCGCAGCGCGGAGCGGTGCGCCGGTTCGTCGCGCTTTTGAAGGGCCTAAGGAACGCCGGCAAGGCGATCGTTCGCTTGTTCGGTCGACGAAAGGAGCGCCGGGAGGTCATGACCATTCTAGTGACGGGGGCCAGTGCGGGGATTGGGCTGGAGCTAGCAAAGCTGCTCTGCAAGGGGCCGCATCGCTTGGTGCTGACGGCACGCACAGCGTCGCTCGCGCGGTTTGCCGAACACGGCATTGTTCCGGGGGAGCGTGTACTTCTACTGCCTTTGGATGTTACTAACGATGCGGAGCGGAAAGCCGCTATTTTAGCGGCAGAAGAGCGATGGGGCGGTGTGGATGTGCTGGTGAATAATGCCGGCATGAGCTACCGCGCAGTCGCCGAACACCTCACTGCCGAGGAACGCATGGCGCAGCTCGACGCTAATTTTATCGGCCCCATGGAGCTCGTCAAGTTGGTGCTGCCACACATGCGCGGCCAGCGTTATGGGCGCATCATCAACGTGTCTTCCGTGGGTGGCATGACGGCGATGCCCACAATGTCTATCTACAGCGCATCGAAGTTCGCACTTGAGGGTGCGTCGGAAAGCCTCTGGTATGAAATGCGCCCCTTTGGTATCGGCGTTTCCCTGGTGCGTCCGGGTTTTATCAACTCAGACGGTTTTCGAAAAACTCAGTTCACTGCACAGGCAAGTCGTGCACTGACGGACAAAAATGATCCGTATCATGCGCATTATGTGAACATGGAGGAGCTGATCCACGCTTTGATGACCCTTACATTCTATACGCCCGAGGACGTGGCAGAAACGATCTTGGATGTGATAGAAGCGAAGAATCCGCCGCTGTGGGTTCCGGGAACGTTCGACGCGCGCGTGTTTAATCTGCTGCGCCGAATGCTCCCCGCAGGCCTCTATCATCGCTTGCTCTACGCAGGGCTGCCGCGCATCTGGCGTTGGGGGCAACACGGCGAGGTGGCGCTCAGCAGCTTGATTCCGCCCAAAGACTAGCAAGGCGCTAACATGTCCCCGCCGTTCAGCAACTGCAGGCGTTGGCCTTCGATCACGTGCCGGTCACGCGCGTCTCTTAGGCCTTGCGGGCGGCCTCGTAGATCGGGTCGAGTACAAGCTTCGCCTTGATGCTGGGGAGATAAAGCGTTTCTCCCGGCCCGAAGATTTGAACGATCCAATCAGCTGCCTCGCTGCTAAAGAGCGTTGCCTGAGGTTGATCGTGTGAGAAAAGCACGATCGCGTCGAGACCAGCGATCTTCTTATAGTGCTCGAGTTTCTCGCCACGATCATAGTCCGCGGTGGACGGGCTCAGCACCTCCACGAGCACTTTCGGGTTAACGACATGCGTCGCGCTTCTGGGATCGCGTTTCGACGGACCGCAGATGACGGTCACATCAGGATACGTCGCCAGGCCCGTCTCGAGCACCCGCAGCCGCAAATCCGAGCTGTAGACGCGACACGCTCCGTCGCCGAGCTGGGCGGTTATGGCCGCCGCCATAGCTGCGTGCTCTGGGGCGCCGCCAGCCATGGCGTAGATGTCCCCACCGAGATACTCGTGCCGCACGCCCGCCACTTCTTCAAGATCGAGATAGTCTTCGAAGGTGTAGCGATGCAGGGGTGCTTGCAGGACCACGTTTGCAGCGTAGCAGACCTATCCCAACGGTGTGAGAGCCGTGTCGGTGAGCCGTCGAATTAGCAATCCTGGTCAGGACGGAGGCTCTCTGATGGGGCAAAGTCCCTTTCCGAGAACGGCCCCATGCATCCCCCTGCCCCACATCATACGTACGCGAGCTGCATGGAGCGCGTGGTGGGCTACATTTGTGCGCACCTTGAAGAAGATCTTTCGGTTGAGCGCTTGAGTGGGGTCGCTGGGTTTTCAAAGTTCCATTTTCATCGGCAATTCAAGGCGTACACGGGCTACACGGTCGGGCAGCTCGTGCGGCTGACGCGACTAAAACACGCCGCCTACCAGCTCGCGTTCGCACCCGAGCGCTCTATCCTCGACGTAGCGCTGGACGCTGGGTTCGCTGCGCCCGAGTCATTCTCCCGAGCGTTCAAGGAAGCTCAGGGGCAGACGCCGTCCGATTTTAAGAAAGCCCCGGCTTGGAGAGCCTGGGCGGAAGAACATCCATTACCCACCCCCGTCAGGAGCAACAGCATGAATCCAAACATTGTGGAATTTAGCGCCACCCGAGTCGCCGTTTTTGAGCACCGCGGCTCACCCGCAACACTCATGGCTTCCGTGGGAAGATTCATCGAATGGCGCAAAGCAACGAAGGACGCTTTTGAACGTAACAGTCGCACGTTTGGCGTGGCCTACGACGATCCCGAGGCCGTCTCCCCTGAGCTCTTCCGCTTCGATATTTGCGGAGAACTAACCGCTCCGCTGCACCCCAATGACGCGGGTGTAGTCGAAAAGTGGCTCCCACAGGGTCGCTGCGCGGTGGTGCGCCATATTGGGTCAACAGATCGCATAGGCGAAACCGTTCACGCGATGTACGCAAACTGGCTCCCGCAAAGCGGGGAAACGCTGCGCGATTTTCCAGTATTCTTTCACTACATCGAACGCATGCCGAAGGTGCAGGAGCACGAACAGGTCACCGACGTGTACTTGCCGCTGTGCTAAGCGGCGCTGGGCTCCGCTCTTGAAGCATCTGCCGTGGAATAAGCCCTGCCTCGCTATCCAGCTCGCTTTGACGCCAAAGAACTTCATCCGAGCCCCCTGAAAACGGCATGACCCTGCTCTGCACTTGCGTCTAGGAACAAAAGACCCCTGCCAGGATCTTAGCATTCTAGTTAACACTGAAAGAAGACGGTTCCCCGATGCTTCAAGAGCTCAACTGGATGCACGCTCTACCCTTCGGCGGTCTGAGCGCGATCAGCCTAATTTCAGGCTGTTCCGATGCCCTCGCGCTCCTTCGTTCGACATGGCGAGCGGTGGAGCACTAGCAACTTCATCGAGCAGTGGGGGTGGGGCGAATATCGCGACGGCAGGCGGCGGCACCGGCACGGGAAGTCGCGGCACGGGCGGAACAGCCAGCTGGGCACAGATGGCACGAGCCAGCTGGGCGGTGCCGCATCGAGCAATCTCGGTGGCAGCGGCAGCGGCGGCAACAACTCAACGGCAGCTGGTGGCACTAACACCTTGGAAAGCGCGTCGCCGAGTGGCGGCAGCACCCCCATCGTGCTCACAGACTTTCCGATGCGCAGAAAACTCACACTGCCGGGGGCCGTTCCGAGCGGTTTGACTGATTTTCCCGTGCTCGTCTCACTGCCTGCAGGAACCATTAGCGCCCAGGAAGGTGGAGCCAACGGCGAAGTGGTGCGCTTCGCCGACGCGCAGGGTGTGGCCCTGGAGTACGAGATTGAAGCATGGGATCCGCCGGGCGTATCAACTGGGTGAAGAGCTGCGGGTTGAACGCGTGGCCCGCCTCGCTGAGTGGATATTGGCCCAATCGAACGCGGCTATGCCGGACTTTGTGAGCATCGGAGCGGCGGGAGGGCCGCAAATCGCGCTTTCGCGGAGATTTTAGCTAATCGGTGGCCAGACTTGGAGATGTGAACCCGAATCTGGAAGAGACCGTTCGACACATTCGCGGCTTTGGGTCCGGCGACGGTGGCCCGCGGAGGGGCGCTACGGTTCGCTTTTCAATAACTCTGCGTCCAGCAAATCTTTCGGTCGGCCTGAGGCCAACTTATTGCGAGCCATCGCCGCTTTCCCGATGAAGCGTACCTTGACCGGACCAAAGGTACCTTCGATGGCGGCTACGGCCGCTTCGTCGAACGAGACGCCAGAGATCGAGGTTAGGATGTCGATACGCCGTGGGGGGAGGCCGAGTTGGTAGACTTGGCCTTCAAGTTCGAAGTCGTGTTGCGTCACACCATGCGCTGCAACAGGAGCTCCGAAGTGTGCGAGAGCGTGGAAAACGCGAGCGGCATTCGCTGGCGTGGGCCGTACCAAGAGATCGATATCACCGGTTGTTCTCGGAAAGCCGTGAGCGGCGAGGGCGTACGCGCCAACCACCAGGAACTCCACGCCGCAATCGACGAATGCCCGGGCAATATCCACGAAATCTTCGTTCACGTCCATCGTTTAGCGATTGCTCCGCACCAGCGCTCCGGGAATATTGCAGCGTTCGTAGGTGGGGATCTGTTTGCCGGCCACGGACCAAGCCTCCTTGGCTAATGGCCACATGAGGGCAATTCTCTCGTTCAGAGTGGAGCGGTCGAGCGCATCACGTAGAGGCTCGTGCCCCAGCTGGAACCGGCGCAGAGGCCAAAGGGATGCTTGCTGCCGGCGTCGTTCAGCGCGCTGCTTTGCGTCGGGGTCCATCAAAAGGACAATAGCACATTCGCCACCACGGGCACCAGCCAAGGGAAACGCCGCCGTGGTCCCCAGCGAATTGGCCCGCTAGCTAGCTATCGTCACCTTGCGAAATGTCTCCCGGTAGGCCTGGGGAGTAACCCCAACGTGCTTACGAAAGACGCTGATGAGATAGGAAGCGGTGGCAAATCCACAAGCTCTAGCTAACTCTTCGGTTGTGTAGTTGGTATCGAGAACGAGCTGTTTGGCCCGTTCAACGCGAACGCGGGTGAATTCCTGCCCCGCCGAGCGGCCCAGGAATTTACGAAAGCGTGCCTCCATTTCCTTGCGATCTACATCGAGTGCCTCCCACATCTGGGTAACACCGACCGATTCATGGGCGTGCTCCCGTACATAACGCAGGGCCATCGCAACTTTCTCATCAGGCACGGCGATAACTTCGGTGGATTGGCGCACCACGGGCGGCAACGGCGCCAACACCACAGGCATGCTAGGAGGCGCTCCACCCGCCATGAGGTTATCCAACATCTCGGCGGCACGGAACCCAATTTCAAATGCGGGGATGCGAACGCTCGTGAGCGGTGGGCGCGACACATTGCACAGCAACGGATCGTTATCCACACCAATGATCGCAACTTCCTCGGGCACTCGAATGCTCGCGTGCTCGCACACGCGTGCTACGTGATACGCAATGAGATCCCACGGCGCGAAAACGCCACACGGCTTGGGAAGCGCGGCGAGCTGGCGAATAATGTGTTCCGGATTGAATGGGATCCAGCCTCCAAAGTTATTCGCGCACTCAAGCACCGCTACCGAATGCCCCGCCTGCGCCAAAGCAGCTCGGTATCCTTCCAAACGCAACCGGCCATTTACGGGATTGTTATCGCCAATAAACGCGTAATGACGGAGGCCACACGTCATCAGATGCTCAGCTGCCAAGCGCCCCGCTTCTAGGTCATCGAAGTAGACGGCGGGTAGGCCGGAATGCTCCACGATATTGGCAACGCTGACGACGGGAACGCCAATGGCCCGTAGGCCATCCTCAATTTCGCGCGTGAATGTGAACGCAATCACACCTGAGGGCTGGGCGTTAGCCACCACCTCCACAGTTGCTTCCTCGTTGAGCACCGTGATCCACCAATCTTTGCGGTTGCGTGCATATTCCGAGACCCCTTCGAGAATGGTGCGCCCGTGCCCGACCGACAACGGCACCTTCACCACGACAGAACGACGACCTGATACCGTTGGATCTGCCACTGCCGTGCAGGCTAGCACCACGCCTCT
This sequence comes from Polyangiales bacterium, assembly GCA_038251425.1. Taxonomy (GTDB): domain Bacteria; phylum Myxococcota_A; class Polyangia; order Polyangiales; family Polyangiaceae; genus JBBRRP01. Next base: position 7,921 of record JBBSBI010000020.1, read on the forward strand.
GCCACGTCTCGGGTGGTACTTTCGTGTGTTAGAGGCCAGGCTTCGACACACCTAACCCCGGAGAACGCTATGGCGAGCGATATTCCGTGTTGCTAGTTTGGCGGAGTCTTCAGTCACTACCACTGACGGACAGCGGGCTCTTGGCGTGTATGCGGGGGCGTCGGCTGTGCGTGGCGTGAACGCGTGCGTTCTGAAAGGTGCCCTATGTCAACATCGTGCCATGAGCTTGGGCGAAGCTCGATCCCCGCCAGAACCTCCCACAAGCTTTTCAGCCTCATGCCGGGTCTAGTGCTCGTTGCGCTAGCGTGCAGCGCCAACGTGCCCCGAAGCACGGCCTCGAAGCCACCAATTGGCCCCGATGGCACGCCCACCGCCAATGGCATGGGTGGCGGAGGCGCGACACCCGCAATGGCGGGCCCGGGTAGCGGAGGCGCGCCGGGAGCTGTAGGTCCGGGCACAGGCACCGGCGGAGAGACTATTGCGGGCCCCGCGGGCACTCCTTGCGCTCCTGGCGCTCCGCTTGCCCCAGCCCGCGTTTGGTTGCTCACCGATCAACAGATCGTCAACACGGGCAGAGACGTGCTCGGAAGCACGCTCACGGGTGCGGACGCACAAATCACCACTCAAAGTGGCCTAAGCGGCAACTACACGAACCTATCCGAAGCCTTTCAGGTGGATGATAAGGCGGCTCTCGGCTACCAGCGCGCGGCCCTCAAGATCGCGCAGCAGCTCAAGCCATGTGGCACAACCGTAACCGCGGCTTGTGTGGAGCAGTTCATCAACGACAAGATCGCGCGCGCCTGGCGTCGGCCGCTCGCGGCCACGGAAACGGCCGCGCTGATGAAGATTTTCAATGACTTTTCACCGACCGAAGGTGCCGATGAAGCCCTGAGTATGGTGATCCAAGCCGCCCTGCAATCCGGCTCATTTCTGTATCGAACCGAGATTGGGACTGATGCCTCTCAAGCTACGGGGCCGGTGGCGCTCACCGCGAACGAAGTGGCCTCGGCCTTGTCCTTCTTGCTCTTGGATTCCACACCCGACGATCAGCTCTGGAGCAAGGCCAATGGCGGCGCGTTGCTGCAACCTGACGTGCTCAAGACCGAGGTGGATCGGCTACTCACCGTACCGCGAGCGCGGGATTCGGTGTCTAGGTTGGTGGGGTATTGGGGTGGGGTAGAAAAGATCCCCAATAGCATCAAGGATTCAACGCTATTTCCGGAGTATACGAGTTCCCTCAAGAGCAGCCTGTACGCGGGAGCCTCTGCTTTTCTGAAAGACACGGTTTGGAACGGAAAATTTGCCGATCTTTTCAGTTCGCGCAAGGTCTACGCGAACACTGAGCTGGCCTCTGTTTACGGGTTACCCGCCGTAGCGGGCGCCGAGCTGGTGCCCGTGGAGATCCCCGCGTCCCAACCCGCAGCAGGGCTTTTGACTCAACCCGGTGTGTTATCCGCCACCAACCAACACAAAGACAGCGGAGATCCGATCCACCGCGGGCTCTTCCTTTACAACTCCTTCGTGTGCGGCGGCACCGTTCCAGCGCCTCCCCCGGGCGCGCTCGACGTGAGCAAGACCATGACAGGCACTCCGCGTGAGCTCGCCGGCAAACGCGCGGCCTTAGCGCAGTGCGCAGGCTGCCACTCCCTGTTTGATCCTCTTGGGCTGGCTTTCGAGCAGTTCGACCCCATCGGCCGTTTCAAACTCTCGGATGCCAACGGAGTTGCGATCGATTCGAGTTCCACGGTCGTCGGGCTCGGCACGGATCTCGATGGGCCGATCACGGGAGTGGCGGATTTAGCTCAACGCTTAGCTAACCGCGCCGCGACTGCCAACTGTGCCACGCAAACGCTCGCCAAGTATTCCCTCGGCTATACCTCGGCGGTCGAAGCCTGCGATCTGGCCAACGCTCGCAGCACCTTCGCCACCACGGGCTCGTTCGCTGACTTCTTCCGCTCACTGCTCACCGCTCCAGGCTTCATCGTGCGAGACCCCGCGCTCAAATAGAAAGGCAATCCCAGCATGACCCCCTCCCATCCTCGGTTCTTGCGACGCACGTTTCTCTCTGGCCTCGGCGGTACCGGCCTGTGCGCCCTGGCTGCACCGCTGCTGAGGGCGGAGGCTCAAGCCGCGGGCCCGCAGCGTTTGCTCATCATCCATCGCCCGTGCGGCACGCGCCCAGAAAAATGGTTCCCCACGACCGGCGGCATGAAGGATTGGGGAATGACCGAGCTCTTGAAGCCGTTCGAGGCCGTTCGGAACGAGATGGTCGTACTCAAAGGGATTGATATTCCGCGGAGTGATAGCTGGTTGGGCGATAAACATGGTGCTGGCATGGTGGCGATCATGTGCCCGTCGCCTTCGCCCCAGAACGGCTGGGCGTACATTCCTGGCAGCCCGCAATCAGATATTCAGGACGACAACGGCAAGTCTTTCACCGGCACCGCGCCCTCGGTGGACCAAGAGCTCCTAAGGAATGTCCCCGCTCTCCAGGGTACGCCCATGGGTTCGCTTCAACTGGGTGCATCGCTGGAGTCGATGAAGGGCGCTGGGCCCGAGTGTTTGCGCGTCATCTCTTACGCGGGTTTCAATCAAGCCTTGTGGCCTGAAAGTCGCCCGGAAGCGGCGTTCAACAACATCTTTGCCAACTTAGTACTTGGTGGCGATCAGAGTGCTATCGGCCGCGCACGGGCGAAGAACAAGAGTATTCTCGATTTTGTCATGAGCGACCTCACCACGCTGCACTCCAAGGTTCCAAGCTCTCAGCTGCCCAAGCTGGACGCCCATTTGGCCGCCATTCGTGCGCTTGAGGCGCAATTCAGCGCAGGGCCGAGCGCCGGTTGCTCTAAACCCGTGCTCGGTGCACTTCCGACAAGCACGCCCGACAACGACAATAATGCGCGCCACGCACTGGCAGCAGTGCAGCAAACGGACATGATTCGTTCCACGTTTCAGTGCGACCTCAGTCGCGTGGTGACCCTGACCTACTCGTACGGCAACAGCGATATTGCGGCGGCGGCCGTGGGCGGCAACGGAGGCACCGGCCACCACGAGGCTTCTCACGACGATAGCGCGCAGGTGGTGCAAGCTGCGTTTGAGATGTTCTACAATCAGACCACAGCCAAGCTCGTGCTCGACCTCAAGAATACGCCGGAGGGCAGCGGCACCATGCTCGATAACACGCTTGTTGTGTACTTCAACGAGTGCTGTATCGGTAGCGGTCACACGATTGAAGACAACCCCATCCTGCTCTTTGGCGGCAAGTCGCTCGGCCTGAACACGGGAAGCTTCTTACCCTACACGGGCCGTACCCACGCTGATCTTTGGGTCGAAACGTTCAAGCGTTTTGGCTATAACAAGCCCGTGCACGGCGATCCGTTCTGGAATAAGGGGCCACTGGCTGGGCTCTACGGTTAACGCTGAGCCGCTTCGCGGCAGCCACGCTATCTACGCTTCTGCTGTCAAGCCACAACTTCTCGAATCCGAATTTCGTCAAGGACCCGCAAAAACCCCTTGAGCGAGCGAAGCGAGCGAAGAACGTGACGCGAGTGTTCGTGCTTTTGATCGAGCTGGTTTCCGCCTAAGATCCTCGATTTTGGAGGTATCCCATGAAGCGCATTCCTTTGGTCATCATGAGTTCGGTGTTATTGGTTTCGGGTTTTGCTGGCGCAGATCTCAAACCAATCCAGCCTGTCGCGCCGAAGGTTTTGAAACCGGGAGTGAAGCTCCCGGGGCTATCACTCAAGCCGGGTGCCTCCGGCTCATCCGCTCCCGCTGCCACGCCTGGTACCCCCGCCGTCCCTCGCGATCCATCAACCCCTGCACCCGCTCCGCTCGGTGACGGCCCACTCACGGAGGCTGGGGTTGTGACTGATCCGGGCCCGCAGTCGCCGTTCAGTGCCTCAGCAGATCCTGCAGGTAACGTTTACGTTACGAATTCGGAGGCGGACCACGGTCTTAAACTCCGCAAGCTCAGTTCCACGGGCGGCCTCCTTTGGTCCGTCCCAGTCGTCAACGGCTCCGAATTTGGATTTGCGATTGCCGGTAACGATGGTGCGTTGGTCGTCTCGCCTGAACGCGTCTTGCGCTTCAGCGCCTCAGGCACTCAGCAATTTTCAACCACTTTGGGTCAGTCCGCTGGCGGCGGAGTGCAGGCGGTGTACGATGGTGCAGGCGGTGTTTTTGCGGCATTCTTGCCGTATCCTGTAACAGGCCGGGTCCTCAAGCGCGTGAACCGACTGGGGGCGGTTGTGTTTTCGAGCGCCGCATTCCCCGCAGGCCCTTCCAACATAGAGGCGGGGGTTGCTACCGATGCCAGCGGGAATGCCTTCCTTGCAACCGGCGGCGATCAAATCACCGTGCGTAAGTTCTCGGCGCAGGGCGCGCTGTTATGGACCACTCCCGTGACCGCCCAATACGGCGAAAAGCAGAACCTCAAAGTGGCGGCGGATGCAATGGGCGGAGTCATCGTGGGTTGGTCGGACGCTCGTCGTCGGCCGAACGCTCGCGACGTATTCGTGCAGGGGGTCACGGCAGCGGGCGCAGTTCGGTGGCTGGCAAACGGCGTGGAAATGGTCCGGGACCCGGGGACCCTCGGGCAGATGTCCGTGGCACCAGATGGCACAGGCGGCGCTTACGTCGCGTACACAAGCGGTGCCGGCATGAGCGAAGTACAGCGGCTTTCCCCCACCGGAGCCAAGCTTTGGGAAACGCCTGGGAGGCTCGGGGCCGGCAACCCTGCACAGTTGGCGACGGATGGCGCGGGGGTATTCGCCGTAGCCCGCAAGAGCACCAACGCGGGGCCTTGCCTCAGCGCCGCTCGGCTGAGTGGGACGGGTAGTCAACAATGGGCCGATGGTCCAAAGACGGTCGGAACCTGTGTTTACACGATTCCGTTCTTCCCGTTGGTGGTGCGCGCGCAGCCGTTCTTGGTCTACGCCGACACGCGCTCAGGGTACGCCGACGTCTACATCTGGCGTTAATCTTCAGGCTACTTAAGGCCCGAGATCAATTCAAGCGCCGGATCCGGTCGCCCCAATCCCGTGAGGCTGCTCGGAGCAAGTAAATGTGCCGGGAATATCCGAAGTCACCCACATGGGTTTGACCGTGGATACCATGTTCGCGGTGTGGCCGTGTGGGCCGGAATCGCCGGCGCTCGTGCCCTGGCCTTCATCGAAGTGATAGTAGGCAACCAAGCCGGGTTCATTGCCCTTCAAGAAGACCCGCATGTCACGCGCAATGTCGGCGGGCGTGCGGGCGATGTTCCACACGCGCACTTCATCGATCACGCCGCCAAAACCTTCGCCCCCAAACTCGCTCGACCCACCGATAAGGAGAGGTGAATCTGTAGTTGTCCAAGCTGGGTCGGCGTGGGGCGAGGGGATTGGCTGGGCCACCCCATTCACGGTGAATTGAAACGTGTTGTTGGGGCCGTCGTACGCCCAAGCGAGATGGAGCCATCCGGTCGCGGGCACCGCGGGGACGAGCACCACGGAGTTATCGCTTCCACAGCCATTTCCGTAGGGATCGAGTGCTCCCACCTCTTCAACGTCGATCCCGAACACGTGGCAGGATTGCCCAGCACCGTATTCGATCAGGCTGTGTTCTGGCTCCCATTTGTCGGAGTCAAAGTGGGCCCAGAGCTCCAGGGTGCGGGACGCGCGTTGGATCGGCAGATCAGTGCCGAGGTTCGCCGTCACGAAGTCTTCCACGGTGCCGTCAAACTTGAGCGCCTTGCCAACTCCGCCCGGACACGGACCGTTATTGGGAGCACCGCCCGAAGCGCTCCCACCGCTCGATACCGCTCCCATGGAACCCCCCAAGCTACTCTGCCCTCCGCTCCCGATAACGTTGGTTTGACCTCCAGAAGCACTCCCCCCGAGGCTTGAAACCTGTGGCGATCCGCCACTTTGACCCAACTGCAGGGAAGTTCCCCCGGTCGCGCGCGCCGCTCCCGCTCCACCCGCGGCCATTCCGACGACACCTCCGCTTGGGCCAAGAGCGCTGCCACCCGTGTTTCCTGCGGCAGCACCGTTCACCGTCGTTCTTTGAGAATTGGGGCTGGACAAGCAACCCACGGCCAAGCCGAGAGCAACCACGCCAACTGAGCGTGTTCGGCAACTTCGATTTTTCATGGTTTATCCTTGGCTAATTGGCGGGCGTTACAGAAACCACATTCACCTGAACAAACTGGCCTTTGGGGGTAGGCGCCGGCGGCACGCCGGCGGGCGTTACCGCGCCATCAGCGTTGGCGATGGAGATGCAGTTATTGTCCAGCCCGTAGAGCTTGAGCGTGGCGCCGCCGTCGATCTTGATGGTGCGAGTGGTATCGATGGCAAACACATAGTGCCCCTCGTCAACATCGGAATTTACAGAGTACACCTGGTGTGGCGAAGAGACTTCGAGGCTGTAGATGTTATAGTTAGAATCACTTGCAACCCCACCAATGCAATAGTGCATCGCGTCCGAGGTACCGCCCGTGTAGATTTTGGGCTCCACCACGCCGCGAAAGCGCAGAGAAACGTCATAGGTGGTGCCGGGCGTTCCCCCGAAGGCGACCTGCTTATCGAGCATCACGTACCCGCCCTCGGGGCAGCTCTGCGTATTCGGAGGATAGTTGAAGCACAGGCTATCATCACCGTCAGCGACCGCGCCGCAGTTCGACTCCCAACGCTGACCATCCAGCGCCGCGCCAATTGCCGTGGCGTTACCGCCTGCCGCCGAATTGGGGGCACCCGCGTTGGCGCTCGCGCCTCCACTGCTTGACGGCGCGCCACCACTCACGCTGACAATTGCCGTGCCTCCGCTGCCCCCTGAAGCAGGACTCGCGGCACCCCCAACACCAGAACTTGATGCACCACCGGTGCTTCGCACGCCACCCGTGGCCGCCCCGGGAACTCCTCCGCTTCCGAGTGTTCCCTTTCCACCCGTGGCCGCGTTGCTCGCTCCAGAACCACCGGTGCCCGACTGCGGCATGCTCATGGTTCTTGTGTCGGGCGCAGGGCTGCTGCAACCCACAGCCAAAAGGATACCGACTCGAACCCATTCTGATCGAGAATTTCTGCCAAACATGTGACTCCCTGGGTGTGCTAAAGCGAGAAGCGGCTGGGGCAGCCGCCAACGCGATTCGACAACGTGCAGCCTTAGGATCTAGCGCTACTGTGAGGGCGCGCCCATAACGTTTTCAGGGGTGCTTCATGTTGTTCCGAGGAGATACTTTGAGCGAAACTCAGGCAAGCCCTGCCCTAAGCTCGATGGCAGGTCACTTGTAGGGCAAGAGATCGACGCGATGTCGAAGCACGGCGTCGCGGCCAGCGCCGCCGAGATTCACTGCCGAGCTGACAATCAGGGCGTCTGCAGCTGGGTCGTTCACTGCGGCGAGGATCTGCGCCGAAGGGACGCTGTAGATCTGCTGAGTCAGCACGGTACGGGAAACCGGGTCGATGCGTTGCACTGCGCAGCCTTTGTCACATTCGCCCTCATCAAACCTCGTCGAACCAAAAGACACTAAGGCATAGATGTAGGACGCGTCACTGTCCGCCGCAACGATGTGCTGCGCCCCGGTGAGTGTGCCAAGGGCGCCTTCCTTTGCGAGGCACTCACTGGGATAGGGCATCGGGATTTGATCGCATGCCGTCCCCGTGAGTTTGAGGAAAAGCCCTTCTGGGGTCACCAAATGCGTAGCCGGACTTCCCACGAAGGCGAAGCCAAGGTCCACGCGAAAATCTCCGTGGTACGGGCTCTCATTGAGGAAAACGGCCTCGCCTTTCTTGCCCTTCTTGTAGAGATGATAGTCACTCGGGGAGATGTCTATCGATACGGTGACGAACCCGTCGTATCCGGGAACCTTTCGCATGGGGATCCCGTTGTAGGTGTACGGTAGCGACGAGGCCACAAGCGTGCCCAGCGCGACGTCGTAGGTATAGAAAATACGATCCACGTCGTTGGCTGGACCGCAAACGAACAACCCTCCGGACAACAGAACGCCGTCAGCGCAAGGCTCGACCAAAGTTGCCGTGGAAACTACTGAAAGATCCGGCCTCAGCGTGGTGAGGAATGCGCCATCAGCAACGACAAGGTACTGTCCATCAAATGCAGCAGCCGTAAGTGGCCTTTGCGCAGGCCACGCGCTCAACTCGGCGCCCGAGTGATCGCGGAGGGTAACGCCACTCGTGAGGACCACGAAAATTCCCGTGGTGTAAGGAAAGGTACCAAGCACCCTTCCCGCCCCGCCAGATAGCTGAGTGCCTGGTGCGGGCTGCGGGACGCTAGGTATCCCTGCTGGTGGCGCGACGCCGCCCGTTCCCCCGCTTCCTGGACCTGGGGCAGTTGGCTCCGAAGGCGACGTACTGGAGCTCGAAGCCGGAGTGCTGACACTCGCGGGCGAAGAAGCGCCGCCCGTCGAGCCCGTGCCTGAAGTTCCGTATTCGGTAACAGAACCGCACGCTAAAAGGGAACTCGTCCCCAAAACAATGAGTACCCGTTCAAAAGTCATTAAGTAAACACCAGCCTCAGGCTGGCGCTCCTTCCCAGAACCAGACGCCGGCCGACGGTAACCTCGTGACCCACGTGCACCGAGCAGGCCACAGGGGCGACGAGCAGTCAAGTGACACCCTGCGAGGTGAACTGATGGGTGTCACGAGTGAGCTCCTGGAACTCGATGCCATCCAAGACGCGCCACGCCCGGTTTCGGCAGAAGCTCATCGAGGGTTGAGCCAACTGCTGCTGCGAGGTGGCTTCCCGGAGCTGTTTCTCGCGGATGCGGAGACCCATGCGGCCCGCTTGCGTCGCGCCTATGGGACCACGCTAGAAGCTTTCCCTCCCCTGCAGGGAATTTGCGGCCCCCATGTCACCTAGAACGCCTGCCGTAACCGGATTGAGCCTCTAAGCCAAAGTCCTGGCGCTGACCTCTCGCACCGTGCAATCATTGTGGTACGGTTTCTGGGATGGACGCAGACGATCCCATGGCTTCGGAAACATTCCTTAGAGTCATCGGTAAGCGCCGTCGCCCCGAGGCAGGGACGCCACCCAGCGCTTTGGTCAGAGCGACCATGACGACAATGGCAAATTACGAAACCCGTGTGCCAAGAGGAGTATTCATCTATTCGAGCCACGAAGAGGCAAACCGTGACTGGGAGAAATGGCGCCAGCATACGATGCGCGCCAACAGTCGCGTGCCGCCCCATGACTGAATACACTCGGCCGGCAACTTGGAACGACTTGCTCGAGCTTGCTCGCGATTTGAACGCTCAGGGAGCAGACTATGCGCTGATCGGCGGGTATGCGATCGCAGCGCACGGCTACAATCGGTTCTCCGAAGATCTGGACATTCTTGTTAATCCAAGCGCAACCAACACGCCTAAGTGGGTAGCGGCGTTGGCACGGCTTCCCGATCATGCCGCCGCTGAACTTGAGAACGACGCCGACATCTTCCAGCGGGAAGGGCACTATGCGCTGCGTATTAACGACGTTATCACGGTGGATGTCATGCCAGCTGCATGTGGTCACTCATGGGACGAACTCAGCCAGCACATCGTGGAAGTTGTGTTAGATGGCGTGCCGGTTCGCGTGCTTTCTCTTCGGGGGCTCCTGCTTACCAAGGAAGGTATGCGGGAAAAAGACCGCGCTGATCGAGTCGTCTTGCTTCGAGCCCTTGAGAATCCTTAGGACTCACGGGGTGGCCGGGGAGTACGCGGCCCGCCGGGTCCTCTTGTGGCGCGCCAGGCCCCAGGCTAGTAAAGGCCGAAACGCATGCTCCATACAGTACTTGACGTAGTCCTTCACCTGGACACGCACCTAGCGGATTGGTCAACGGCGCTCGGGCCATGGCTCTACGTCCTTTTGTTCTTGGTGATCTTCTGCGAAACGGGCCTCGTGGTAGCTCCGTTCTTGCCTGGGGATTCGCTGCTCTTTGCGATTGGCGCCATCTGCTCACTGCCTGGATCATCGGTCGAGCTTGGCGTGATGCTTCCGCTCTTGATTGCAGCGGCCATCTTGGGCGATTCGGTGAACTACAAGATCGGGAACCATTTCGGACGCAAGGCCTTTGCCGGGCAGTACCGCCTGATCAATCCCAAGCATCTGGATCGAACCAAAGAGTTCTATGAACGCTACGGCGGCCGAGCCATTGTGTTTGCCCGCTTTGCACCGATCTTGAGAACTTTTGCCCCCTTTGTCGCGGGTTTCGCCAAGATGCCGTATCGACGCTTCTTCGCCTTCAACGTCGGAGGCGGTGTCATTTGGGTCACAAGCTTCTTGTTGGCAGGGTACTACTTTGCGCAAGACCCGTTCATCAAGAAGAATTTTCACCTGGTGATCGTCGGCATTATCGTCGTGTCATTCCTACCCGCCGTCTTTGAAGTTTTCCGGGCAAGCCGCGCCAAACGTCCCACGGCTTGATCGCATGAGCCACGACGGCGAAAGCGATAAACCCCAAGGGCGACAACTTGCTGCCCTTTCTTTGGGCGCCCTCGGTGTCGTGTTCGGGGACATCGGTACGAGCCCCCTGTATGCGCTCCGGGAGTGCCTGCACGGCGCGCACGGCGTGGCTGTGTCCCGAGAAAACGTGCTCGGAGTGCTCTCACTCATTTTTTGGGCGCTGATGGTGATCATTTCGGTGAAGTACGTGGCCTACGTGCTCAGAGCCGATAACCAAGGCGAAGGGGGCATTCTCGCGCTGATGGCGCTGGTGATCCGGGGTATTGAGCCGCAAAAGCGCACGCATCAGGTGGCTGTGCTGCTCGGCTTGGTGGGCGCTTCGCTTTTATTTGGCGATGGAATGATCACCCCGGCTATCTCGGTGCTAGGTGCCGTCGAGGGCATCAAGATCGTGACGCCAAGCCTAGCGTCTTACGTTGTCCCGTTTTCCGTTATCATTCTGTTCTTCCTCTTCTACATGCAGAAGCGCGGAACCGGCAGCGTCGGCCTTGTCTTTGGCCCCATCATGCTGGTTTGGTTTGCCACGCTCGCGTGCCTAGGCATCCATCAAATCGCACTTTACAGCGACGTGTTGGAGGCCGCGAACCCTTCCCACGCCTGGCAGTTTTTGATGACTTCCGGACATCGCGGTTTCATCGTGCTGGGTTCGGTCTTTCTCGTGGTCACCGGGGGTGAGGCGCTCTACGCAGATCTAGGGCATTTTGGCGCGCGGCCGATGCGAATGAGTTGGTTCTTCGTGGCCTTGCCTGCGCTGCTGCTCAACTATTTCGGACAGGGTGCGCTGCTCCTTCGGGAGCCAAGCGCAGTCGAGAATCCCTTTTATCGAATGGTGCCCGAGTGGGGTCTGATCCCGATGGTGGTCTTGGCAACCATGGCGACGGTCATCGCGTCGCAGGCACTCATCTCGGGTTCGTTCTCATTGGCGCGTCAAGCGCTCATGCTGGGCTACCTGCCACGTGTCACCGTGCACCACACCTCAGCGGCGCACATGGGACAAATCTACGTGCCGGTCATCAATTGGTTGCTGATGCTGTGCACCATCGCGCTCGTCTTGGGATTCCGTTCGTCGAGTGCTCTGGCAGCAGCATACGGAATTGCCGTAACGCTCAATATGGTGATCACGACACTCCTCGCCTACGTCGTGTCGCGCCGCCTGTGGGGTTGGGGCTTTTTGCCTGCAGTCGCAGTAACAGCCGTATTTCTGATCCCTGAATTGGTGTTTGCGACTTCCAATCTTGCAAAAGTAGCCGACGGTGGTTGGTTCCCGCTCGCCGTCGGGGCGTTGCTCTTCGCCCTTTTTACGACGTGGCGCCGTGGGCGCGAAGTCTTGAGTGAACGCTTCCGTGAACGCGTCGTACCTCTCGAAGATTTCTTCGAACTGATCCGCGTGGAACGCCCAGCCCGAGTTCCAGGCATGGCCGTCTTCATGGCTGGCAGCTCCGACGGCACGCCGCCCGCGCTCTTACACAACTTCCTGCACAATCGAATCGTGCACGAACACGTGATCCTATTGACACTCATCACGGAGAAGGTAGCCCGTGTGCCGCAAGCTGAACGCGCCACGCTGGAAGAGTTGCCGAGCGGTTTTCGACGCGTCGTGGCGCACTTCGGTTTCATGGAAACACCGGATGTGCCCGCCTTGCTGAATGAACTCGAGATCCCGCACTACGCGCTCGATTACGTCACGTTCTTCCTCGGCCGGGAAACCCTGCTCCCCACCCACCGTCCCGGCATGGCGCTCTGGCGTGAGCGCTTGTTTGCGTTCCTATCGCGCAACGCCCAACCCGCCACGGCCTTCTTTGGCATTCCTCCGGGGCGTGTGGTTGAAATTGGGGCTCAGATAGAGCTCTAAAAACGCAGCGCTGACGGGCATGGGCGCTTTCCCGTGGCCGAGTCCTAGAGCCTCAGTTTACAGCTGGCGTGCAGGCACCGCGAACGAAGCGAACGCTCCAGTCGTCGCCGACTTCGGTCGTGACTCGGGGATGCTCTGCGAGCACCTGGCGAAGGGTGTCGGCGAGCTCTTGGTCGCGCTTGTCGACGCGTCTGCGGTTGAGCGGTGGAGACGGCTCCACGATGCAGATGTTGACGTTGACGATCGCCGCAGTCGCTCGAATCCCAGAGGATACTCGGGAAACAAGCGCCAGATCACCGTTGGAGCGCGTGATGGCCTCGGTAGGAATCGCCACGTCCACAAGCTGGACCTCGCGGCTCAGGGCGCCAAAGAGGCCCCGCCCTAGGCTCTCCACCGCATCTGAGCCAAGCGCCGCGCCGAGGTGGACGACTCGCACCCGGAGCGGCCCGCTCTCACTCGTTCCGACCTCGATCACGATTGGTTCTCCGGCAGCAGCGGCCGGCCAGAGGCGACGGACGCTGGTTCGGATCATGCTACGTCCGATGTCGAGCTGCTGAGTAGCCGACGGTGGAGGAGGCGTCGGAGGCAGCAAGCGATCCTGCGACGAGCGCAGTGTGGACTGCAGACCAGCGAACGCCGCCGCGTCGGGGATCGCCAGGACCTCGATGTGAGGTACGACGCCGGACGCGGACTTGAGTTCGGTGTCGAGGCGCCCGCGACAGGCTTCCCCGTCCGCGGTATTCCCGAGCAACACCACGCGAAGATCGACCTCGTGCCGCTCAACGCGAACGCGACTCTGGACAATCTCGCGGGGCTCGCGGGTCAGAGCATCCTGGACAGCCGCGCGGACCCGGACCTGCCAGGCCACTTCGTCCAGTGCCCGACGAAGCGGCAGGTACACCACGGCGAGAAGAACCAGCGGCATGAGGAAGCGGAGAGCCGGCCCGGCCTTTGAAGCGAAAAGTAGGGAAAGCCGGCGCGCGATCGCGGCAGTCACGAAAGCGTTCTGATTCTTCGCGAGCTCATCCCTCTCCAAGCTCACCGAGTTCACGCGGTTGAATCCAGCTCCCACGAACGAGATCGTGCCGACGAAGATGATGGCGACGAGATTCGTTAGGAAGAGGAGCGCAGCACCGCCGGCTACCGGCCACATCGCCGCGCCCAAGCCGTAGCCGCTCGCGCAGAGCGGAGGGACGAGTGAGATCCCAATCGAAGTTCCCGCCGCCGTGGTGGCCGTGTCCGAGCCCGGCCGCAGCGAGGCATAGACGCCGGCAAGCGCGCAGAAACCCGCGGTCAGGAGGTCTAGAACGGTCGGCGACGTTCGCGCCGCGATCTCGCCGTTGAGCTCGTGGAAAGGCAGGAGGACGGTGATGGCTGCCGCGCCACCAATCGCGACCACAACGCTGAGAACGATACGGCCTGCCGAGCGCAACACCAGGAACGGTGAGCCGGTCGCAAGACCCATGGCCAGGGCGACGATTGGGCCCATGAGCGGAGCGACTAACATGGCACCGATGATGACCGCTGCGCTACCTACGACGAGGCCGAGCGTCGCGATCCCGATCGAAACGCCAAGCTGCAACCAGTACGAGGTGGACTCGTTGGCGTTCCGCGCCAGCATGCCAGCGACGAGGCCTGAGCGAGCCTCGACACTTGAACCGAGGAGATGCAGGAGACGATCCTGGGCCGTCCTCAGCCGCCGCAACGCCCGAACAGTCCAGGCACGCCGGTCACGAAGCGCGCTCCTCTTCGGCTGATCGAGGCCAGGCGGAGCTCGACGCTCCTCCTCGTTCTGTTCACTTTCTTGCGTCACGTCTTCGGTTGCTCCTCATATCACGAAGTTGCGGACGGCTTCTCCGTTGGTTGGTTTGATCCCGGGGGTCCCGAAGGGCGTGTGGTTGAAATTGGCGCTCAGTCAGATAGAGCTCTAAAAACCGAGCGCCCACGGGCATGGGCGCAAGCTAAGGTTTACGTTTGCCAGGTTCGGGGGCAAAGTTTGCCGGTGTTGCTCATGGATCGCCCGCGCATTTTTCGCTATTTTTTTCTCACGCTCCTCGCCTGCGTGTTCCTTTTGGCCAGCCCGCGCAGAGCCAGCGCGTTTGTGTATGTCGTGCAGAAGGGCGAAACGCTGGCAGCCATCGCCGAGCGATTTTACGGGCGTGTGCAGTTCGAGAAGTTATTGGTGGCTGCCAACATGCTGGATGCGCAAGGCGGTTCTTCCATCGTTCCGGGCATGCGGCTTGAGGTTCCAGCCGTTAGCTATGAGCTGATCCAAGCTGGTCAAACTTGGGACAGTTTGGCGGAACGGCTGCTCGGCGCCAAAGACCGTTCGGATTTGCTATCGCTCGCCAATGGCAGCAAGCCCTGGTTGGCCCCCGACGAAGGGGCTGAAATCAAGATCCCCTACAACCTCCGGCTGATCGCCACCGAACGCGATTCGACAATCTCGTTTGCCTACAAATTCTTGGGCGATAAGCAGAAAGCGTGGGTTCTAGACCGCTACAATCATCTTTCGGGAAAACCGATCGAACGCGGCGATGTCGTCCTCGTCCCACTCCTTGACTTGCCGTTAACTAAAGATGGCATAGCTGGCGCTGCAGCGGCCTCGGAAGTCACCTGTCGGCAAACACAGGGACAACAACGCGAACTCCAGCTGGCCGTCAGCCGAGAAATTCCCGCACTTATTTCTGATATCCGGGGCGCACGCTACGTGGATGCCGTCGCACGCGGGGTGCGCTTTCTTGCGCAGGGCAACCTCACCAAGCCCCAACGAGCCGTGATCGATCGGCAATTGCTGGAGGCCTATTCAGCGCTCGGAGCACTGGGGCTCGCCATCGAAGCCTGCGGCGGATGGCTCGAAAATGATCCCAAGGCCGCCCTCGATCCCAACGTGCTTGGGCCAAAGCTCCTTTCCGCCTGCCAACAGGTGCGCAAAGCTGCACCCCCCAAGCCGACCAACACACCCAGAGCGGTCAACCCAACACCTCCGTAAGAAAGCCGCGCATGAGCCAAGCAAGCTTTGTACGAACGGGTCTCGATTGGGGCAGCCTTGGGCCGCTGCACCTCACGGCAAGGAGTGTCGCGTCCGGTCTCTACGCGGGGAGTCATCGCAGCCACCAACGCGGCTCCGGTGTCGAATTTGGCGGGCACCGGAATTACGTGCCCGGTGATGATCTTCGATTTTTGGATCAGCGCGCCGCGCTCCGTCACGATAAATTGCTGATCCGGCAATTTGAAACAGATACCGATCGCGCGCTCAGATTGCTCATGGATGCGAGCCCCTCCATGGGCTTTCATGGGCCCAAAGCTCGCGCTTCCAAGCTGGCTTATGCGAGCGTGATCGCTGCGGCGCTCGGGCGTGTCGCGCTGGCTGGTGGCGACGCCGTGGCTCTTGATTGGTTGTTCGGGGAAGGTGCCGAGCCTGTGCGCCTGCGTTCGGGCCTGCTCGCCTTCGAGAACCTCGTGCATAGTTTAGAGCGCGCCAATGTCGGGGAAGGTCGAGGCCTCACGCTTGAGCAATTCAAGCGCTCCCTCGAACCGATCGGGCTCCGAAGCCGCCGTGGTACTGTGATCGTGGTTTTCAGTGATCTGTTGGATTTGCCTGAAGGTGCAGCCGAGCACCTTGCTCAGCTCGGGGCTGGAGGCCGCTTTGTGCTCGTCATTCAGATCCTCGATCCGCTGGAGGCTGAGTTCACGCTGGAAGGCCCCGTGCGCCTGAAGTCGCCCGAGTCGGGTCTGATCGTTGAAACGAATGCTGAGGAGGCGCGCAGCGCCTACTTATCCGCACTGCAGGAACTCACACTGAGCTTCAAGACGGCGCTCGTCCGACAATCGGGTCAGCTCCTCCGCGGCCTCACCAACGAGGAGCCGCTGCAAGTCGCACGCCGCGCTCTGAACGTGATCGCTGGAGCCCCACGATGAGCTTCCTCACAGGTCTCGCCCTCCTTATTTCGGTCTTCGTGGCCGTGCCCGTGCTGGCGCACCTGCTGCGCCGCGGGCGAGTTCAAGAGCAGGTTTTTGCGCCTATTTCGTTGATTCAACTGGCGCGCACCAGTGCACGGCAACGCAGCCGGCTGGATGATCGCCTGTTTCTTCTGCTGCGCGCCTTGCTGATCCTGGCGCTCGCTCTGCTCGGGGCAGCACCCTTGGTGCGCTGCTCAAGGGTCTCGCTCGCTCGCCCCTCCGGCGCTTCGGTCGCCTTGGCGCTGGTGATGGACGATTCGCTCAGCATGCGTGCCGTCACCGCCACAGGAAAGACCCGCTTCGTCGAAGCTACCACTGCAGCTCAACAGCTCATCCTTGAGGCTCGGGAAGGTGACGCCGTAGCCATTGTGCTGGCGGGGGAGCCGGCGCGCCTGGTGCTTTCCGCCACCACCGATCTAGCTGCGGTTCGTGCGGCACTCGCTAAGCTCACCCAAAGTGATCGCTCAACGGATCTGGTAACCGCGGTTGAGCTCGGGCGCTCAGCTGTGAAGCAGTTGAGCCACGCTGACAAGCGCGTAATTGTTCTCAGCGATTTTGCCGGAGTTGCGCCCAAGGCAGGAGAGCCCCGAGTGTGGGCACCACTCCCAATACTCCAAACAAAAATCGACGATTGCGCAGTGATCAGCGCAGAAACCTCCAACTCTTTTGTGACCGCCAAGATCGCGTGCACGAGCAAAAAGGCGGCAATTGGACGCCGGCTGATCGCGGTTGCAGCCCAATCTGTCAGCGCCGAGCTGCGCGACGGCGAAGAGCTCGGCGCCAGCCCATTGCCAGTGCAAATCGGTTTGAGTTCGGTCTCGATCAAGCTCTCGCGCGCCGCAAACTTCACGAACGTTTATCTGGATGGCAACGATGCGCTCAGTCACGACGACGCCGCACCCGCCACAGCGCAGGCTGGTGCGCTCTCGGTGGGTGTTGTCGGGGATAAGGCGCTCGGCTCCGTGGTCACCGGCGGTCCCACGATCCTGGAGCAAGTGCTGGGCGCCCTCGATACCAAGCTCTCGGTGCATCCCCTTTCAGGAGTCCCTGAAGCCGACAAGGAGCTCGACCTCGAAGATCTGCTGATCTTGGATGACCCGGCAGCGTTCACGCCTGAAATGCGCACGGCGCTGTCGGCTTGGCTTTCACGTGGCAAGCTCGCCGTCGCACTCTTCGGGCCCCGCGTTGCAAATGCACAGCTGGGTTCGAGCTTCGAGCCCTTCTTCTCGGGGGGCGCTAGCTGGCAGAAACCTGCGACCGGTCAGGGCCTTTTAGCAGCTTCAACCGCTTGGTTGGGGGAGTCCAGCGCAAGCCTGGAAAAACTGGGCCCACGCGGCGAGGTCGTGTTTTCGCCAGGGCCCAACGCAGAGGTCCAAGCCCGTTGGGAGAACAATCGCCCTTTCCTCTTTGAGCAAAAGGTCGGGCGTGGAAGTGCCTTCAGCTTGGGGTTGCCGGCTTCCGTCGATCAGAGCGATCTGGCCCTGCGACCAGGGTTTGTCGCGCTACTTGATCATTTTGTTCGCCTCGCGTCGGAGCGCACGGGGCCGCGCGTGAGCGAGGTGGGGCGGAGTTGGCGCTTCCCATCGGACGCAGCCCCGTCAGTGATCGGGCCTGAAGGGCCGCTCCAGAGCCGACTCGTAACAACCGATGCTCAGGGCCTCTTAGCCTTTGATCCTCCCCTACTCGGAAGGTATCAAATCAGCGCCGATGCCAAGCGCGAGGAGCGAGTGGCGACGATCACCGCCGACGAGATCCTCAACGAGCCCGTGCCGTATGTTGGCGATCAGAGCTCAGCCGCTCTGGCGGCCAAGCAGCCACTCCTCGAAATTTCATCTGAAATTGCCCTGGCAGCGCTCGCACTGTTCACGCTGGAGCTTGCCTTACGCTCCTGGCGCCGCTTCAAGCTTTCAAGCCAAAAATCAGATTCGCCGGCATGAGCAGCTGTTGCGGACCGGCTCCAAAGCGCTGCTCTAAACGTTCAATCAGTTGCTCCTCCACTTGGGCCCATGCAGGCCCGAGCGCGCGTTTCCGAAGCACAACCGGCGCGTTCGTTCGCGCGAAAAAACTGACCAGTTCACGCGTGGAAGCGGCGTTGACCTCCCCCACAACTTCGTGCACCGCCACTTCCGCAAACCCGCCTTCAGACATCTCGCGCACGCAGGCTTCTGGCTCCACCAACGGCAAGCTGACAGCTGGCATGGGCGGCCCCGAGGCCCCTGGCACCAATTCCATCAATGTCGAAAAAAGAGCGACCATCAACGGGATGCGCTCCATACTGATCCAACTCGCCACCACCGCCGGCGCTTTGGGGCGTAACACCCGAGCTAGCTCCTTGAAGCCGCGGTTTCGGTCTGGAAAGAACATCAGCCCAAACATGGAGAACCCTGCATCGAAGCTGGCGTCCGCATAGGGAAGCGCCTGACCATCTCCCAGCGTCGCCTCGATTCGCTGCTCGTTTTCGCGCGCCGCACGCTCTTTGAGCCGGCCCAACATCTCGTCTGAAAAATCGAGGGCGGATACCAAAGCGCCTCTGGACGCCGCCAGGAATGCCAACGTTCCAGGCCCGGTTGCGACATCCACAATGCGCGCCCCATCCCGCACCTGCGCAAGCTCCAGCGCCGCTTCGGCAAAGCGCTCAAAGAAGGGTACTAGCTCCGCCGCGTACTCCCCTGCCACGAGATCCCACGCCGCGGGCACTGCAAGCGGCGAACCGCCAGGCTGACCCGTCATGCTGGTCATGCTGGCCTCCTATCAGTCCGCGAATCAGCCCGCGAATCAGTCCGCGAAATCATACACCAGCACGCGGTCATAATTGTCCTTCAGGCACTTCTCGATGAAGGCTAAATGCAATGGGTGTTGTTGGTAGCGAACCTCCGCGGCTTTGTCCTCAACTTGAACGTAGAGGCCCACTTGATAGCTCTGCTCGACGACCGGGCGCTCACTCGGCACCATCTTGCCGGCGTGCAGCACGCTGACGCCTGGGATCGGTGCGAGATATTCCTTCACGCCAGCGAGAAGCTTCTCGGCTGCATCCGCTACGCCTGGTTTGGTCCAAAAAATCACGACATGCGAGAGCATGCCCGCCAGCATAATTGGCCCACGTGGGAGAGTCACGCGGTAATTCCACACGCCGAGCGCACGCCGAGTGCACGCCGAGTGCACGCCGAGACACTGGCCGCAGAGTCCGGCGCGTGACGCCGCGGCCGGGGTGTGTTAACCGACGCTGGTGCGAATCGACCGACAAAAAGTTCTAGGCTGTGTGGGTTTCCTTTGCTTGACGCTGGGCTGCCATTCCCCAGGTCCGTACGGCTATGCCGTCGACTACGCGCCCCTGCCGGAAGAAGCTGAAGCTGCGAGCGCAGCCGTGGATTTTGATCCCGTCATGGCTGAGCGCGACCCGAAAACCTGGAGCGCCCGCAGCGTGAGCGTCTTTGGAGTGGTTGAGGAGCGAATCGAACTCCAAAATGGGAAAACTCAGTTAACTCTCGACTTGCGCACGCTCTCAAAACGCAATCTGTGTGACGAAGAGGGCGAGCAAACTTGCCGAGTCACGGTCAGTGCAAAGAGTTACGGCGAGCTCAGCGCCACCGTGAAGTTGACAGAAGCCGACGATAACGGCCGCGACAGCTTGAAAGCCGGCTCACTGGTTCGAGTTGTGGGCACGCTCGTGTATTCAACCCAACAAAAATCTGCTCCGCCCACACTCAACGCCAGCTTCTATCGCCACTGGCCCCATCGCGAGTTCGTCACCACCGCCGCGCGCGACTACCTGATGCGCTAGCCAAAGCCGATTCACCGGTGCCCGCGCCCTAGGCTTCTTCTTGACTAGGCTTCATTCTTCGGAAAAATCTCGGGATTCAGGGATGTCATCCAGGCCCGTGCCGCCCAACACCGGAATCGCTCGCGCATAAGCCACGCGCTCCAGTGCCTGCGCCAAGCCATCGCGATCCCCCACGGCGGGGAGCTCCATGTGAGTGCCGTCCCACAAGGAGAGCACGATCGCGGTCCGCCCGCTCAGCGTGACCTTGTCGATCTGAGCCCACTTGTAACGCCGGACACGCGGCCACAGGGAAACGACGTCCTTATATTCGACCCCGTCGCCACGAACTCGCACGCCTCGCATGCTCGTGCGAATGATCGAAGAGAGCGCTCCAATCACCAACACGATGGCCAACGACCGGGACGAGATGATACGGCCCACATTTTGACGGACCACATAATCAAAGAGCCACGTGTTCGTTGGGCTCTGCTCACCGATCAGCACCAACGCGGCCACCACTGTGGCCACGGCTAAGTACACGAATGAAGGAACCCGAGCCGAAAATGGCGGACCAAACACTGCTTCCGCAGGCCGGTACGTCATGTCGAAGCCGGGCGGTCGAGAAGGTCGCGCCACACGGGAAATCTAGCGCCTTGCCCCCTCCAGTAATAGCCAAGAGTTTTCGGAAGGCCTGCGCCGCAGGCGTGTCAGGCGCGCTGCCCTTTTTGTTCGTTGGCAGATAGTAAGCATGCTTACTATCTGGTGTTCGACTTTGATCCCTTGCTCCTCAGACGAGTCGGCGGTAGGGCTCAAAGTTCCAATTAAGCGCGGGTAGGAACGATTTACCGCTGCACCAACGTCAAAACACCACGGAGACAGCCATGAAAATCTTTATCGACACTGGAGATCTCAACGAAATCAAAGAAGCCGTGGCCATGGGTGCCATCGACGGAGTGACCACCAATCCTTCGCTCTTGGCCAAAGCTGGAAAGACGATCAAGAAGGCCATCGCCGAAATCTGCGAAGTGATTGATGGTCCTGTCTCGGCAGAGGTGCTCTCCACCACGACGGACGAGATCTTGGCGGAGGGCCGTGAGCTTGCCAAGATCCACAAGAACGTGGTGGTCAAGGTTCCGCTGATCGTGGACGGACTGAAGGCGGTCAGGATTTTTTCCCAAGAAGGCATCAAGACCAACGTCACCCTCTGCTTCTCGGCACCGCAGGCTCTACTCGCCGCCAAAGCAGGCGCCACCTACATTTCACCGTTCATCGGACGCTTGGACGACATCGCTCAAGAGGGCATGGAGCTGATTGAGCAGATCGTGCAGATCTATCAAAACTACGATTTCGACACACAAGTGCTCGTCGCCAGCGTTCGCCATCCCATCCATTTCTTGCAGTCGGCACAACTGGGAGCCGACGTGGCAACGCTGCCTTTCAAGGTGATTCAGCAACTAGCACGGCATCCGCTCACAGATTCCGGCCTCAAGACGTTCCTGGAAGACGCGAAGAAGATCCCGAAAGCGTGAGTCGCCACGCGGGTTACCGATTGAGTTATGCCAGTTGCTGTCACACGGAATGCACCCGGAGCACCGGTTCTCGATAAGAACCGGTTGCGCCAACAAGCCGAACAAATGTTGGCTTGCCTTGAGCTCGAAGCCGCCGAGCTCAGTGTGCACCTCACGAACGACAAGGGAATTCGGAGGCTCAATCGGCAGTACCGCGACAAGGATCAGCCCACGGACGTCCTCTCCTTTGAGCAAGATGCGTCGGTGGGTAGAGCGGGCGAACCACGCCTGTTGGGCGACGTGGTGATCTCGTTAGAAACGGCGGCGCGTCAGGCAGCCTCGCGCCGGCGTCCGCTGGCAGAAGAGGCCCGCTTTCTGCTCGCCCACGGCCTGTTGCACCTGGTGGGCTACGATCACGCCAATGTCGCCGACAAACGCCGAATGGACGCGCTGACGCGGCATTTGGTGCGCGCGACACTGACGAAAACTGCAGCGCGCTAAGACTTTTCTGCATTTTTTTTGGCACTTCCGAAAGCCTATCGGCTCGAAGACCGAAGCTTTGACCGCGCAAGACGCAGCGAGCCCACTCAGCTGCTGCACTGTTTGGTGAATAAATGCGGCTAAACCCTGAGATTAACACGTGAAATCAAGAAACGCTCAGCGCCTGTTCAGCGTCCGAACAGGCGCTCGAAAGCTGCCCAAAAACGCCTACGTCCATGCAGTTCAGAGCGCGAAACACGACCTTCACAGCATCAAAGAAGCCCGATCAACTGCAGCGTGCGAACTTTTACCCCTTGAAAGCCTGAAATAGCCCTGATATCGCTCGCAGGCCTTGCAGTTGTTGCAGCAAAAGCGCGGTAACGGCTGTATCTGGCGGGATTCGGCGTCAAAATTTGATATTTTTTTGGAGGAAATCGCATGGCTGGCAAGAGACTTACTAAAGCACAGGTAATTGGGGAAATCGCAAACTCGGCTGACCTCGACAAGAAGAGCGTGAGTCGCGTGTTTGAGGGCTTGCAAGAGCTTATCAAGAAGCAACTTTCGCCTCGCGGCGCAGGTGAGTTTGTAGTTCCCGGTCTGGTGAAGCTCCGCGTTGTCAAGAAGCCGGCAACGAAAGAGCGTCAGGGCATCAATCCTTTCACCAAGGAGCCCATCACCATTCCCGCGAAGCCCGCGAGCAAGAAAGTGCGCGCAACCGCACTCAAGGCTCTCAAGGACCTCGTTCAGTAATAGTAAATCAAGCAAGCAGCCTGTTTAACCACAGCTGCCTGAGCCCGAATCCCTGACCACTCGCTGGTTGGGGATTCGCGCATTTAGGGCCCTCACCGAAACAGCGTTGCTTCGAAGCACGCCCAGCTACTAGAAATACCCGTGCAGCAAATACGAATCAAAACAGGCCACATTCAGCCAATTTGGGCGGGGCACCCCTGGGTGTTTGCGCAGGCCATGCAGCCCATTGAGCCGCAGCCAGCCGCCGGCGCAGAGGTGTTGGTCGTGGATAGCGAAGGTAAACCGCTCGGGCGCGGTCTGTTTTCACCTGGCTCTGCACTGCGAGTCCGCCTCTTCACGCGCGATCCCGAGCAGAGCCTGGACGCAGCATTCTTGCAGGCGCGCCTGACACGCGCACTCGAACTTAGAAAATCCTTCGGCCTGCCTTCCGCTGAAACGAATGCCTTTCGTTGGTTGTTCGGCGAAGGTGATCAATTGCCAGGGCTGATCGTGGATGTTTTTGGGGAGACGGCCGTGGTGCAGTTTGGAACGGTTGGCATGGCCGCGCGGCGCGAACTCGTGCTCCAGGCCCTGCAAGCGGCTCTGCCCATTCGCACCATCATCGAGCAGAGTTCAGCCTTTGCGGCGAAGGCTGAGGGCTTTCTGGCCAAACGCGGAGTTCTTGTTGGTCCCAAAGAGGGCGCCAGCCTGCGCTTCACGGAACGCGGCTTCGAGTATGAAATCCCGGGTGAGCTCGCGCAAAAGACGGGCTTTTATCTGGATCAACGCCCGCTTCGCGATCGGGTGGAAGCCCTGGCCAAAGGGCGCAGAGTCTTAGATCTCTTCAGCTACGTGGGCTCCATCGGGCTAGCCGCCAAACGGGGCGGTGCCGATCGCGTGTTAAGCGTCGATTCGAGTGAGCCCGCGCTTGAGGTGCTGCGCCAACACAGTGATCGACACGCTTTGCCGATCGAGACCCTTTGCGGCGACGCGCACGAGCTGGTGCGCCAGATGCGCGGCAAAGAGCGCTTCGATCTGGTGATCTGTGACCCACCGAAGCTCGCACCGCATCGCTCAGCGCGCGTACCAGCGGAGAAGCTGATGCGGCGTTTGGTGCGAGATTGCAGCGAGCTTGTCACGCCGAACGGTCTATTGATTCTGAGCTCTTGCTCCGCGGCGCTCGATCTCTTCTCGCTCACCCGCAGCTTGGCACTCGGTGCCCGAGATGCAGGCCGCACGGCAACCGTTGTCGAACGCGTCTTTCAGGGAGCCGATCATCCCGTGCCAGCGGCGTTCCCGGAGGGGCTGTATCTCTCCAGCGTGATTGCCCGGCTCGATTAGCACGCCTAGGATGGTGCCCATGCGTCCCATCCAGGATCTTTCGCACAGCGAGGCCCAGCGCCTGTCGGGCCTTTTGTTCGATCTGGACGACACCTTCTTGACGGAAGGTCAGATCGTGGAGTCGGCGTTTTCAGCGCTGTATCGGCTGCGCGAAAGCGGCTTGGAGCTTTATGCCGTGACGGGACGACCCGCGGGCTGGGGGCGCTTGATCGCGATGCAGTGGCCGGTAGATGGCGTGGTCACGGAAAACGGCGCCGTGCTGTTTCACCGAGTGGGTCACAGGATTCACGAGCTCGATAGGCTCGATCAGATTGAGCGTCAGGCTCGAACCCGAAAGTTGGAGCTGGTGAAGGCCGACCTCTTGGTTAGATTTCCAGAATTGAAACCTACTGACGATGCTGGCTTTCGGGTCAGCGATCTCACTTTTGACATCGGCGAACACGAACAGGTGAGCCCGGAACGGGTGAACGAAATGATGAACTTCATCCGTGATGCCGGCGTGCAAGCCATCCGCTCCAGCGTGCACTTGCACTTGAGCGACGAGACTGACGACAAAGCCTCTGGCACTCTGCGCCTGCTTCAGCTCCTGAAACAACGCGACCCCACCGAAGCGCGCTATGCCTATGCTTTCATCGGGGACAGCGAGAATGATGCGGCGTGCTTCACCGCCTTTCACACCACGATCGGCGTCCAAAATCTGCGGGGCACTCTCACACGGGGGCCGCGCTACACGACGAGCGGGGCCAGGGCGGCTGGCTTCACCGAGGCTGCCAACCAGCTCCTCACGGCACGCACGGGCTGAATCCCCACGAGCAGCTCCCCCTCCGGGCAGAAAGTGCTATGCAGGGGGCCCTTCTCAAACCCCAAAAAATGGGCCTAGCGATGTCACACACCCAAGAAGCCTTAGTTCAATCCGCGCAAGCGCATCTTTATCAAAACTATCGGCAGCCGCCGCTCGTGTTCGTGCGTGGCGATGGCGCTGAATTATGGGATGCAGCAGGCAAGCGTTACCTGGATCTGTTCGCTGGCATCGCCGTGAGCACGCTGGGGCACGCGCATCCGCGCCTGGTGCGCGCGATTGCTGAACAAGCGGGCAAGCTCATCCATCTTTCTAACTATTTTTATAACGAGCCGAACATTTTGTTAGCTGAAAAGCTGTGTGCGCTCGCTAAGATGGACCGCGCGTTTTTCTGCAACTCGGGGACTGAGGCGATTGAAGCGTGTTTGAAGCTCGCTCGCCGGCACTTCTTTGCAGCGGGTGAAGTGAAGCGACATCGGGTGATCGCTTTTGAAAATTCGTT
Source organism: Polyangiales bacterium (assembly GCA_038251425.1). GTDB lineage: Bacteria > Myxococcota_A > Polyangia > Polyangiales > Polyangiaceae > JBBRRP01. Next base: position 33,292 of record JBBSBI010000020.1, read on the forward strand.
TCATGGGCGGACCCTGGGAGCGCTCGCGGCAACAGGCCAAGCTAAGTATCGCGAAGGCTTTGGTCCGATAGGCGGCGTGACTCACGTGCCGTACGGGGACATGGTACGGGTTCGGGAAGCCCTGGGCGATGATGTGGCGGCCATCCTTGTGGAGCCCATACAGGGCGAAGGCGGCGTGCTGCCGGCTCCTCCTGGGTTCTTGAAGGAGTTGCGCGCCCTCACCACGCAGGCGGGCTCCCTGCTCATCCTGGACGAAGTGCAGACGGGCGTGGGGCGGAGCGGGCGCTTCTTAGCGTGTGAGCACGAGGACATCCGGCCCGATGTGGTAGCGCTGGCTAAAGCGCTCGGGGGAGGCGTGCCGATTGGGGCAATGTTGTGCACCAAGGCCTTTGAAGGGGCTCTGCCGGCGGGGACGCATGGTTCCACGTTTGGCGGCAATCCCCTGGCCTGCGCTGCGGCTCTGGCCGTGCTCGATGCGCTCACCGAAGACAAGCTCATGGAGCGGGCGACAGTCCTTGGTCAGCACCTCACGAAGGGCCTACAGGCCATCGCTGAGCGTCACCCGAAGCAGGTCGAACAGGTGCGCGGCCGTGGGCTTCTGCAAGCCTTGGTGCTGCGCGAGGGCTACGAAGCGCGTCAGGTTCTCGGCCCACTCAAAGATGTCGGAGTCTTGCTCACCGCGGCGGGGGATCGGGCGCTTCGATTCTCACCTCCACTCATCATCAGCGAAGCGTTGCTCGATGAGGGCATGGGCAAAATCGAACAGGTGATTGGAGCTTTGGCATGACTCGACACCTGCTGAATCTGAGCGACCTCGGCAGTGCCGGGCTCTCTGCGATCCTGGATACTGCCGACCGTTGGCAGAAGGGTCGCGCCCAACCCGACGAGGTGCAGCCGTTGCGCGGCAAATCCGTAGCGCTGCTCTTTGAGAAGGCTTCCACGCGCACGCGCATGTCCCTCGAAGTGGCAGTGGCGGAGCTCGGCGGGCATCCCGTGTTCGTCAGCAACCTCTCGTCGCAGCTCGGCCGCGGAGAGCCCATCGCCGACACGGCGCGGGTCCTCTCACGCATGGTACACGCCATCACCTTCCGCACCTCTTCCGAAGCGCGGCTGCGTGAAATGGCCGAATTTAGCAGCATTCCCGTGCTGAACGCGCTCACCGATGCGAGCCATCCGATGCAGCTCTTAGCCGATCTGCAGACGGTTCGCCGCGTGCACGGCAAGCTGGAAGGCTTGAGTTACGCGTGGATCGGCGACGGGAACAACATGGCCAATTCTTGGATCGAGGCAGCAGGGCTCTTGCGGTTGCGCCTGAGATTGGCCTGCCCTGAAGGTTACGATCCGGATCCGGCATGGCTCAGTCAAGCGCGCGAACGCGGCGCTGATGTCGAAGTGGTTCGGGATCCAGCGCTTGCCGTCGCGGGCGCGCACGTTATCAGCACCGATGTCTTTACCAGCATGGGGCACGAAGGAGAGCAGGAGCAACGGCTCCGCGCTTTCGCCGGCATGCGCGTCACCCAAAAGCTCGTTAGCTTGGCCGACAGGAACGTGATGGTGCTCCATTGCCTTCCGGCACATCGTGGCGAAGAGATCGATGCGGATGTGCTCGAGGGGCCGCGCAGCTTCGTGTGGGACCAAGCTGAGGCTCGACTGCATACTTCGAAGGCGGCATTGCTCTGGGCGCTTGAGGTCAATGCCTGAAGCTTCCGCGGTGATCGGAAGCCGTCCTCTGGGCCCTCACTCGATCGCCGTCGATTGCGCCGGCTGTGGTAACCAGGTGGATCCGCTGCGCGCCGAGCGTGTCGTTCACTTCAGCAACCGTTTTCGCTATTTTTGCAGCGCAGAGTGCGAAGCCCGCTTCCGCATTCATGGCTCACCCGTCCCGCCTAAGCGACGCCAACGGAGCTCGCGGCCGCCGCCCGCCTCCCACGGCGTCGGTGACGCGCCCGAGGCAGAGAACAGAAGTGAAATCGAATTCGACGCGAGCGATGCCCTCGAATTCGAAGGTTCGGATGGCAGAATCCCTGAAGGCGATCTGGACACCCCGCAACGCCGAAGCGTGTTGCCCGTGGTGCCAGAAGGAACTGACATTTCAAATCTACTCTCGGGATTCGCGGCGCTCGGCGGCTGCCTCGCGATTATCCTGCTCTTGGCCGGAAAATCTGGCCCGTTAGAAACGGCGCGCGTTCTTCTAGCGGTCGCAGGTTTCGGAGCCCTGGCCGCCCAGTATTTGCTGCGGGGCCGAGATTTGTTGGAGCCCCACCCGCTGCTCGCGCTCGGTGCGCCGGGAGCATCCGTCGTCACCGCCTGCGTTGCCAGATTCCTGGAGCATCCGTTGACGGCGACTGCCCTCAACTTAGCGGGCACGATCCTCGTGGCGCAAACGGCTTCGATCTGGCTGATTGGGCAGGTACGCCGCAAATTGAGCGCGGAGCGCTTGCGGTTAGAGGCGGGCCTCAACGTGGAAGCTCAGCGGGTTAACGGCGACCTGCTCACGCCCGTTCCGGCCTTAGATCTTAGGCCTGGCGAAGAAATCCTGGTGCGAGCCGGGCAAACGCTCCCAGCAGATATCACCATCGTTGCCGGCACCGGTCGCGTGCGGCCTTGGCTCAACGCTCAACACGCTGTCGAGTGCAAAAAGGGCGACACGCTAGTAGCGGGAGCAGAGCTGCTCGACGGGCAAATTCGGGCGATCGTCGCTTGGGCCGCGGATGATCGCGCCTGGCTGCGGCTCACCTCAGATCCTCGGCGGCGCGCCGACTTGCGCTGCGCTATTTCACGCTTCGGACGCCTGACGGGTGAGCGGGGGGCCCCGATCGCAGCTGCTTTGGCCGCTGTTTTTGCTTTCGCTTCCACACCCGATCTGATCGTGATCGCGCTCTTTGCAACGGCTGCCTTCGCTGCCATGTCGAACGTCGTGGCGCTTGAAATTGCGGCGCTCTGCGTGAGTCGGAGTGTTTTTCTTGCGCTGAACAATGGCATTGCGTTCCGCAGTCCCGTGGCATTCGATCGCGCCTCCAACGTAACTTCAGCCGTTTTCTGCGCGCGCGGCACGCTGCTCTTGGGAGAACCTGAAGTGGCGAATATCGAAGCCTTCGGCGCGCACAAGCCGGAGCATGTCCTTTCCCTGCTCGCTGGTGCTCAAGCCACCTTCACCGATCCGGTGGCTCACGCTGTATTGCGTGCGGCGCGTGCCCGAGCCATCCGCCCCAACGCTGTGCGAGTCCCGACACTGGTCCCAGGGCTCGGCGTCACGGCGGTGGCGTCCGGCGGCGAACCACTCTTGGTGGGCACCCGCGCTCTGATGTTGCGAGAACGCATCAGCATCGCCTTTGCTGAAGCTCGCATTTCCGAAATGGAAGCCATGGGGCGGAGTGTGCTCTTGATAGCCCAAAGTCGGCACTTGGTGGGGGCCGTGGGGCTTCAGGATGGTCTGCGACCAGGAGCTCGCGCCGCCGTTCAGCACCTGCTCGACGTGGGCGTGGAGCCTGTCCTTTTGTCGGCAGATTCCCGGGATACCTGTGAAGCCCTGGGGCGGACGCTCGACATCGAACATATTCGCCCTGAGCTTCTACCGCTCGATGCCAGCGAAGCCATCCATCGGTTGGCCGATGCGGGCGCAACGGTCGCAGTGGTGGGAAACAGCCCCGTCGATGATGCCTGTTTGAGCGCAGCGCAAGTGTCCATCGCACTCGGCTCGGCCGGCTCAGGAACAGCCGAGTGGAGCGTGCAGTTGGCCTCCGATGATGTTCGCGACGCCGCACTCGCAGTCCGGATTGCGCACCGTTCCCGAGCGTTGGCACGCACCGCGATCATCACGAGCTACGCACCCGCCATGTTGGTAGCTGTCGCTTCCGGCCTCGGCCTGGTGTCTCTGGTCCTAGCGCCGCTCGTCGGGCTAGTCGCTGTTTCGGTAGCCGTCCTGCGCTTTCGCACTTCAAACCTCGAATAATTTTGCAAGTTTGACGCTGATTGCCGAAGGCAACCCTTTTCCAGCAGTAAGCCTTTGGTTTGACTGGATGCCCTCCCCGCTGCCGCGAAACGCGGCAGCCGCCCCTCCCAAGCATCGCCCCGTCGCTGTCGCGTCGCTGCGGGAGGGGCATGAGCTTGTAGTAGTAGCGGGGTGTAATAGCGGTGCCGCACCACGGGAGCGCCAGGTAAGGCACCCTTTTTGTTCGTTGAAAGATAGTAAGCATGCTTACTATCTTGCCTTCGACTTTGAGAGAGTGACGGTAGTACGCATGCTTACTATCTTCTCTTCGACTTTGAGACACTGACGGCGCAGACAAGTTGAGAGCACTTGGAGGATGATCAAGCGCTTCTTGCGTGGGCACGACCCCGGATCTGATCTCCACGACGGCTCACCCCAAAAAATGCTCAAGATCTATGCCGCTGGATCAGCGGACGGGCGAGCGGACGGGCGAGCGGACGGGCGCCAGACTTGACGTAACGCAACCTGCGGGGAATATGTTGAGCGTGAAGCCAGGGGCCCCTCTGAATGCAGCCGGCAAGACCGACGCGGAACGCCTGCGTGGCGATCTGGATCAGTACATGGCCGATCGAGGTCTGCGCTCCACCGAACAGCGGCGCGCGATCATCGATGCGTTCTTTGATTCCACCGAACACATGTCCATCGATGATCTTCTGCTGCGGGTGCGCTCCGAGGATCCCAGAGTGGGTTACGCCACCGTTTACCGGACGATGAAAATGCTCACCGAAAGCGGTGTGGCGCACGAACACAAATTCGGAGACGGCTTCACGCGCTATGAGCTGGGCGACGCCAACACCCATCACGATCACCTGATCTGCTTAGCCTGTGGCAGCATCACAGAATTCGAAGAACCCTTGATCGAGCAGCTCCAGGAGCGCGTCGCCTTGCGCTATCGGTTCCTAGTCCAGGAACACAAGCATGAGCTTTATGGTGTGTGCGAGGCGTGCCAGAAAAAGCCCGCCTAGCTCAGTGCCGTTCAGCCGTACCGACCCTCAATGTACTCGGCTGTGCGCGGGTCGGTTGGGTTCAAAAAGAGCGTCGCGGTTCGCGTGCGCTCCACCACTTCCCCCATCAACATGAAAATGCATTCGCTGCTGGCCCGCCGGGCCTGTGCCATATTGTGGGTCACAATCACGATCGTGTAGCGCCCGCGCAATCCCCACAGCAGCTCTTCGATCGCTCGGGTGCCCTCGACGTCTAACGCCGAACACGGCTCATCCATCAAGATGACCTCTGGCTTTAGCGGCAACAGCCTAGCAATGCACAGCTTCTGCTGTTGTTCCAACTGCAACGAGGTGGCGCGCTCACCCAGCCGATCTTTCAAATCATCCCACAAACCTACTTCCGTCAAAGCTTTCTCGACCGCTTCGTCGAGGACTTTCGCCTTCAAATCGCGACGCGCATTGTGAATGCGCATGCCGAATGCCACATTTTCGTAGATCGAAATAGGCAACGGGTTGGGTCGCTGAAACACCATGCCCACGGAACGCCGCAATTCGATGAGCGACACGTCAGGATCATAAATATTCTTGTCGAGAATCTTGATATGACCCGTTGTCGTCACGTAGCCATAACGCTCGTTGACGCGATTGAAACACCGGAGCAAGGTTGTTTTGCCGCAGCCTGAGGGGCCAATCAGCGACGTGATCATTCCCTTTCGGATCTCCACGCTCACGTTCTTCAGCGCCTGAAATTTACCGTACCACAGACACAGATCGTGAGTGGTGAGAGCAAACTCTGGGATCCCCGGAGGGGGCTGGGTGCTGTCCATCATCCGAAAATGCCATTCACGTAATCGTGAGTACGCCGTTCGCGCGGATTGTCGGAAAAGATCACCGCGTTGTCATCGTATTCAACGACATTCCCGTTCCACAGGAACATCGTTCGGCTTGCCAGGCGGCGCGCCTGTTGCACCAAATTGGTCACTAGGATGATCGTCATCTCTTGCTTGAGCTCTTTCAGAACGCTTTCGATGCGCATCGTGGTGACGGGGTCGATCGCGATTGAAAACTCATCCAAACACAAGATCTCGGGCTCGTGCGACAAAGCCCTGGCAATCGTCAGGCGCTGCTGCTGCCCGCCTGACAGCTTGGTGCCCAGAAGATCTAAGCGCTCCTTCACCTCATCCCACAGAGCAGCCTGACGTAAGCAGCGCTCAACCAGCGCATCGAGCTCACCGCCATCACGCACTCCGGAAGCGCGCGGTGCGAAGGCGACGTTATCGTAGACAGTTAACGGTAGGCCCACCGGCAACGGCGCCACCATGCCGATCCGGCGCCGCAATTCGTAGACATTCTTCATGCGGGCGATGTCCTGCCCGTCTACCTTGATGCTGCCGCTGACCGAGCTGCCTGCGGTGAACCCGATGGTTCGATTGAGGCAACGCAACAGCGATGTTTTCCCCGATTGAGCTGGGCCAATCACGCCGATGATCTCATTTTTCGGAATCTCAAAGGAGATGCCATGAATGACTTCTTTTCCACTGTAGGCCACCCGCAAATTGGTGACTTCGATCTTGGCGCTATTCATTACCACTTCTTCCGCGAACGCAGCACCGTTCGCACGATGATGGCGGCAGTGTTGGCTAAAAAGCTCGTGCCCACCAAAACTAAAGCGATCGCGTAGGGCAGCTCTTCGGGTGCGTTCGGAACTTGCGTCGTCACCGTGTACAGGTGCATCGACAGTGCCATGCACTGATCCTTCAAATTGTAAGCGAAGAACTCACCCTCGCTCAGGCGCTTGAAGAAGACGGCGCCGGTGAACATGATCGGCGCGGTTTCCCCGGCGGCCCGTGAAACCTGGAGGATCACTCCTGTTAGAATACCTGTCATCGAATTGGGCAGCACAATCCGGCGGATGGTTTGCCAGCGCGTCGCACCCACGTTCCAGCACGCTTCGCGGAACGACATCGGCACGGCGGCCAACGCTTCCTTGGTCGAAGCGATGATCACCGGCAGCGTCATGATCGCGAGCGTTAAGGATGCCGCAATGATCGAACGCCCCATACGGGCAAACAGCACGAACGCTCCCAGACCGAACAGCGCGTGCACGATACTGGGCACGCCAGCAAGATTGACCACCGCCAAGTTGATGATGCGGGCAAACCAATTTTCCTTGGCGTACTCGTTCAGATACACGGCGGCCAGCACACCGATCGGTGCCGAGACCATCAGCGAAATCCCGACCAAGTAGATGGTGCCCAAGAGCGCCGACCAAATACCGCCCTGACGCATGCCGTTCGTGGGATTGGTCGTCAAAAAATCCCAGCTGAGAAGGCCACCGGCTTTGTAAACCAAATATCCAATGATCAGCAAAAGCGGGATCACCATCGACGATGCCATGATCCCAAAAATCGAACGGGCAATCAGCTCGTTACGCTTCTTTTTCCTGACCAAAGCGGTTTCAGCGAAGAGGGTGTTCATGACTATTTCTTCCCGATCCCCTTCACCACAAGATCTGCTGTCAGGTTCACCACGAAGGTGAGCAGAAACAGCAAAATCCCAATGATGAACAGGACCTGATAATGGTCCGAGCCCTCGGCGGCCTCACCCAACTCGGCCGCAATGGTTGCGGTCAGAGTGCGCACGGGATCCAAAGGGCTGTGTGGAATGTTGATCGCGTGTCCCGTCGCCATCAGTACGGCCATCGTTTCCCCAACGGCACGCCCTACGCCCAAGAGAACTGCCGCCAAAAGGCCGTTCTTGGCCGCCGGCAACAGCACGCGCCACACCGTCTGCCAGTGGGTGGCGCCCAAAGCCAACGACGCCTCGCGATAGGAATCCGGAACCGCCTTCAATGCGTCCTCGCCAATGCTGACGATGATCGGCACGCTCATCAACGCCAACAAGATCGCGCCGTTCAACACATTGAGACCGATCGGTGTGTGAAAAACGTCCTGAATCAGCGGATTGATCAGTGAAATTCCGATGAAGCCCCAAACCACCGACGGAATCGCCGCCAAGAGCTCGATCACGATCTTCAGTCCTTCTCGCAAACGCTTGCCGCAGAATTCCGACACGAATAAAGCCGCTCCCAGACCGAACGGCACCGCAAGTATCATCGCCAGGGTTGTGACACTCAAGGTGCCCACGATCAGAGACAGCGCACCATAACGCACGTTGCTTTGAGACGTCGGATACCATTCGGTCGTGAACAGAAACTCACGCAGATTGAGCCCACCAAATAGAAATCCAGCGCCCTCGCGAAAGACGAAAAAGAAGATCCCAAAGACAAACAGGATCGCACTCACGCCACACAAACGGATCAGGAATTCGAGCGCCTTTTCACCCAGCATCTCCATCCGGTGACGTGAGCGAGCCACGCGTCGCGCAACCGTCCTTGGCGACGTTACCTTCGGAATCGCGGGATCTATGCTTGGTTCGAGCATCAAACGTTTCTGTACACGCTACTTGCCGGTGCCATCTACCGCTGCTCCGCCCGCGAGCTTCAGCGGAACGTAGCCGTTTTCCACGACGATCTTTTGACCAACATCGGACATGACCCACCCAATGTACTTCTTGGCAGCTTCGGACTCGGTACTTGGGGTGTACATGAACAGCGGTCGCGAGATGGGGTAAGACTTGTCGAGCGTGGATTGGATGCTGGGCATCACGGCGGGTTGCCCCTTCTTGGACGCGATCTTCAAGATCTTGACCTGCGCGGTCGCGTAACCGAGGCCGCTGTAGCCAATGGCATTGGGCGTGCGCGCAATCAATTCCACCACATCTTTGGAGCCGTTCATGTCCAAGGACCCTGACTTGAAGTCTCCACTTTTACCGATCACGACCTCGCGGACGTAGTGGTAAGTGCCTGAATTATTCTGGCGGCTAACGCGGACCACGTTGTCACCCTTGCTGCCAGGAATATTTTTTACTCCCAGCTGCGACCACTTGTCGATCTTGCCGCCCTCTTTATAAAGCTGTGCAAGGTCCTCGATCGCGATCTCAGACATGGGGTTGTCCTTGTGGACGAAGAACGTCACCGCATCGTACGCCACGACGTATTCGTTGGGATGCTTGCCGCCCGTGGACTCAATCTTCTGGATTTCCTTTTCTTCGAGTTTCCGGCTTGAATTGGCGATATCGGCAGTGCCGTTGAGCAGCGCCGCAATACCAATGCCAGAGCCTCCACCCGACACCTCGATGGACACGAGGGGGCTCACCTTGGCGTACGCTTCAGCCCAGGCCTGAGCCAGGTTCACCATCGTATCGGACCCAATGTCCTGAATCGACTGCTTGGCGGCGGGCGCGGGCGCGGCGTGAGTTGATTCCGCGGCGGCCGGTTGTTCTTTCTTCTGGCAACCGGCCATCCCGAGAAGCGAGAAGGCGAACAAAAGTAAACTGGTTGCTGCTGTCGTATGGTTCTTCATTCCTACTCATTCCTATCGCTTAGGTGATTTCGTCTCCCAAAATCGCTTCCACCAGATCTTGCAAATGGGCTCGCAAGAACTCGTAAGTGTCCTCGTAGGCCGTCTTGATGTCCTCCGGCGTACCTTCCACCTGCGATGGGTCCCCGACCGACCAATCGAGGCTGACCGTCTTGGTGGGAGGCGGCGGAAAAACCTGCCGCGCTCCAGGCGCAAGCGCCACGATGATGTTGTAGTGCTCCAGATTGGGAACGTGTTCGACTGAATGCGAACGGTGCCGCGAAATATCGATGCCCTTCTCAGCCATGAACGTAATGGCGGCCGGATCCACGGGATAAGGATTCAACCCGGCACTGCTGAAGATGAACTTGGGCTGATTCAGGGCGTTGCCAATGCCTTCGGCGATTTGCGATCGACAGGCGTTGCGTTCGTCGACGAACAGCACACGGTACACCTCGGTGCCCTTGTGTTTGGCGTATTCGCCGGTCGACATGTAAATGACTTCCTGACAGATATTAGTGGCTTGATCGGCAGTCCGTTCGAAACGGTTAACCAGCGTCAACAACGGCACCAGCGATTCTAAAGGGATCTGTTGATCTTCACGCGCCTTGACGAGTTCCCCTGATATCTTATGGCGAAGAGCGTCAACGCTGGCCTCGGTTTGTCGGGTTCGTTTGGCTAGCTCAGCATCGTTCGTCACGAATGAACGCACCGCGTCCTGAAACATGGGGATCACCATGTTCGCGATTTGTTCGATCCGTTCGAGCGGCCCGGCCTCTGGCCACTGCGGAAGCAGCAGAATGTGGCGCGCCATGCTCTCCGCGTAGTCGCCAACCCGTTCAATCTCGCTGTTAATTTTGATGCTCGCGTACGCAAAGCGCAGCGTTCCGGCTACGGGCTGCTGGCGCACGATGAACTCTAGACACAGCCGATCAATCTGTTTTTCGAGCTCGTCGATGCGGGAATCGCGCAGGATGACCGAATAGGCCTTCTGCCGATTCTGTTCCTTGATCGCCTGCAGGCAGCCTCGTAGGGCCTTTTCCGCCAGCCCCGCCATTTCCGAGACTTTCTCGCGGATCCGGCGCATGTCCCGTTCCAGGGTTTCCTCGTAGTAGGGCATGGCGCGGACTATGCTCGGTGGTCCGTGCTCTTTGTGTGACAAACGAGTAACAATTCGCTTTTACACGGCAAATTGCCCGGATTTTCGGAGGTGTTCGCCCGGCTGAGTGCGGCCAAGCAACCGCTCATCGGGCCGTCACCTCTATCACGCGTCGGTCAGTGACAACGTCATCGCACGCGGCGTCCTCTGCCGTGACGGGGATCTCCATCAGCAACTGAAAGTCATAAGCCACCACCACACTCCGGGCGGGCGGGCAGAATTCTGGCAGCGTCACGTCGTAAAAGCCGCTTCCATATCCCAACCGATGCCCACTGCCCGTCACGGCGAGTGCCGGCACCACGATCAAATCCAGCTCACCCGATTTGAGCGCAGGGGCATCAGCTTTCGGCTCGCAAAAACCCTGGCCCAGATCGGTCAGCTCATCGCTTCGCTCCGCGACGGCAAAGCCCGTTTGCATGGCCTCGCCGTTTGGGCGCAAGAACGGATAGGCCACTCGCTTGTTGTTAGCTCGGGCGTGCGCATCCAGGCCTCGCAGGTCCACCTCGCGTTTACCGAGCATGGGCCAAAAAAGCGCTACACTGCGAGCCTCAAGGTACACGGGCAGAGCGATGATCTGTTCGACAATCAACTCGCTGCGTTTGAGCATGGCCGCTTCCGGATAAGCCTTGCGCAGCGCCCCCATACGCTTTCGGATTTGCTGCTTGGCGCGTGCCGTCAGCTCGATCAGCTCTTCGGGCGAAAAACTAGGTTCCACGGGGACGCTCATAGCATCCCCGTGCACCTTAGAAAGCTAGAGCTTTTCCGATGCTGTTCTGCGCCAACGCAACGCCAAAGCCAAGCCCAAGAACAGCGAAAGACCGAAGCCTCCGGCGCCGCGCGCCCCAGAAGCTGAGCAGCCATTGCTCGCCACCGAGTCGTCGTAACCTTCGACGCCACTACTCCCGCCTGAGCCCGTTGAAGCGCCCGCCGCCACCGGTTGGCCTCCACCAGTCATGCTACTCGTTCCACCAGTTCCACCGGTTCCGCCAGAAACGGGCGCACGTGGCTCAGGTTTCGGAAGAGCAGCGCTGTAGCTCGCAACGGCCGCCACGATCTGACTCGTATTGTCCTCCAGCATCTTTCC
>JBBSBI010000021.1:0-43186 GCA_038251425.1 Polyangiales bacterium
AAACTCCTGAGGAATGTCTGCAACCCCGCATCCTGAATTGGAAGCAGGAACGCTCGCTCCCCAGACTCATTGTAATGCGCGTGCCAATAGCCAGGCGGGGTCACAAACGCTGAATTTGGCTGCCAATCGACACGCTTGGCATCGAGAATTTCGTTGTTGGGGCCTAGCTTTCGTCCGACGAGCGTGTAGCAACCCGGCTGACAGTCGATGATCAAATCAAGGGCCACGGATTGGTGTCGGTGGGGCATTTGAACATCACCCACCGGCAACACACCAAACATGGCCCACAGCGTGGGCGTCGCGGTGCGTGTTGCGGGGCAGGCACGGTTAGCCAACAGCACGCTCACACGACTGCGATCGCGCGCCGCAGGATCCGCTTCTGCCTTGGCTAACTCAGCTTGCAGGCGAGCCGCCGGGTAAAGCGTTGGGCGAAACGTGGGAGCCACCACACGGGCACCGAGGTAGCTGAGGAGTGGGGCATCGTGCACCCAATAAAGCGCAGCGTCAGTGCTCGCTTCATGCACAGCTTCTCCGCCTGCGGGCAGACAGAAAATGTCCCCCTTGCCCCAAGCTATTTCGCCCTCTGAAAACCGAGTGACACCTCGCCCACGCATCACATAGTAAACCTGCGACGACGCATTCGGTTGCAGGCAGAGCGATTCGTTGGCCTCTAGCCGCACAAAGCTCGCACACAGGCCAGGGCTCGTGGCTGGCCCTTGGCAGCCAAGCGATTCGCTCAAGTCGAGAGGCACCACACGCGAAGGGCCGGACTCGTGGAGGCTCGCGGGGAACTCGGCATACGGCACCGCCGACGTGACGCCGGCACCGATCGGATCGGCGGCCTGGCTGTACTCAAAATACAGCGCATCGGTTTGCATGCTGTTCTCAGCTACCGCGAGCTCTTCGGACGGTGAAAGTGCGCTTGAGGGGGAGGACATTGACGCAGAACTCCTAATGCAGAATCTATACTAGGCAAGCTATTTTCGCCAAACACTCGCCAACCAGGGCTGCTCCGCGCGCGGCTTACCACTCGGGCGATAGTAGTGCGAAATCGGCTTAAAACCTGCCTGAACGAGGATCTCGCTCCAGGTTTCCCAACACAGATAGCAGCCATAGCGTTCGCCATGCCATTCCTCAACATCCGGGCCATGCGGATTGGACGCGAATAAGACGCCGCCTGGCTTCAGGCTGAGCCAAAGCTCACCCATCACACGCGCCAACTCAACTTTAGGAACATGAAACAGCACCGCGTTGGCGAAGATGCCGTCGAAGGTAGCGTTCGGTAACTCCAACTTTAGAAAGTCTTGGTGGAGCACCTCGCACCCCGCGTGCTCTCGCGCCATGCGCACGAAATTCTCCGCGCCGTCTAGCCCAATCGCGCGATGGCCAAGAGCCGCAAAGTTCGCGAGGTCGCGCCCCGGGCCGCAGCCCAGGTCGAGCAGCGTGAAAGGCGGCGGCGATTCAATGCTGCCGATCAGTGCAGCCACATTCTGACTCACATCGTGATCTTTGGTTCCACGCCAAAAGGACTCGGCGGAACGATCGTAGTGGGCAACCGTCTTGGTCGTCGCTACGGTAAGCTCTCCGCTCAACGGAAGATCGCGCGCCATCACTTTGACCCAACCCAAACAGCCAGCATCCCAAGATCTCAAGCAGAATGGCTCGAAAGAGGCAAGCCCTCCGGCGGTGGTGCGCCCGCCGAGCGCCACGCTCACGAATCTGCTGCTTTTAATGTTGTGCCTGGTCTGGGGGAGTACGTGGCTCGCGATCAAGCTGGGGCTGCGCGATGTGCCACCGTTTACTGGGGCTGCGGCACGCTTTGTCTTAGCCGGCTTGTGCATGACGCTGGTGGCCCATGTCTGGGCCAAGCGCGAAGGTGGCGGCAGGCCACCGCTATTGGTTATCCTCACGCACGGGCTGTTCCAATTCGCGTTCAACTTTGGGATTGTCTACGTCGGCGAAACGGTGATCCCCTCGGGCCTGGTGGCAGTGCTGTGGGCGGTGTATCCGATCTTCGTCGCGCTCGGCGGACACTTCGTGAGTCGCACAGAATCGATCTCGCGTCTGAAATGGCTCGGCATTCTAATTTCGTTTGGTGGGGTCGCCACGCTCTTCGCCACGGATATCGCCACGATCCACGGCCGCGCCGTGCTGGTGGGGTTGCTGGTGCTGCTGGCGCCCTTGTCGGTGAGCGTGTCAACGCTGCTCATCAAGAAGTTCGCCACGGGTGCCAGCTCGCTGCTCTTGAATCGGGATTCCATGCTGATCGGAGCCGTGGTGCTCGCAGCCACGGCCCTGATCGTGGAATCGCCCTTTCAGGTTATCTGGACCGTGCCCGCCCTGCTCAGTGTGCTCTATTTGGCGATTTTTGGCACAGTTGTCACGTTTGGTGCGTACATGTGGCTGCTGCGCTTTGTGCCGGCCTATCGCATGGCGTTGGTGAGCTTCGTGATCCCTGTGGTGGCGCTCTTGATGGGAGCCGTTTTCGGCGGCGAACCGCTCGGTCCACGCACATTGCTCGGCACCGGACTGGTGTTGGGCGGGCTAGGGCTTGCGAGCTATAAGCGCTGAGGCACTGCTCGCACACGGTGTGAACGACCGCTTGGATTTCGGCTCAATCGGGGGCATGGTAAGTGAAGGAACGATCATGGATGCGGCGGAAGTTCTTGAGATAGCCCAGCGGGGCGAAGATGGGCGTCACCAGTTCAAGGCGGACGTGACGAAAGCTTCGTCGTTGGCGTCGGAGTTGGTGGCTTTCGCCAATGGTGACGGCGGTGAGATCTTTATTGGCATCGGGGATGATGGCAAGGTTCGAGGGCTGGATGCGGCAAACGTGGCGCGCGTCAACCAGCTGATCAGCAATGCGGCTAGCAATTCGGTCAGACCGCCCGTGAACCCGCAAACTGAGAATGTCGCGGTGGGTGGCGGTGTTGTGATCGTTGTGACGATCCCGAAAGGGTTGAATCGCCCTTACATGGATGATTCCGGCTCGATTTGGGTCAAGAGTGGGAGTGACAAGCGTAAGGTAACATCGCGTGAAGAGCTGCAGCGTATGTTCCAAAGTGCAGGGCTCCTCCATGCTGATGACTTGGCGGTTGCACACTCGTCGTTGGCAGATTTGGACACTGGCTATTTTGGCAGTTTCTTTGAAAGGAAGTTTGGCCGCCCGATTGCAGATGAGGGATTGTCCATGGAACAGATCCTTCTGAACATGCGGCTTCTCCGTGAGGGACAGCTGACGGTCGCAGGCGCGCTATTGTTCGCCAAAGATCCATCGCCGCTCTTGCCCGTATTTCATGTGAAGGCGGTCACCTATCCGGGAACCGAAATTCACCTAGCCTCCTACCTCGAAAGCGCGGACTACACAGGTCGGATCAAGGAGCAGTTTGAGGGCGCAATGGCCTTTATTCTTCGACATCTTCGTCGAATCCAAAATGGCCAGGGAGTCAATACGATTGGGGACCTCGAAGTCCCTCAGGTCGTGTTTGAGGAGCTTGTCGCGAATGCTCTGATTCACCGGGATTATTTCCTTTCAGCTCCGGTTCGGATTTTCATTTTCGACGATCGCGTGGAAATCGTAAGTCCCGGGCATTTGCCGAACAACTTAACGATTGAGAACATCAAGAGCGGGAACTCCAACGTCCGGAACCCGGTGTTGGCGTCGCACGCGACGTACGTTCTTCCTTATCGCGGACTAGGGAGCGGGATCATTCGAGCGCTCCGCGCGCATCCTCGAATTGATTTCGTGGATGATCGCGAAGGGAACAAGTTTGTGGCGGTGGTTCGACGGAAGCCATTTCCCGCGCGGGTGGGGGCTTAAAGGCCTCGGGCCGTTAAAATTTCGGGGTGGCGTGGATTTTCACGTCTGGTGCCAGTTTGGAGGGCCGCTCATGAGAACTTGCTGCAACCTGGGATGTAATCATGTCAAAAGCATTGGTGCTTAGTTTAAGCGTGATGGGTCTATGTTCGGGCTGCTACGCAGGCATCGGGCCGTCAGTGGGCATGACGTTAGACGGTCGTCCAACAGTCGGTTGAGAGGCGACAGGAGCGACGATTGCTGTCGGACAGTCCTATCATTTGGGGGACTCGCTTGTGAAAGCCTCGGCCGAATGGTGGGGGCGGGTCTTTCCCTCGGTATCACCTGGGATCGGATGGTGGAGCCCAACCCATCGCATAGAATCGATTTCCTTGGGGGCGCGTGGGGCGGTGGCGGCTATGCTTTCTCGGGACGCGCTAACGCGGAATGTGGCGAGAATCGTTCGCCCTACGTATCAGCGGCGCTCGGGATGCGCGGCACTGAGATCTACTTCGCGCCCAAGGTTGGAGTCATGATTGTCCCAGAGAGTTGCATCGGCCGAATTGAATTCAAGTAGTTCTTATATGGTTCGCGGTGGTGCCCGACGCCGTGACAAAAATGGCTAACATTCAGCAATTGTCTGATGACAACCGGCACCCGTCTTGCCGTTTGTGATGATAATCAGCATCACGGGTGCGGATTATCATGGCGTCGAACTTTCAAAGAACTCTGCAACTATCAGAACTTATTAAGAAAAAGTCATTCTTCCTGTTGGGTCCACGCGCAACCGGAAAGAACACTTTGATTCGGACCCAGTTGTCGGACGCTCGGGTGTACGACCTCTTGGACCTGGACGTGTTTGCACGACTAGCTCGGCGCCCGCAGCTTCTCGGCGAAGAATCTGAAGATGATGCGCGTGTCGTGGTGATCGACGAAGTGCAAGGGGCTCGGCGCGCTGCGCGAGGAGGGAATGGTGAAAGAGTTTGCGGTGGTTTCGCTGGATCCGACGTTTCGGACGGTGAATGGCACCAAGGTCTTTCCTTGGAAGAAGTTCTTAAGTGAGCTCTGGGCCGATCGCCTGTTTTGACGCTCAGCTGGAGTGATGATCCCATCCCATCCACGGCTCCTGGGATATCGCATCGCCAAGAGCTGGATCTGCGAACGCTACTTGCCCAGCACAGCGACACTCGTCGATGTCTTGCCAGGTGCTTCCCATGCAGCGCTGCGCGCCAACGCCGTGATTCTGTCGCACGATGCACGCTCGCTGGCCAAGCCGTAGTGCACCGGTCACACAACTCATAGGGGTCACTGTTGGCACCGTTGGCACCGTGTGAAGCGGAGACGGACCCTCGCTCATTCGCCCGAAATTTGCGCACAGCGGTGGGTTGCCCTCGACGATGTTCTGGAGTCAAAGATCGGGAGCGTGCTGGAAAGGCCAGCGTGGCGTTCCAGGCCGAAAGCTAATATAGCAGCGGGCGGGTAATGAGCAGCTATGAAGCAGAATCAATATATCTCCGTAGGTTTCCGAGGCTTCAACCGAGGGCTGCTCATCGCAGTCATGGCGTCGACGCTCGTCTTGAGCTTCAGTCGGCATTCCGCCGCGCAGAAGAAAGGGGGCATGACGGAGCCTCCCTCTGAACCCGCGCCCGCTCCTGATGTTCCCACATCAGCTTCACAGGTTTCGAATCCTCCACACGCCGTCGACCTGGGCCAAGCCGCCAGCGTTACCCTCAAAACCGACGAACAAACCGCGTTTTACTTTGGCCACGGAGACCACCGTGCGTTCATCTGCATCGGTGGTTGCACGCTTCATTTGGCGCCGGGCCGCTATGACTTATCGCTCAGACGCGGTCTAGCGGAGCCTGTGTCGACTAACCCCTTGGAGGTGATTAGCGGTTCATCGACCGTGTATGGTGTCTACGCGTCGGGACATTCCAGCGCAGGGACGGTCGTTGGGGCCGTGGGTGGATCGCTTGGAGGCTTGGCCATCCTGAGTGGCATCACCGTGGCACTCAGTCCCGACGCGAGCACCGCTGATGAGACGCTTGGCGCTGAGCTTGCCCTTGGCGGTGCGCTCTTCGCGACCATCAGCATCCTCGTCGGGGTCGCTCTTCAGACTGAAGACAAAGCAGAACTCTTCACTGGGAAATTTGATTTCTGAAGATGCACCCCGCCTTCACACAGACAGCGCATCGACCTTGGCCGCTGCCGAAGGGGCCGTGGCAATGGCGTCAGTCGTGGCGTGATCTTCTGTTCGCTCATTGGCCGGTTCCGGCAGCAATGCTCCGGCCGTTGGTGCCAGCCGAACTCGAGCTTCAGGAATTTGACGGAACCGCTTGGATTGCTTTGGTGCCTTTCAGAATGACCGGCGTGATACGGCGACCACTTCCAGATCTCCCCTGGCTCTCTGCGTTCCCCGAGCTCAATGTGCGCACCTACGTGGAACGAGATGGCAAGCCTGGCGTTTGGTTCTTGAGCCTAGATGCGAGCAACCCGATAGCGGTCTGGGTTGCGTCCCACTACACCCGTTTACAATTCTGAACCGGGCGCTCTCGAACACTGGCTGACCGAACGCTACTGCCTCTACGCGCAGGCCCCCAATGGGACGATTTGGCGCAACGACGTACACCACGCTCCATGGCCACTTCAGGGCGCCCAAGCCTCGATTGAGACGAACACACTGTTCGATTTTCACAGCCTCACTGTTTCGGGCACGCCGCCGTTGCTCCATTTTGCCAAACAGTTGGACGTCGTGGTGTGGCCTGGAGTCACTCTCTCGTAGTAGTTGGCGAACAGCGAACCCGTAGCCCTCACGCGACCCGAGCTGGCGTGAGGGGAGCCGATTTGCTAGCTTGGTGTTGTCATTTCACTGGGAGCGCCATGAGCAGAACATTGGTCAGCTGGGTTAGGTTGGCAGTCGTTGGTACCGCCTTGATATCGATCAGCGAAGCTTGTGGCCGCGTTTCGGGGGATCCGGACGCGGGGAGCTGCCAGCCTGGGCAGTGCGCAATGGGAGGTGGGGGGATGCTGGGAGTTGGGGGGCGCCTCGCGGGTCAAGGCGGTGGAAAAATAATGGTTCCAGGGGGCGGCTCCGTGGCAACCGGCGGTGCTGTCGCGACGGGAGGAGCACCGGCTGTTGAGCTGTGTATTCTCAATTTCCCGACGCCTCCTCCTAGCTTTGGAATGGGGGGCGCAAACGCTGGCTTTGGTGGCAGCCTCAATGCGGCGGGGAATCCGAACGCAGCGGGGGCCGCGGGTACTCCGAATGCGGGGGGCACAGCAACGGATCCAGTCAGCGGACCCACGCCGGATGAAATTGCGAATATGCGCGCGCGAACGCGGATTGAATTTCTTAAGGGGGAGCTTAGCGCGCTGAAGATGAGAGCACCCAACGGCGAGTGGACCAAGCTCGACGTACATTTGACCACGCTCCGAGAGTTAGAAAAGGCCGTGGCTCTCCCAACCGCATTTGATCAACAACAGCTACCCGCTAACCCCTCGGCGAGCCCTGCCCCGGTTCCCACGGCAGCAGGAGTGGCCCTTCCTCCGCAGCCTCCGCAGACCGTTGGCCCAACACTGCTGCGCCGCTTGACCCGCCAGGAATACCGGAACACGTTGCTGGCGCTCGGACTGGCCCTGTCTGATTCCGAATCCCTGGAGCGAGATCCGAGCCGCCATTGGGGATTCGACAATGATGCGGGGGCCTTGGTTGTTTCTGCTGTCCTTGGGAGCCAGTATTCCTCAATCGCCTCGAAGCTGGCGGGGCAAGCTGCACTCCCCGCATGTCTCAGTGCGAGTCAGACCTACGCACAATGTGCAACTGCGTTTATCACGGACTTCGGGAAGAAGGCCTTTCGCCGACCACTCACGTGTGCTGAGCAGCAAGCCTACCTCGATCTCTTCGCTCAGGACCTCTTCACTCCGCGCTTCCCCGCTGCAACCTACGAGGAAAGCCTGCGTGAGGTGATCGCGATCATGCTGCAATCGCCGAACTTGCTCTATCGCACGGAGCTTGGAAACGCGAACAATCCGGGGCAGCTCACGCCGTATGAGATCGCAGGCGAGCTTTCATATCTTTTCACGGCTGGCCCGCCCGATGCCGAGCTTTACGCCAATGCGGACGCTGGCCTGCTTCTGTATCCCGGTTATGTTTCCCAGCAAGCGCAGCGCCTCCAAGCTTTGCCCGCGTTTCGCCCCACCTTGCAGCGTTTCTTCGAAATGTATCTCGGGATCGATCGCATCGAGGAGGTGGTGTTATCGCCCGCCGAATATCCCAGCTTCACGCCCGAGCTGGCTCGCTCCATGCGCCTTGAGACGGACCGTTTTCTTGAGGCGGTGATCTGGGAGGGCGACGGCACGTTCCCCGCACTGCTCGCAGCTCCCTACAGCTTCATCAACTCGCGTTTGGCGCAGCACTATGGGCTTCCCGATCCGGGTCAGGGCGACACACTGGTTCAAGTTGGGCTGAATCCAAACCAACGCATGGGACTGCTAACGCAGGCGTCCGTCATGCTCGCCTCCGCACCCCTGAGTTCGGGTCATCCATTTGGTCGTTCCGACCTAATACTTAAGCAATTTCTTTGTCAGGCCGTTCCTGCACCGCCGGTGGGGGCTCATCAGAGCCGGCCTCAATTCGTTGCCAATAAGACCATTCGGCAGTCCTATGCAGAGCTCACCGCTGACCCAGTCTGTGCGGGTTGCCACAGTCTATTCGAGCCGCTCGCGTTCAGTCTTGAGAACTACGACCGCATTGGAGCTTTTCGCACCACGGACCGTGGCCTGCCGATCGACGCGTCGGGTTCACTCGTTGGCACGGACGTGGACGGCCCGTATGTTGGTGGCGTCGAGCTGGCGCTGAAGCTTGCAGGGAGTCAACAGGTGCAGAATTGTTTTGCCTCCCACGCGTATCGCTGGGCCTTCGGGCGCGAGTTGATCCCCGGCGAAGACGTGAATGTTCGGCAGGCGGTAGATGCTTCTCTATCGAACATTCGCGCGGTGTTCGTCGCGCTCACGCAGTTAGAAAATTTCTACCGACGCACTCCTGGGCTGTAGCCCCGCTCTAATTATGGAGTGCGGACAACCACCAGGTTGTCGACGTAGAAGTAGACCGTTCAGTCCGAGATTGCCAAAAACCACCTTAATCTATCGCTCATGGTGCGCATCAAGCCCGCAGGCACTGTGCCTGCGAGTTCGAGCAAATCTGCCTTGTTGACCGTTGCTATCTGGGACGCATTAGCAACCGAATCCTGGGGGAGGCCCGTCTCACGCTTGGGAAGGAGCGTATTGCCAGGTGCTCTTGCGAGCGCCTTGTTGCTCGTGAGCACGCAGACAACAACGGTAGCAAGATTGCTGCGATTGATCTCGTCGCGCTGCAATACAAGCGCCGGGTGGCGGTCGGCCGGTTCAGAGCCGCGCGGCTCCCCGAAATCAACCCACCAGACTTGTCCGCGCTTGATCAGCGACGTCTGTGCCACGGTTCCCTGACGACGCGCTTGGTCTTCACTCGAAATGCGACCGCCGCGGGTTCCTCTCCTGGCTGTCCAGAACGAGCGATCACGCGGTTCCAAGCTTCCGTCGCGTCGCTTGATGATTCGCGCCTCTCAATGAACTCGCGGGCAGCCAGCGCCAACAGACCGCTGCGTGACATCTTGAGAGCGCGGGCCTTGGCATCAACAGCAAGAAAAAGATCATCCGGAAGCGAGATTGCCGTCTTCATTCTGCTGAGTATGACCGGTAATACTTAAGCCTGCAAGGCGTGAGTTGCGCTCCGATTAACACCTGTTGCCCCACCGGCATTGACGCGTACTCAGTTCATCACACAACGGCCCAAAACCCACATTCCCGGATTTTCTTATGATTTCAGCCAAATATCGAAGTTCCCTGCTCACCCTCCTCCTCCTAGGCAGCGCCAGCCTGATCACCCCTGAAGCAGTAGCCAAGCCCGGAGCAGGCCAAGGCGTCGCTGCCGAGGGAAAGAAGAAAGACAAAGACAACAAGAAGGACAGGGATGCTGGCAACGCTGCTGAACGTCTCACTCGCATACAGGAACGGCGCGGGCGCGCGCTCGAGGAAGCCGGCATCACGGGGGATCGCGCCAAGCAAGTTCTAGACGCTACCCGACCGCTGGATCAGGAGCGCTTGGAGCTTCAGAAAAAGCTCATGGAAAAACGTCAGGCGCTGCGCAAGCTCATCGAGGCCGGAAGCAAGGATGACGCTGCCTATCCTCCGCTCATCACCGATCTCAGAAACCTGGAACGCAGCCTTGCAGGCATGCGCGAGAAAGAGCTCAACGTCGTCGCCAAGATCCTGAAGCCGAATGAGCTTGCCAAAGTGCTCTTGGCTCGGGGCTGGGGCGAGCAGCGCGGCCGTCGTGGAGATGACGGCGAAGGGCGATAGAGGTTGGGGAATTGGGGGGGTTAGGGAAAGGTGCTCCGCGCACCAATTGGCGGTATATTGAGCGCTTGGCCACCGAAAATCGCCACTTACGAGGATGTGCAAAGCCTTCCGGACAACGTTCAACGCGGGCGCGGTGGCCCAGGAGGTTGGATCATCATCGACGAACCCGAGCTTCACCTGCGGCCCGACGTCTTGGTTCCGGACCTCGATCTGCGAAATACTTTCGCCTTCGACTGCACGGGTGGACCGAGTGCAGAAGATGCCTATTTACCTGCGCGAAGGCGTGAACCACCTATGGCTCGTCGATCCAAGGGCTCGAACTCTTGAAGTATATCGTCGAGGCGCGGGTAACTGGGTGTTGCTTCAGAGCTACGGCAATGATGCGTTGGTGCGCGCCGAACCGTTTGCCGAAGTGGAGCTGGAGCTTTCCGCGCTTTGGCTCTCGGAATGAGTGACGAAATTTACCGCACATCCCGACCGTAGCGATCGCGCTCTACCTCCTCCACGCGTCGCTATCAGCGACTACCCACGGCAACGCCGCCGAAACTTCCTCCATCACGGCTCCCCCCGACGTGTGCCCTGCCCCGGGCGCGTACGCCACTTGAGCTTCGAGGCCTGCTTGGCGTAGCCACTCCGCCGCC
Source organism: Polyangiales bacterium (assembly GCA_038251425.1). Taxonomy (GTDB): domain Bacteria; phylum Myxococcota_A; class Polyangia; order Polyangiales; family Polyangiaceae; genus JBBRRP01. The sequence goes on from JBBSBI010000021.1 coordinate 10,834, forward strand.
TTCCGAGCTTTCCGAGCGCACCCGTCCGTCCCACAGGCGATGAGCACGCGTTTGCCGCCCGCCTTCGCGTACTTGCGGGCATGGGGAACACTCCAGTACTCAAACCCACCCTCGATCAGGACCAAATGCGGCAGCTCGGCACCGAACGCGGGGATCATCCCCACAGCCATAATCGCGCCTTGGGAAAATCCAGCATAAACGCCGGCTCCTTTCGCAAAGCGCGCGCCATGCTGCTGACGCGCAGCACTGATTGCCGCCTTAAGCTCTCTCCCAAGTGCGAAATGATCTCGGTAATAGTACGCGGACGAAGAGCGCACATCGAGGGAAGTACCGCGTAAGCAGAGCAGAAACGCGCGCCCACCAGTTAACCTCATCCAGTACTCGCATTCGCTTTCCGGATTTCCCCCGGCTCCGTGACTCGCCACCACCAGCGGATGAACGCTCGTTCCTGGGGGCGAATAAAATACCGCAGGCGCAAATTCGGGCACCTCGAGAGCTGAAAACGTCCGAGGAAAACGCGCTTCCATGGGTGGGCCCTGTAAGTCCGCCACCCCTTCGGCAGGTATCAGCGATGAGCAACCGCAAAAAGCCAATGCACACAAGGCAAGGACGAGGCGACGAGCGGACAAGACAAGCATATTCACTTACTGGAAGCATACTTCGCGCTAGTCAATTCGTCGGGCAATTCGAAGTGGGCCCCTGGGGGCAAACATTATGCATACAAACATAATGTTCCATAACATAATGTCCGAATGGAGTTTCTCAATCGCCACCGAGAAAGAGCCCGTCTTCAGGCGATGACCAACAGGGGCTGGGTGCGGTCGCAGCTTTTGGCCCAGCACAGAGGTGGTGGCAGGGCAGCGCCAAGGAGTGGGACACCGTGAGCGCGGGCGAAAACACTTGATGGGGAGCCGCGGGAGCGCCAGTTGAGCTGCCCTTGTCGACTTGGGGACTGCTACCAACCTCAGCCCGGCACCTGCAGCCTCTTTCGAAGCCACTTCACGCCAGGCCGCTCGAGACCGAAATGAGCGAATGCTGCGAGGGCAACAATCAACGGCAAGCCCAGGCAAAATACGAAGAGCGTGCTCAATGACTGCTCAGGAAAGACACGCCGCACGATGGCCAGAGCCGTCACGTGCGTGAGATAGGCCGCGTAGCTGAGCTGCCCGCCAAGAACTACGAACCTGTTTTCGAGCAGTCCAGAAATCCAATTCTTAGGCTGAATCGCGACCGCACCCACCAGCAACGTGAGCAGCACGCACAGCGAAAAATAGGGAGTATTGGGAATCAAGAGCACCAAGACGGAAGCTAAAAGGCAGAGCAGCGCGAAGGGCCTGAAAACCAACACTCGGCTCAAAATGGCGAAGCCGCGCGGCCCATCGAGCACTAAACCGAGCAAGCTCCCGAGGCCAATCGGTGTCGCGAAACTCGTCAACACACGCTGCCAAGGTAACAGCGAGGGGAACCACAAAGCCAAGCCCCCATGCTCTAGCCTCCAATCCATGAACACCAACCCCGCCATGATGAGCATGAGCCAGCCACGCGAACGGACGCTGGCCACCAGAATTGGCCAGAACAGATAGAACTGCTCTTCCACGCACAAGGACCAAGAAAATGCGAATGGGATCGCGTGAGACACGTGGTAGTTCGCAAACCAATTGGCAGTGTACGTTGCGTGGAAAAACCAATTAGCGAACAGGTGGACTCGTTCAGGGTGTGCAGACGGAAGGAGCCACGCGTAAACCAAGTAGGCGCCGAGCACCGCGTAGTAGAGCGGAAAGATGCGCAATGAGCGCCTCACGTAGAATGCTTTTAGGTTAACCTTCTGTGTGTCTCGGAGCTTCCGAAGCAGCAGCGTGGTGATGAGAAATCCGCTGAGCGCAAAGAACAGATCCACACCCACGGCACCTTTTCCCAAGATCCCAGGCAGCGGCCGTGGCGTAGCGTGGTGGGCGATCACCGGCAAAATTGCCAGGCAGCGCAAGCCATCCAAGCCCTTAAAGCGCTTGGTTTGGAGAAAAGAGCCGTGAGCTTCCGACACCTGTCTGTCCTCCCTCAATTGCCGGTCCGCCGTCAAACACCATCGCCCCGGAAGGCCCTCTGCTCGGTTGCCTGCGCCGGAACGCACGACTAGCCTCGCTGAATGTCGACGATGGACGCCATACTGCCGCTCACGCTGCGCGATATCGATCGCGCTGAGATATTGCGTGCATCGCTGGCGAAGTATTTTCCAGAGCTAGGAACGCTGTGGGTTGTCGTGCCCGATGCTCAAGTCTCGAAGATTGAGGAAAAGCTGGCGCGACAAAGCGTGAAGACGGCCAACCTGCGAGTCCTGCCGGAGACTGCAATTGTGCCCGAGTTCGTGCTCACACCGACTCTCGGCGGATGGTATCGGCAGCAGCTGATCAAGCTCGCGATCGCGGAGCATGTGGCCTCACCTGCCTACCTCACGTTGGATGCCGATGTGATCTGTACCCGGCCTTTCAGCGTTGCTGATCTCGCCCCAACAAAAGTTCCGTACTTTGTCATCCAGGAAAATTCGCATTCCGATTGGTATCGCCAGAGCGCCGCGACACTCGGGATGAAGGCGGTCCGAAAGGGGATTTTACACAACGTTACACCGGCAGTTTTGGTGCGCGACGCCGTGTTCGAGATCCGTGATTATTTCGAGACTCATCCCTTGAGCCTGAGCTTGCGCGGTGTCCGACAGGCTGCCGTGCTGGCGCGAGCGCGCCTCGGGAAAAAACCTGGGCTTGCGCGCTGGCGGCTCATGCTCGCGGCTGGCTCCCCGTGGACTGAATACGCCCTTTATTACACCTTTCTTGAAGCAACAGGCCATATCAGCCGCTACCACGTCGAAGCTGAGCAGCCGATTTACGACATCGAGCGTTCCTGTTGGCAGAAAGACAAACGGAGCTTCAGCGAGTGGGATCCGGAAGCCTGCTTCGAGGGCAACGGGCCACCTTGGTTCGTGATCGTGCAATCGAACACACGGATTGATCCTGAACGTGTTTGGGAAAAGCTGCAGCGCTATTTGCCGCGCACGTGAGGGTTGTATCCCAGCTCAAACAAGCTCGTTGCGGTAGCGCGCAGTGTTTCCTCAAGCGGAGTATATTGAAGGCCTAAGGCTTGCTGAGCGTTCTCTAGGATCAGCAGCTCGCGCCCGAGATTCTGCTTGAGGAAGGCAAGGCTCACGCGCGTTTGGAACAGCGCATTCGCGTACAGAAGCCAGCGCGGTAGGCTGTGTGTCACCACCTTCGCCGTTGGAAATAGCCTAGCCAACGTCGCAGCTATCTCGCGCCACCACAGGCGCCCGTTCACCATCACCAGCCGTTGCCCGATCCCAGGCGCCTCGGACAAGCGCACACACGCCCGCGCCACATCCCGCACGTCCACCACATTGAAATTGAGATCTGGGCAACCGGGATAAGCGCGGTTCAACATGTCGCGGACAATCGCGGGACTTGAACGCGCATGCGCCTTCGCGAGCAACGGCCCGAGCACATAGCCCGGTGCTACCACCGCCAGCTGGAACGGAGAAAGCTGCGGATCTGAGGCGCTTTTTGCCTGAATTTCGCGCGCCACCCGTTCTGACAGTGTTTTCGCGAGGCCGTAGGGATTCGTGGCCAGCGTGGCATCGTTGCACCAGTCTTTGGAGGAAAACTGATGATCCCGTTGGGGTTGATAGCTCACCATGGCCGCAATCGAGGAGAGGTGCACCACGCTCTGGGTCCGGAGCGACCGCGCTGCTGCAGCGAGCACGTTCTCGGTCCCTTTCACGGCAACATCGACAATCTCCTTCTGTGGATCTTTCGCGCCAAAGCTAACGACGGCAACGCAATGGATCACGCTGTCTGCCTCAGCGAGCACGCCATCCCATACGCTCGGGTCGAGCACATCGGCCTTCAACAGCGTGAGGCGCTCCGCACCAGGCAGCGCACGAAGATGCGCCATCTTAGCCGAACTTTTGGGCTCGCGAACAGCTCCGAGCACACGCTGCCCCTCACTCAACAGCAGGCTAACTATATGAGAGCCAATATAACCTGACGCGCCCGTTACGCAGATGGTTCGAATCGCATTTGTCGTCACCGCTTCACCCTAGCAAACTGCGTGCCTCTCAAAGTGGAGAACGGCATCTTTGAGGCAGACGAAACTGCGACCGGAGCGTTTCAACTCGTTCACCACCGCTGTGAGCCGAGCACGCTTCTTCAGCCAAGCCACACGCAGGTCCGGCTGGTGTGCGCCGAGTGCCCGCAAACCGTCGTTTTGGTCGAGAAAATCGATACCGTGGAATTCAAGGTTCACGCAGTCTTCCTGCCGTAAAAGCCGTGTGTACAGGCGAGCGCCGTGCTCGCCCAGCATGGTGAGTGTGGTTCCAATGAAAGGCAAGCGCAGACCGGGCGTCACCTGAATCGGCACTTCCCAGAGCCCCTCCCCGCGCTGAAAATACTGTGCCCCAATTCGATACGGACGTGTTGGCGCTGTCAGCACCCGCGGAGAATCCACGAGCGATAAGGAGCGGCGCCCCTGCAAGCGCTGAACGCCGATCACGAGCGCCTTGGCAGCATAGTAAGCCGGGCAAGGAAACACGGAGGAATCATAGAGGGCTCCTGTATCGTGGACGACTTGCAGCAGCGTATCGTTCACGAGGTAGCCGGGGGCCCGAAATCCAACGTTAATCGGGCCGAGTATTTCCTGAAGCCGCTCCAAACCCCCTTCTACCTGTTCGCGCATCTTCGCATGCGAAAGACGGGTCAAATCGTAACGATGATCGAGAGAATGATTCGCAAGTTCGAAGCCGGCTGCGTGCAATACGGATAATCTGCGTTGGTTATGATCGTTCTCCAGATCACGACCCACCACGAACAGGGTTAAAGGGATCGCGAGTTCCCGTGCCCAGCTTGCCAGGCGCTCAAGCGCGATGTCGTAGACCGCATGCGGTGCGTCTTTCGCCCCAGAAATGCCGTGAATCGCATGATAACAGGCAATTTCATCCAAATCGACCGAGATGGCGCACAGGCCTCCCACGCCTACTCTCCGGCGGACTGCAAAACCACGCGCAAGATCACTCGGCGCTCGGAGGGCACTTCTGCGCGTTGGCCGTTGCTCGCGATCGCCACATTCGCGCTCAAGGTATTGAGCCGCCCTGCCTCGACACCGCGTTCCACTAACGCCGCGCGAACGGCTTGGGCACGTTGGCTGGCCAAAACCTGTGGCTCACCGAGCGTCACCGAACCGACCACAGACACACAATCGATGCTCGGCGCCGCCTTCAGATCTTCCGCCATCCTATCCAGAAGCTTCAAGCTCTCGGCGGCAGGCGTCGCCAGGTTTTGCTCAAACAGAAGCGACTCTTGCAGACTAGAAGGAGCGCTGACCGCAACGCCTTCGGCTTGCACCACTCCAGCCTCAATCTTTGCGCAGCCCGACGGGCCAGCCGGTGCCGCGACCTCCACGGTAGCGGGATCGAACGCTGGAGCATCAACTTGAACCGGACCCGGAACGCAGGAGTCGGGCGCTGGCGGCGTGGCGCTACAAGACACCGTTTCGTACGTCTTCAGATACGCACGTAGGCCTTCTTCGTAAATGCCCCGCACGCGGTACTCCAAACGCACTTCCGGTGGGGTCAAATTGGGTGTTTGGGTATTGGGTTGGGGTGAAAAAATGACCTCGAAGACCGACATCGGCACGGGGAATTCCAACTCCTTCGTCTTCACGATCGAGCGGGCAACGCACATGCCTTTCCACGTTTGCGGGGTACACGGCGCTGTCGCTGGACCCGCACAAGCCTCGACGACAACCATGGCAACGAACACTAATCCACACGCTATCCACAACCTCACGGGCAGGAGTGTCGATGATAGGCGCCGAGAAGGCAAGGCCCGGCCTTATCACTTGTTCTCGGCAGCCGGCTCGCGCATACACCCAAACTGTGACGGCGGCAGCTCCCGGAGTGCTCGACCTCGATGCTGGGCTTCAAAGGCTTGGATATTCGGAGTTCCGACCGGGTCAACGCGAGTCCATTCTGGCATTACTCGAACACGGGAAGTTGCTCCTGGTGGCGCCAACCGGAGGCGGTAAGAGTCTGTGCTATCAGCTTCCGGGTTCGCTGCTTTCGGGAACCACGCTCGTGATTTCCCCGCTGATCGCGCTGATGCACGATCAGGTTTCTGCGCTCACAGCACGTGGTATCTCTGCGACCTATTTAGCCGCCACGTTAGCACCCGAAGAGACCAAGAAACGCTTGGCGAAGCTGGCGCGCGGCGAGTATCAGCTGCTGTACGTTGCGCCTGAACGGCTGGGATATCCAGGCTTCCGCGCGACGGTGCGGGCACTCGCCTGCCCGCTTGTCGCGATCGATGAAGCGCATTGCATCAGCGAGTGGGGCCATGATTTTCGCCCCGATTATTTGGGAATTGGGGACTTTGTGCGCCAGATGGTGGGCGTCAAAATCTTAGCCTGCACCGCGACAGCGACCCCCATCGTGCGCGATGAGATCTTGCAGCGCCTAGGCCTCGGCTCTGACACGCCGCAAGTCCTGCGCGGATTTGCACGCCCCAACTTGATCTTGAGAGCGCGAGAAATTTCAACACTGCGTGAACGAGAAAAACACGTGGATGCGACGCTGGAAGAGGCACTCGGAAAGCCCAAGAAGCCGCTGGGAACGGCGATTGTCTATTCTCCCACCCGTAAAGGCGCGGAGAAGGAGGCTGCGCGCTTGGCGGCTCTCGGTTGGCGTACGGCGGCGTATCACGCGGGCTTGCCTTCGAAGGAACGCGAGCGCGCGCAAGCCAGCTTCATTAACGGCGAGGCAACCATCGTGGTGGCCACCAATGCGTTTGGGATGGGCATCGATCGTGGGGACGTGCGCGCCGTGGTGCATTTGGGACCACCCGGCTCGATTGAAGCTTACTATCAAGAAGTTGGGCGTGCCGGTCGAGATGGTGAGCCAGCGATAGGTTTACTTCTAGCGCGACCCCAAGACCTAGCACTCCGCCGCCAGCTCTTGCAGAAAGAAGTGGACGGGCGAGCACCCGATGCGAACGTGGTCGAACACAAGTGGAACCTCTTCCTTGAGCTCATGCGCTGGGTGGAGGGAGGCAGCTGCCGCCACGACGCGATCCTGCGCTACTTCGAGGATGAAGCCGAAACACTGCACGGTTGCGGACGCTGTGACGTGTGTTTGGGCCTCGCAACAGACGATGACGCGGACGAGCAAGAGACGGCGCTGATCGTCAGAAAAGCTCTGAGCGCCGTCGCGCGTGTGCACGCGCAGCTTGGCTTGACGGCTGCGGTGAAGCTTGCGCGAGGCCAAAAAGATCCACGTTTGGAGAGGATGGCGCTTGAGGATTCACCGACCTTCGGTGTGCTCAAGGCTTATTCCGAAGAGTGGCTCACTAAGCTCTTGCGGCGCTGCATGACCGCCGGCTGGCTGAGCTTTACCAAAGATGAGCGTCCGCTCATCCGCCTGACGCTTGAAGGCCGAGAAGCTATGAAGGGGCTACGCCCGATTCGTCTGCGCCTCCCCCCACGCGATCGTTCGCCCGCACCCTTCGCCAGCTCTAGCGAAGGACGCGCGGGCACCCGGGCCGACGAAGCCATCGATCCCGCATCGCATGCTCTCTTCGAAGCTTTGCGGGGCCATCGCTTGGAGGTGGCCCAAACCCAAGGTGTGCCTGCCTACGTGGTCGCGAGTGATCGCACGCTTCGGGACATTGCGACGCTCCGTCCCAAGACAGAGGCGGCGCTGCTACTCGTCCACGGGATCGGCCCAGCCAAAGCTGCTGCCTATGGGCAGGGATTTCTGCAAGTGGTGCAAGCGAACCCGCAGGAATGACATGTTTCACCTAAAAAACGCACAGATCGACGTCGAGATTCTCGATCCAGCTCAGGACCTCGCTCGCTTGGGCTCGCGCTATTGCGTCGGCGGCTACATCTATCAAGTGAGAGACCCAGCCTTGGGGCCACTCTTGGCGGGGCCGCAGTTTCCCGCCGCGAATCCCGATGTCTTTCACGGCCAAGGGGCACCTGAACAATTTGTGCGCGTGCTCAATGAAGACGCTGCGCTAGGCGAAGAGGTGGCTGTGATTGGCGTCGGGCGAGCCAGGCGCACGGGCAAGCTGAAGCCTTCGTTTGCGCACAACAACCCTGAGGTATTGCGCTTCCTGCCCTGGTTGGTTGAGAGCACGCCCACGTCACTCACGTTAACCTGCGAAGATGTTTTTGGTGATTATAGTTATCGCCTGAAGCGCACGGTCTCACTCAACGAACGCTCACTCTCGTCGGAGACCCAGATTGAGAACACTGGGACACGGCCTTTGCCCATCGAATGGTTTGCCCATCCGTTCTTTCCGCTGAACGAAGACGGCATTTGTTGCAAACCCTCGCTCGCCGTCAATGTCCCAGAAAATGCCGGATATGCGCTGAACCAGGCCGGATTCATCGAGCAAAAACCCCAAAGCGATTGGGAGCGTGGCTACTACCTCGCCCTAGAATTCGAGCCAGCAACTGGACCGCTGCGGATGCTTCAACGGCACCCCAAGCTTGGGCAAGTGCTAGCGGAGACGAACTTTCCGCCTCAACGCTTACCAATTTGGGGCAACGACAGAACGTTCTCGTTCGAGCCCTATTTCATCCGCGAGCTCAGTGCCGGCAGCTCAGCTGAGTTTGGTATCCGCTACGACTTCTAGCCTTGAGTTTCCCAAGTGCTCTCAAACTGGTCCGTGACCTCTATCTCAAAGTCGTACACAAGATAGTAAGCATGCTTACTATCTTCGAACGAACGAAAAAGGCCGCTCACCTGGCACGCGTTCGCCCCGCAACGCTGGCCCGGTTGTGCCCGGTTGTGCCCCTCACGCAGCGACCGAAGGCGATGCCGGGGAGGGGCGGCTGCCGCGCTCCGCGGCAGCGGGGTGGGCATCACTTTCACGCCAGCTCAACGATCACATAAGAACGCTTTTTTGCTGGGACAATCAGCTCTACTTCGTCCCCTAACCTTTGGCCTAGGAGAGCTCGCCCGAGCGGAGAGCCTGCAGTGAGCACCACCACCTCCATCGCTTGAGCCTTGCCCGAGCCCGCCTCACAGGCCGAGAGACGCGCCCCTGCTCCAGCAGGTGCCAAAAGAAAGCACGATTCTTCTCCTGAGTCCTGATCTTCCAAGCGTACGAGCGCACCCATGGCAAGCGGATCGTCCTCCGAAAACTTTCGAGCTCGCAGCATCGACAGCTTGTTGAGCCCCTCAACGAGCTCAACGACGCGAAGCGCCTGGCCACGCGCCAAATAGCTCACTTCCGTCGATCGCATGTCTTTATCGCCTTCGGAACGCGCTTCCTCGTGCGTCGCACCTTCGCGAGATTGCTGATGCGCATGCTCCATCACCGCCAATTCGGCCTCGAGCTGTCGCTTGAGGGCTGCCAGCAACTCAACTTTGTCAGTCTTAGCAATCACGCAATCGGTAGCCTCCGTGCTGCAACCCGCGGGAGCGCGGCGTGGTGCGCTTCGCGTCGATTCACGATTTCCCTCGGGCGCACGTGAGCGGGCCGCTCGGCCCAAGCTGCCAGCAAATCCGTGTCCAGCAAGTGCGTCGGGATCACATTAGCGAGCGCCGCGGTGAGCGTGCTGCGAACGTTGGGGATCTCCTGCTCCAGCTCGGAAAGTAGCTCCGCCATGCGTTGGCGTTTGAGCCCCTCTTGGGAGCCACACAGATTGCAGGGCAGAATCGGAAACGCCTGCTCTCGCGCAAACTCCCGAATCGAAGACTCTGAGCAACCGATCAGCGGGCGAATCACTTCAAACTTACCGTCATCGGTGCGGTAGGAAGCTGGCATGGCCTGAAGCTTGCCAGAATAGAGCATGTTCAAGAGAAACGTCTGGATCGCGTCGTCTCGATGATGGCCAAGTGCGATCTTGTTGCAACCGAGGCGCTCAGCTGCAGAATAGAGGATGCCACGCCGCAAGCGTGAACAGAGCGAGCAGTAGGTTGATTTGCTGTCTAGATGAGATGTCACCACGGAGTACGTGTCTTCGGAGAGGATCTCGAAGTTGTACGCTTTGTCCGTGAGCCATTTTTCGAGAGTCGTACCGTCGTAGCCAGGCTGTTGCTGATCTAAGTGCACCGCGATAAGCTCAAATGCAAACGGCAGCTCTCGCTTCAAACGCTGTAAAAGCTGGAGCAAGGTGTAGCTGTCCTTGCCTCCGCTGACGGCCACCAAGATCCGATCCCCTTCGGCAACCAAAGCGTATTTCTGACAGGTCCGCTTCAACTCGCGGTACAGCTGGTGCTCGGGATCTCTCATGGCGCCTGCACGCTAGCCCAAAACCTCCAGTTTTGGCCCCCAAGCACCACCCGAGGGCCCGAAAATCACTCCTGAGGCCTGGCACACGCCGTTCTGAGGGATTAGCTTCCGAACCGCTTGCCCGCCCCCAAAGCCAAAGCGGGCCTCCTCACTTCCGTTCTAAGCACACCGTCTAAACACGAGACTATCGCATGCTGACTTGGGTCGCCAAAACACTCTTCGGAACCTCCAACGATCGCGCCGTCAAGCGCATGTCGCCCCGAGTATCCCGCATCAATGATCTCGAGCCTGGGCTAGCCAAGCTGAGCGATGCCGGGCTCAAGGCCAAGACGGCAGAGTTCAAGGAGAAGTTGGATAACGGTGCCAGCTTGGATGATCTGTTGGTGGAGGCCTTCGCAGTGTGCCGAGAAGCCAGCAAACGCGCCGTCGGCATGCGCCATTACGACGTGCAGCTGATGGGCGGCATGGTTCTGCACGAAGGCCGAATCGCCGAAATGAGAACTGGCGAGGGCAAGACCCTGGTGGCCACCCTCCCCATCTATCTGAACGCGCTCGGGGGGCGCGGCGTGCACTTGATCACGGTCAACGATTACCTGGCGACTCGCGATGCCGAGTGGATGGGCAAAATCTATAATTTCTTGGGGCTCACGATCGGCACGGTGGTGAATAACCAGACCGACGAAGAGAAGCGGGAAGCCTATAAGCGCGATATCTGCTACGGCCAGAACAACGAATTCGGCTTTGATTATCTGCGGGACAATATGAAATTTTCCGCGCTGGATTACGCGCAACGCCAGCTCAATTTTGCGATCGTCGACGAGGTGGACTCGATTCTGATCGACGAGGCGCGCACGCCGCTCATTATCAGTGGTGCCGCGGAAGCCGCGAGCGAAAAATACCGCACCCTTAACGATGTTTTAGGCAAATTGCGTAAGGATGAGCACTACGCGGTGGACGAAAAGGGCCACAGCGCGACGCTCACCGATGAAGGCGTCGAGCTCGTTCAAAAGATGCTCGGCATCGTCAATCTCTACGATCCCGTTAATATCCAATTTCTCCACATCACCAATCAGCTGCTGCGGGCGCATGCGCTGTATAAGCGCGATCAACAATACATGGTGTCTCCCGACGGCAAGGTTCTCATCATCGATGAGTTCACGGGGCGCGTACTTTCCGGCCGGCGTTGGAGCGATGGCCTGCACCAAGCTGTCGAAGCCAAGGAGAATGTACGGATTCAAGAAGAGAGTCGCACCATGGCGACGATCACCTTCCAAAATCTATTTCGCATCTATAAAAAGCTGGCGGGCATGACGGGCACCGCCGAGACAGAAGCCCAGGAATTTAGCACCACGTACAAGCTAGATGTGGTCGCCATCCCAACCAACAAATCGGCTGTGCGTGAAGATAGCCACGATCTGGTTTACAAAACCGAAAAAGAGAAATTCACAGCGGCTATCAACGAAATCCTAGAGATGCAGAAGATCGGGCGCCCGGTTCTGGTCGGCACGACCAGCGTCGAGAAGAGCGGTGCCATCAGTCGCATTCTCACTAAGAAGAACGTGGCGCACCACGTTCTGAACGCCAAGCATCATGAGAATGAAGCGTATGTCGTCGCTCAAGCAGGCCGAAAGAGCGCGATCACTGTTTCAACGAATATGGCGGGCCGCGGGACGGACATTCTTTTGGGAGGCAACCCTGAGATGCTGTCCCGCCTCGAATTCAAGGAGCACGATCGGCATCCCGATGCGGAGCCTGAAGCCTTCGCAGCATTGGTGAAGCAGTACCAAGATCGCTGCAAGCTCGAGCACGACGAAGTGATCGAACTCGGTGGCCTGCACATCCTGGGTACCGAACGCCACGAGTCGCGCCGTATCGACAATCAGTTGCGTGGTCGAGCTGGGCGCCAAGGGGATCCTGGCTCAAGCCGGTTCTATCTTTCACTCGAAGACGATCTGATGCGTATCTTCGCCGGCGATCGGGTGAAAAATCTCATGGATCGCATGGGCATGCCTGATGATGAGCCGATTGAGCATCCTTGGGTCAGCAAGAGCGTCGAAAATGCCCAACGCAAGGTGGAAGAGCGAAACTTCGACATTCGCAAGAATCTGCTCGAGTACGACGACGTTATGAACGCGCAGCGAAAGACGGTTTATGCGCTCCGCCAACAGCTTCTCACCGGCCGCTACGCGCCTGAAGAAATGGACGAAACAGGTAAGCCCACCGGCAATTCACGCACTATTCCCGTCGATGAGTCGATCGCCGAGGCGGTGCGCCCCCTGATTGCTCAGCTCGTGGGCATGTATTCCGAAGAGCCTCTGCATCCGCGCACAGCGGATGGAAAATCCAGAGCGCCCACACCCGCGGAGCTCAAAGAAGCCAAGCCGCTCGTTGAGTTGGAGTCGCTGCAGCGTGAGGTTTACCAGCTGTGGGGCGTGAAGCTGGATCTGGAGGCACGAAAGAAGCGCGACGCTCTGGGCACGGTTGAGGAGCTGGATCTGCTGGTCTGCCAGGGGCTTTCGGAGCAGCGCGAGCGCATGCTGGATCTCCTAGACCGAGTCATCAGCGCCATGGTGGAAGAATGTTGCCCACCTAACAAACAGCCCGAAGATTGGGATTTCCGCGGGATCCACGAGAGCTTCAAGGAATTCTTCAAAACCTCAACGGATAATGACGTCGACAGCTTCGGCGACGCGGACCGACTGGTACGTACTTTGTTTGAGCGCGCCGAGCTCTTGTATCGCGAAAAAGAAAAGGAACACGGCGTTGAGCTTTCGATGCGCGTTTTCCGACACATCTACCTCGAAGCTATCGATGAAGCTTGGGTGGAACACCTAAATAACATGGAGCACTTGCGGGATGGGATTGGCCTCCGCGGCTACGGGCAGCGCGATCCCAAGAATGAGTACAAGAAGGAAGGCTACAATCTCTTCTTGAACATGATCGCGCGCGTTTCGAGCACGGTGCTCACACGCTTCTTCGAAGTGAAGATCCAGCGCACCGAAGAAATCGCAGCACTCGAAGCTGCGGCCGAGGAGCGGCATTTGGCGGAGCTCGAAAATGCTGTCGCACGCCACCCCGGCGAGCTGCCGTTAGATGGCAGTAACGAAGAAGATCTACTGGCTCAGAAGCGTGAATCGGTGTCAGCGCCCCCCCCCGTGACGCGAAAGGCGCCCAAGATCGGCCGCAATGATCCCTGCCCCTGCGGCTCGGGCAAAAAATTCAAGCAGTGCCACGGGGCCTCGCTTGAGGACGAAAGCGAAGAAGGCCCTCGCGCCTAGGCATCCCAAGCGAGGATTGCACCCGTGAAGCCCAAAGCTCGAATCGTCGTTCTGGATGGCTTCACGCTCAATCCAGGCGATCTTTCCTGGAGCGCGCTCGCCGAGCTCGGCGCACTGACCGTTCACGACCGAACGCCCTCATCCGAAATTGTGGCCCGGGCGCTCCATCACGATCTGGTTCTCACGAATAAGACTCCGCTCACGCGCGCCACGCTCGAACAGCTCCCAGAGTTGAAGGGCGTGTGTGTATTGGCCACAGGTTTCAACATTGTGGACGTTGCCTGCGCTAAAGAAAGACAGATCCCGGTCTGCAATGTGCCGAGCTACGCCACTGAAAGTGTCGCGCAAGTCACCTTGGCACTCTTGCTCGAGCTCGCCAGTCGCGTTGGTGTGCATGCGGCCGCGGTTCAGCAGGGGGATTGGGCGCGCTCGATAGATTTCTCCTTCCAAAGAGCCCCGCTCCTAGAGCTTTCGGGAAAGCTGTGCGGAATCGTTGGCTTCGGCACGATTGGTCGCCGTTTTGCTGAGCTTGCGCACGCGCTCGGCATGCGCATTTGGGCCACGCCGTCACGTTCAGCGGCCCCTCCGCCGTACGCGCACTTTGAATTCAAACCCCTGGAAGAGCTGCTCCATGCCGCCGATGTGGTCAGTCTGCATTGCCCACTCACCCGCGAGACCGAACAGCTGATCAACGCCGATAGGCTGGCGCTCATGAAGCCGACCGCCTTGCTCCTCAACACCTCGCGAGGCCCCCTGATCGATGAAGCCGCCCTTGCGCTGGCCTTGCAGCGTGGCGCCCTGGGTGGTGCAGGCTTGGATGTTCTCTCCACGGAGCCGCCGAGCGCTGCAAATCCGCTATTTCTAGCACCTAACTGTGTCATCACTCCTCATATTGCTTGGGCATCGTTCGAGGCTCGGCATCGCTTGATGCAAGCGACCGTAGAGAATGTTCGCGCATATTTAGCGGGCGCTCCGCGCAACGCCGTGAATTTGTAGCATTGGTCTCAGGCGCGCGGTTCGCCGTTGAGTTGCAACGCGGGTCTGCAATTGGGCAACAGCTCAAACTCGATGTACTTTGGCCGCATGCAGAAGGCCGAAGAAAGCTACCTCACGTCATCTGATCTTGGCCTAGACAAAGATTCGATCAAACGGTCCATCGCAAACCACATCGAATATACGCGGGTGGCCGATGAGTCGAGCGCCACCCCACTCGATTTCTACTGGGCAGTAGCCCGCTCGGTCCGGGATCGTATGGTCGATCGCTGGAACAAGACGCAACACTCAGCGCACGCTCCAACGGCCCGTCGCGTGTATTACCTATCGCTCGAGTTTTTGCTCGGACGTTTGCTTGAAACGAATCTTTTGAATGTTGAGCTCTACGAACCGGTTCGGGAAGCTCTGGCCGAACTCGGCTACGACATTCAGGACCTGTTGGCCGAAGAGCAAGACGCGGGGCTCGGCAACGGAGGCCTCGGGCGCCTCGCTGCCTGCTTCTTAGATTCGATGGCCACCGCCGGGCTGCCAGCCGTCGGCTACGGGATCCGCTACGAATACGGCATTTTTCGGCAAGAAATAGTCAACGGCGCGCAATTGGAGCGTGCCGATAACTGGTTGCGCTACGGCAATCCCTGGGAAGTCGAAAAACCTTCGCGCATTTTTCCTGTGCGCTTTGGGGGTCGAGTGCATCGGGCCACTTCGAGCGCCGGCAAGGATCACTTCCACTGGGAAGCGGCAGATGTGGTCATGGCGATGGCACATGATATTTTGATCCCAGGTTACCGGAACGGGATCGTCAACACGCTACGCCTTTGGTCTGCCAAGGCGGCCCGTGAATTCAGCTTCGCGGATTTCAATCGCGGCGATTACCTGCAATCGCTCTATGATAAGAATGCCACGGAGAATATCTCGCGCGTTCTTTACCCCAACGACATGGTGGACCAAGGGCGTGAGCTTCGCTTCAAGCAGGAGTATTTCTTTGTCTCTGCCACGTTGCAAGACGTGATCGCTCGCCATCTTGTAACGTTCCCTACCCTCGACAATCTTCATGAAAAGGCTATTTTTCAGCTCAATGATACGCATCCCGTGATCGCTGTGGCGGAACTCTTGCGCATCCTGCTCGATGAACACCATCAGCCCTGGGAGGCCGCGTGGAGTTCAGTGACGCAAGCCTTCGCCTACACCAACCACACCGTCATGCCAGAAGCGCTGGAGCATTGGGAGGTGAGCCTGATGGAGCGTTTGCTCCCACGGCACCTCCAGCTCATCTATGAGATCAATCGGCGCTTCCTGGAAGACATCCGAAAAACGCATCCGGGAGACCCTGAACGGCTCCGCCGCATGTCATTGATCGATGAGAACGGCAGCCGGCGCGTGCGCATGGCTCACTTGGCCATCGTGGGTAGCCGCTCGGTGAATGGTGTTTCCAAGCTCCACACTAACATTATTAAGGAGCGTCTGTTTCGTGACTTTGCCGAATGGACACCCCAAAAATTCAACAACAAAACCAACGGTATCACGCCCCGTCGCTGGCTGCTCGCCGCGAACGCTGGGCTTTCCCGGCTGATCACCTCGCACATCGGCGACACCTGGATCACCCACCTTGACGACATTCACAGGCTCTCACCATTAGCGGTGAATGCTGAGTTTTGTCAGGCATGGCAACAGGTAAAGCGCCTAAACAAGGAGCACTTGAGCACGCACCTCCGCGATACTTTCGGGTTCGCTGTGGATCCAACGTCCGTGTACGACGTGCAGGTCAAACGGATGCATGAATACAAACGGCAGCTCCTCAATATCCTACAGATCATCGCCCAGTATCACGACATCCTCAACGGCAAGCCAACGGGCCCCGCACGCACGTTCATCTTCGGAGGTAAGGCGGCACCCGGATATGTCGCCGCTAAGTCGATCATTGAGCTCATCACTGGCGTCGCTCAGGTGCTGGAGGTTGATCCGAAAGTGAGTGCTCGGCTCCGTGTCGTCTTTGTGCCTGATTATAACGTTTCACTCGCTGAAAAGCTGGTGGTTGCGGCAGAGGTATCCGAGCAGATCTCGTTGGCTGGCACTGAAGCTTCTGGCACGAGCAACATGAAATTCGCACTCAACGGCGCGCTCACGATCGGAACGCTTGACGGCGCGAACGTTGAAATCCTGGAGGCTGTGGGCCGAGAAAACATCTTTGTCTTCGGCCTCACTACAGATGAAGTCGAACATCGGCGCGCGGAGGGTTATCGCCCTCAGGCTATCTGGGAAAGCGATCCAGAGCTCAAAGCTGTGCTCGACAGCATTGAACGCGGTACTTTTTCCCACGGCGATCGCGATAAGTTCAAGCCCTTGGTCGACGGCCTGCGCTATCACGACCCGTATTTCGTGTGCGCCGATTTTCGCAGCTACCGCATCTGCCAACACAGTGTCGGAGAAGCCTACCGCGACGAAGAGCACTGGCTCCGCCAATCCATCTTGAACACAGCCAACATGGGCATCTTCTCGAGCGACCGCGTGATCGACGCGTATGCACGGGAAATTTGGCAAGTGGAAGGCTCGGGAATGCCGACGTTCTAGCTTCTTCTGACGCATGCTATGCCTCGGTCAGGTCCCCATGATCGAGGCTTTGAACTTGAGCAAAGAGTATGGAGCGGTGAGCGCGGTCCGCGACCTTTCGTTCTCAGTCAGCGCAGGCCAGGTGGTTGGGTTCTTGGGTCCGAATGGCGCCGGGAAGACCACCACGCTCCGCATGCTGGCAGGCTTCTTGGGGCCTAGTCGAGGTACGGTCCGAGTTCTCGGCCACGATATATCTGAAGAGCCCATGCGAGCACGCCGGGCGATCGGCTACATGCCGGAGGCCGCGCCCCTGTATCCTGAAATGCGCGTGGCCGAATACCTCGCTTTTCGTGCCGCATTGAAGCTTGTCCCAAGCTCTGAACGGAAGCTCGCTGTAAAACGCGCGATGGACCTTTCGCGCGTCGCAGACATGCGCAACACCGTGATTGGCCATCTTTCGAAAGGCTATCGACAACGCGTGGGGCTGGCTGATGCGTTGGTATCCAATCCGCCGCTTTTGATCTTGGATGAACCGACAGCAGGGCTCGATCCGAATCAAATCCGAGAAGTGCGCGAACTCATTCATGGTTTGGCACGCGAGCACACCGTGCTGCTCTCGACGCATATCCTGCCTGAAGTGGAGGCGATCTGTGAACGCGCTCTGGTGATGCATCAGGGCCAATTGGTGGCGGAAGGGCCGATCGGAGAGCTTCTGCAGCGTCGCCAATCGCGGCGGGTGTACTGGGAACTGCGCGATGCCACGGGTATGGCAAGAAGCTTGCTCGAAAGCCTGGGCGCCAAGACCCTCTCGCAGGCAGACACGTTGCATTCACAGATTCTCACTCTAGAAACAGAGTGGGCGCCTGACGTCAGCGATGTTGAGCTTCAACTGGAAAAAGCCGTAGCTCAGCTCGTCGAGCATCGGGTCGGCGTGCGACGCGTGGAGACCGCCCACGCGAAGCTGGAAGAAGTCTTCTCTGCCCTCACCGAACCTCAAACAGCACCGCTCACAGACAACCCCGCGCCCCAACTTAAGGCACCACGATCATGACGGGGTTTTGGGCGATCTATCGGCGCGAGCTGTGGGCCCTTTGGGTCACCCCAGTTGCCTGGATCCTACTCACCACGTTTCTGTTGCTCCAGGGCGGCGTCTTCTATTCGATCGTTTCGCATTTCTCGGGGGCCACCGAGCTCAGCTTCGACAACGGGCCCATCGAATCCTATTTCGGGCAAGGCTCGATCTTCTTGCTCATGACGCTGCTTCTCATGTGCCCTGCACTGAGCATGCGCGTTTTCGCTGAAGAGCAACGGAGTGGCACCATTGAACCGCTGCTCACCGCACCGGTCCGAGCCTCCGCAATTGTACTCGGCAAGTACCTGGCAACCTTCACCACCTACCTGCTCATGTGGAGCCCTACGCTGCTTTATCCGGTAATTCTGCGGGGAACAGGCGTTGTCGATCCGTGGGTTGTCGCTAGCAGCTACCTCGGGCTTTTGCTCTTAGGTGCCACGTATCTGGCGATCGGCACGCTGATGAGCGCGCTCACCAAGAGCCAGCTTGCAGCGCTCATGCTCAGCGTGTTGGTGCAGTTTGGCATTTTTGTGTTGGGTGTCGGGGAGTACATTTTCGAGCCTGGGCCCTTGCACGCGCTTTGTTCGCACGTCTCGATGCTGAGCCACATGGAGGAATTCAGCAAAGGCATCGTCGACCTCCGGCGCATTGTCTTTGATCTAAGCTTGGTAATTTTGGCGCTCTTCGTGACGACGGAGGTGGTGGATTCATGGCGTTGGAGCTAAAACTTCAACAGCGTTTGAGGAATTCCGCACGCTCCCTGGGGCTCTTGTCGGCCGTGGCCGTCGCTGCAATGGCCGTCACTACAGTGTGCGTCAACATTCTGGTGCATCGCTTCTATACGCGTTGGGATTTCACGAGCGCCCAACTCTACACGCTCTCGTCTGCCACCCAAGAAACGCTGAGCTCGCTCCGCGAGCCCGTAGAAATCGCCATTTTCCTCGCTCAATCGGATCCATTGAGCAGCAACGTGCGGCAGCTCCTCGCGGCGTACGGAGCTAAAACGACGCTCGTTCGGCCGCGCTTTGTCGATCCGGACCGCGATCCCACCACCTTCGCAGCGCTCCGCGCGAAGTACGGCATCGTCGCGGGCAAGACGGAAGATGGTCGTGTGGTGACAGACGCGGTCATTGTCTTGGCTCGAGGCCAAAAACAGTGGTTCATCACGCTCGACAACATCGTGCGCTACGACGAAGAAACGGGCAGCAACCAGCCCAAGCTGGAGCAGGCGCTCACCGAAGGCTTGCGTAACCTGCAAACCGCCAAGCCTTCTCGCATCTGCCTCAGCACTGGGCATGAAGAATTGTCCCAAGAGAATGCCGGCCCACAGGGCTTGAGTGCGTGGGTGGCTGCTCTCACCAAGAACAACTACGGCATAACTTCTGTCGACCTCAGCCCCCCCTTGCGAACGGACGCGTTCAAGGACTGTGATGCCGTACTCATTGCGGCTCCTGAGCGCCGTTGGTCAGCCGGAGCTACGGCTAGCCTCATCGCTTACACCCAAACGGGGGGCAGAGTTTTTGCATTTTTGCCGCCGAATTTGGGACATTCTGAAGTGGCGCCGACGGGGCTTGAGCCCTGGCTGGGCGAACTCGGGCTTCAGGCTGGACGAGACGTCGTCATCGAAGGTGATCCCGAGCTACGCTTGCCTTCTGGAATCGGAGAAACTTTCTTTGTTGACTCGAAGCCCCACGCGGTAACCCAAGCGCTGGCGCGCCCAGGCAGCAAGGTCCAGTACCGACTGCTCATCAGCTCCACTCAGTCTTTCTCGCTCCTCGGAACTGCTGACCCTTCAACCCTAACGCCGCTTTTGGCAACTTCAGGCTCCTCCTTTAGCATCCAGAAGCCTGGGCTCTTTGCCGACGCCGAGCGACAACCCACCATGAGCGACGCCGAACGCCGAGGTCCGCTCACGCTCGCCTTCGCCTTCGAGGGCAAGACTCAGCCGGCCAACAAGACAAGTCGCGTCGTAGTAGTGGGCGCCGGGAATCTTGCTTGGTCTCGTACGTTTCAAGATCCAACCTGGATGGGCGATAAGCTGTTTGTCGAAAGCGCCATCTCTTGGCTGCTGGCTCGCCCTTTGTTGGTCAATGTGCCAGAAAAGCCTGCTCATCCAGCTGGCCTCGCCTTGTCCGAAGCCTCGCTCGCGGAGCTTTTTCGCTATGTTTTGATCTTCATGCCACTCTCCGCGCTCGCTATGGGCGCTTGGGTTCTGGTGCGCCGCAAAAGAGGGGAAGAGCGCTCCCGCAAGGAAGGCTCGGCTCAGCATGACTGAACGAACACGCCGCCTGTGGATCACGTTTTCGGCACTTGGCATGGCGCTCGTGTCACTCCTGTTCGTCGTGACAACCACGCTGACGGCCACGAGCGATGAGCAGCAACTACGAGCCAATCATCTTTTCCCAAACATTCACCCAGCCGATATCACCGAAATCAGTTTGCTACGAGCGACGCAGCGCTTCGTGCTCAAGCGGGATCGTTCGCCTGATGGTGAAAGTTGGCAAATCACGACTCCCGTTCAGGGAGACGCCGATGCCGCGCTCGTTGAGAAGTTGTTGCGCAGCTTGGAGCTCGCAACTTTCCAGAGAAAGCTTGAGTCCACGCCGGCGGATCGGGTTCGCTGGGGCCTAAAGCAACCCCATTTTGAGCTGACTTTCGTAGAAAACGAGCAAGCTTCCACACTTCGATTGGGCACGAACGTGGGCGATGCGGATGGGTCGGCCTATGTCGAGGTGAGCCCTGCTGGCTCAACAGAGGGGAACGTCTACGTGGTCGGGAAGGAGTTCACAGCAGGCTGGCAATTTGATCTCAACACACTCCGCCACATTCAATTCTTACCGTACGGCTCCCTGGAAGTGCGAGGTCTGGAAGATCACACACCCACAGCCAGCTTCAGCCTAGAGCGGAACGAGCGAGGGATCTGGTTCGTGACAACAGGGCGTCGCAGCGTCGCCCAACGCCAACGCATTCAATCACTCTTTGAAGCACTTGCCGATATGGACGACGCAGCGCTGACTGACTTGAAGCTCGCGCAAGCCTTGCAAGCCGCTGACAAGACACGTTTTGCGTTCACACTGCTCCCGAAAGACCGCTCAAATCCCAACGCGGTTTTGAGCTTCGGCGGAGAATGCCCAACCGACAAAAATCTCTCGTTAGCCGTGAGATCTGAGCCAGATCCACTTGCACTCTGTGTCAAACCCACCTTGTTGGAACGCTTGCGCGTGACTCCAGATGAGCTGCGTGGAAATGCGGTGTTCTGGTTGCGCTCGGATGAGATCGAGAAGCTCCGGATAGTTTCCGGGCCTCAATCGTTGGTGTTGGAGCGCGCCGATAAAGCTTTCGTGCTGAAGGAGCCCGCCAAAAGCCCGGTGGCACTCGAAGTGGGCAACCAGCGTCTGGAGGCGCTGCTTGCTGTGCGCGGGGAACTGCTGCCCGCACCCGCGCCGCTCCTAGCTCCGATCACACTGATCGAGCTTGAATCCCAGTCATTCTCTGACTCACCTCATTTTACCGAATCGGCACGCTTGGGCGCTCCCGATGCCGCGGGAAAGTGCCTGCTGGAACGTGGCAGTGATGGTGCAGTCTTCGCACTCTCCGAACCCGAAACGGCCGTACTCCGCCCGGATGCCACGCTCCTCAAACCCCTCAAGGTGTTGGACATCCCGCGCGCACGCATTGCCCGCGTGAGCGTCAAGGGCCCAGGATTCGACCAAACCTTCGAGCAACGGACTCTCGGAATCTTCGAGCTTTTATCGCCGAAAGGCGTCCAACACGACGCCTCGGTCATTGATGCGATCGTCGGGACACTGTCGTCGCTCGACGCCGAGCGTTGGGTGGCAGATGCGACCGCACCACATCACGGGCTTTCAGGGCAGGCCGCCTGGACGCTCCAAATATCTCTCACCAAATCGGACACCGATAGCTCGAAGCCAAAGTTGCCGAGTGAGTTCACGTTGCGCCTAGGAGCGCGCGCACCTGGTGGCTACTACGCCAGCGTCGACACCCATGCAGGTGTGTTGGTGTTACCGACGTCAAGCTTTGAAACACTCACAGCCTGGGCTTTTGACCGCGGGCTCTGCCAAATCTCGCCAGACTGGGCCTCCAACATTGTGATCCGCAGTAACAGCCACAAGCTCACGCTCAATGCGCGCGGAGGCACTTGGGTAGCAACCAATGAGCTCGGCCGCGAGGTGCCGCAAAGGTCCGAAGAAGTGCTCGAGGCGCTGGGCAGCCTGCGCGCGGAGGCTGCGTTGCATCCTGGACCTGCCCTCGGGTTGGAGGGGCTAGCGCGCCCGTGGTTGACCGTGGAGGTCACTCCCAAGGATCCCCGGGAATCGAAAGTAGCGTGTCAGATCGGGGCTGGAGACAGCTGGCGGAACATGAGCATCTACTACCTAAGGCGCGCAGGCACAGATGCCACGTTCGCGATTGCCCGCTCGAAGCTACAGGCACTTTCGGCAGACTTCTAACTCTAACCCGACGTTTTTATACGTAAGTTAACTACCGCAATCAACCTTCAATTAGCCGCTTCTTCCTTCTTGCGACGGCTCCAAATCATGTCCCAATTCTCACGATAGCTATCGTTTGAAACCTGTGCTGGCCCTTTCTTGTGGCGAGACTCAGCGGCCGCCACGGGACTGGCGACATCTGTCTGGCTCGGGGCTGGCCCTTTGAAGACGGTTTCAACATCACACAAGAGCGGGAATTCCTGGCGCGGACGAAGCGCCACCACTTCACCTTGAAGCGGCTTACCTTCCACCAACGGGTGAACAGAGCCAAGCTCCAAGCTATCACCGCGTCGGCGGAGGATACGATAGCCACCGTCGGCAGTGACCCCATGCACCAGAGCGATGTCCGGCTTGGGAGGTGTGGGCGCCACCGCCAAAGGCTTATCGTCTTTCTTGCTGGAATCGCTCATGCGCCTTCGATCCTTAGCACGCCCCTCCACCACTCTGCCAATTGCCCCCCCAATTACCCCACAGAATCAGAGTCCGATGGCCGCCTTGAACACCCAACCCTCATTCCCCTGGCCATCGTATTTCACCCGGTACCAGTCCGCCTTTCGACCCGTCACCACCACACGCGTCCCGTTCTGGATACGAGCCTTCACGACGCCGTCGTTCTTAGGCGATTCGCGAATCAGTGCTAACGCCCAACTGACGGTAGCGCGACCATTCGCTTCGAGAATCTGATCTTCTTGCCCCCTTTTCGGTTCAGGCGGCGCAAATTCAACCAGAAAAAATGCAGAATATTTCGCATACTGATGCTTGAGCTGAGTGAGCGCGGCCGTTTCGAACTCGCGCTCGACGCACGCGATCAGCGCTTTTGCAGCGGGCAACGGCAGTGTGGTGCTCTTCCCCAAGATCACACGCTCGACGCTATTTTTATCGAAATCGAATTCAAAACCAAGCGAAAGCGTGCCCATGGCTCCCTCTGCTGCTTCGCAGCCACTCAGAATCTTGAGCCTCGGATTAACCACATCCTGAAATGGAACCGCATCGCACACCTTCTGCACTTTACCACTCGCGTCACTGCAGGCGGTGATCTGCGCTTCCCCCAGCGTCAGCTTCTCAACCGGCGCAGCCGCGAGCGGCTCGGCCGGGGGCTGTGCAACCTTGGGCTCGGCCGCCTTTTTTTCGTCGCTCGGTTCGACCGGTGGCTCCGGGGCCAAGCGAATTCCAGCCAAGCGCGGCCAACCAACCCCCACGAGAAAGCCCACGGCAACAATAATGGCCAAGCGACCCAGCTGCACACGGTCTTCGGACCGGGGAGGTGCGTGGACCTCAACCCGCGGAGCACCGAACACGGGCTTCTTGTCCTTGGAGGCCATGCCCCAAGGCAACTAGCACAAGATTTGACCATGGAAAACCGGCTCCACTTCAGGCACTCAGCTTTAGGCTGGAAACTTTATCTCCACCGCGAGAACATCCAAGCTTAGGGAAAAAGTATGAAAGCCTGCCCGCTCTGCAAGCTGAAGTATCCAGATGATCGTGGCACGTGCTTCGTGGATGGCGCCAGGCTTGAGCCCATCCAAGATGAGCGTATCGGGACCCTGTTGGCGGGGCGGTATCAGATCGAAAGCGTGCTGGGCCAGGGCGGTATGGCCACCGTCTACACGGCAAGGCATCGGCTAGTAGATAGGCTCTGCGCGATCAAGATCCTCAACGAGTCGTTCGCCAGGAACGAAGTGATGCGTGAGCGCTTTAGGCGTGAAGCAAAAGCCGCTCAGAAGCTCGCCCATCCGAACATTATAGAAATCTTCGACCAAGGCGAGACAGACGACGGCTGCGTCTACCTCGTGATGGAGCTGCTCGAGGGCGAGACGCTCGCCGAGTTGCTTGAGCGTGGAAAAATCGCGGTGCCGCGCGCGTTAGCAATTGGGATCCAGATCGCACGCGCGCTCGCACGCGCCCACGATCTTCAAGTCATTCACCGCGATCTCAAACCCGAGAATATTTTTTTGGCGCAGGATATCGGGCTCGACAGCGAAGTGGTGAAGCTGCTCGATTTCGGCATCGCACGTTCGATGCAGGATGCCCGCTTGACCGGTGCTGGGGAAGTTTTCGGCACGCCTCAGTACATGGCGCCCGAGCGCATCACGTCGATCGATGCGGGCCCGAGCGCTGACCTTTATGCGGTGGGGATCATCTTGTTTGAAATGTTGAGCGGCCGCTTACCGTTCGAATCTCAGCAAATCCCAGTTCTTTTCATCAAACATTTGAGCGAGCCGGCACCGAGCGTGCGCAGCCTTGAGCCAAGCCTCCCCGAAGCTCTCGACAAACTGATCCTGGAGCTGATGGCGAAGGATCCGAAAGATCGCCCAGTTGATGCGCATCGGCTTTACAAAGACTTGGTCGCCATTGCCGAAGCGCTGGGAGCCCCCGTACCGCGGGATCTGTCGGAGGCTCCTGAGAGCACGCGCCCTGCATCCAAGAGCCTGCCACCCGTTGCGATCGATCTGTGGGGTAAGCGAGTGGAGCTATTTGGCCAGATGCTCCACCGAGTGTACGGAGCCGCACCACCCGACGTGCAGTCTGAACTCTTGCGCACCATAGAATCCTTAGTTCTCCGCATCGCAAGCCAGCGCGAAGAAGCCATGGCCCACGAACGCAAGCTTGAAAACGTGGACGCCAGCGGCCGCGAAATGCGGCAACGTATCGGGCACGCTGTGCATGCGCTCGGCCTGGATGCCAGCGTCGCCCGCGACAAGCTTAAAGATGCCCTCGCCGCAAGCAAGCTGCGCAGTGCAGCGATCGATGAAGCCCGCCTTTCATTCCGCACGGCACACCAACAAATCATGTTCTGGGAAGGGCGCTCTGGCTTTCTAGAACCTTACGCTGAGCTCGCTGCCGCCTACCGCGCGAGTGCAGACTTGATGGAAAGTTGGCGCCAAACCAAAAAGGCTTTCTCTGAGGCCGAAGCCGCCTGCGCCGCCGGTAAGAGCGAGGTTGAAGATCTGGAGTTCCAGATCCTCCAGTTGCGCCAGGCCATGGCCAGCCAGGAAGAAAGCATCGAGAGCGACCAGAATTCCTACCAAACTCAGCTGGAAAGCCTCGGCCGGACTGCAGGCGCCCTGGAAGACGAGCTGCTCGCGCTGGCCTCGCGTTTTTGCGAGCCACTCCGCGCACTGCCCGAGCTTGGCCCGCTGTTCCGCGAGCTCGAAGCGGAAGCCGAAGTAGCCGCTTAACTGGGGGCTTTCGCGAATTTTAGCGCCCTAAACCCGCGCGAAAGCCAAGACAGCGTAGACGAATTTCGCTAATGTCCGGGCGATGGCAGTTCACCGCCGCCGGGATCTGAGTTGGATCCTGGGGACCAGCATGGTCGCCTTGAGCCTTGGCACAAGCTGCACCAACAATCCGTACCCTGACACGGATGCAGGTGAGAAGGTTTTCTATACTACGTTCAATGAGCCGCCAAAGACGCTCGACCCAGCTGTCGCCTACACGACCAGTGAACATGAGATCACGGGCAACGTGTTCGACACGCTCGTTGAATATCACTACCTGAAGCGACCGTACGAATTGATCCCCGCGTTGGCGCGCGAGGTACCCCGCGCTGAGCCCTTGCCCGACGGAAAGGTCCGCTACCTGTTCGAGCTTCGCCCGAATCTCTCCTTTCAAGACGATGCGTGCTTTGAACTGGCCGGCAAAGGGCGGCGGGTGCGACCCATTATCTCCAGTGATTTTGCGTTCGAGCTGATGCGCATTGCCGATCCGGAGGTCAATTCACCGGTGGCAGAGCCTTTCGCCAATATTGAAGGCTTCGCTGGTTTTACCGAACGCTTGCTGGCTCGCCGCAAGTCGGATCCAGGCTTCGCCAAGCTGGCTCCGCATCTTCAGTATCGCGCACTCGGAGGCGTGTCGGGGATTCAAACTCCCGACGAGAGCCATCTCATCATCACGCTCGCGCAACCCTATCCGCAAATACTCTACTGGTTTGCGATGCCGTTCGCTTCTCCGCTGCCTTGGGAGGCGGTTGCTTACTACGACGGGCACGCTGGGCGCGATCAACTTGCGGACCATCCGGTCGGGTCGGGGCCGTACGTGCTTTCGACCTACGACAAGCAATCACGCATGGTGCTGACTAAGAACCCAAACTGGTACGGCACCCAACACCCCGAATGGCAGGCGCCTGGAGCCACCTACCCGGACTCAGGAGAACCGAACGATGCCGTGAGGGGTGTGCTTCCGGTCAAAGCAGTTAATAAACAACTGCCTTTCATCACACGCGTGGAATTTCGCCGAGAGAAGGAGAGCATCCCAGCGTTTAATAAGTTCCTTCAAGGGTACTACGACGCTTCCAGCATCATTAAGGAGAGCTTTGACAAGGTGGTCCGTGAAGATCGCCTCTCGCCCGAGATGGCCTCGCGCGGCATGCAGCTCGACAAATCGGTAACGGCCGGGACGTATTACCTCGGATTCAATATGGATGACCCGCTCGTCGGCTCGAAGGGCGGCGAGCGATCCAAGAGGCTGCGCCAGGCGATGAGCCTTGCGGTTGATTTTAAGGAATATTCGAGGCTTTTTTTGAACAACCGGGGTGTCGCTGCGCAGACTCCAATTCCCCCAGGTTTATTTGGCTACGAAGCCAGCTACCAAAACCCATATCGCCAAGTCGACCTGCCGCGCGCGAAAGCACTCTTGAACAGCGCCGGCTACCCGGGCGGGCTCGATCCGAAAACGCAGGCGCCATTGCGTATCACCTTTGATGTGTCGGATACCTCCCCTGAGGGGCAATTACGCTTTAAGTTTTACGCAACAGAATGGCGAAAGCTCGGCATCAATGTCATCGTCGATGCAACGAGCTACAACAAGTTTCAACAGAAGGTGCGCGATGGCGCGTATCAGCTCTTCACCTGGGGCTGGATTGCGGACTATCCGGATCCGGAAAATTTTCTATTCCTCTTGTGGAGCGAAATGGCGCGCTCCAAAAACAATGGTCCCAATACTGCCAATTTCAAAAATGCTGAATTTGATCGGCTATTCATGGGCATGAAGACCCGCGATAACGACACCACGCGACTCCAGCTCATCCGACAAATGCGTACTATTTTGGAGGAGGAACGCCCCTGGATCGAACTCTTTCATCCCGAAAGCTACGCGCTCTATCAAGAGTGGCTAACCAACGTGAAAACTCCGGGCCTCAGCCTCCAAACCTCCAAGTACCGGGACATCAACCCCGAGCTGCGGAATGCCCGAAGGAATCAGTGGAATCAGCCCGTGTTGTGGCCGGCCTATGCGCTCGTTTTGCTGCTGCTCGCGCTCATTCTCCCAGGTGTCCGAACTTTCCTGAAGGAACGACAATGAGAGCGAGGAGCCAATAATGCTCGCGTATATTATCCGCCGCATCGGCTATGGCTTGTTCGTGGTGCTTGGCGTACTCCTCCTCTTGTTCGCCCTATTCTTCTTGGTAACGGCGCCCGACGACATTGCGCGCAAAGCCGTTGGCGAAAAGGCGATGCCGCACGTCATTGAACAATGGAAGAAGAACCACGGTTACGACCGACCTCTCTGGCCGGGTGATGGCCACTACGCCGACAACCTTTTAGTCGACCATTTCCGACGGATGCTCACGTTCGATTTTGGACGAAGTGATGCCGACGATACGCCTATTCTGACGCGCATCCGCCAGGGAGCTGGACCAAGCCTGTCGCTCACTGTGCCTTTGTTTCTGATAGGGATCACGTTGCAGATCGTGCTGGCGCTGTTCGTCGCTTTTTTTCGCGAGACTTACATCGATAAAATGGGCGTATTCTTGTGTGTTTTGGGCATGAGCATCTCAGCGCTGCTCTACATCATCGGCGGCCAGTTCCTGATCGGTAAGCTGCTACGCTGGTTCCCCATTTCTGGCTTTGACGCGTCGCCGAGCGTGATAGCCCGATTCTTGGCGTTGCCGGTGCTGGTGGGTGTCCTCAATGCCTTGGGCGGTGGCGTTCGTTTCTATCGCACAGTCTTTGTGGAGGAGATCCATCGCGATTATGTGCGGACTGCGCGGGCTAAGGGAGCCTCAGATGCGCGCATCATGGGGCGCCACATCTTGCGCAACGCGATGATACCGATCCTCACCAATGTGGTGATGGAGATCCCTTTTCTGTTTACCGGTGCGCTGTTAACAGAAGCCTTTTTCGGGATCCCTGGGCTAGGAGCCCTCACGGTAGATGCGATCATGGGCAATGATTTCTCCACGCTACGCACGATGGTTTACATTGGTGCGTTGCTGTTTATCTTCGGGCAAATCGTGACCGACATCAGTTATAGCGTCGCCGATCCACGGGTGCGTCTGGAGTAGTTATGGCAGCCCACCACGTCTCCAACCTTATCGTCGGCGCGCTTCTCGTCCTTCTGCTTTACGTCAGCTACTGGGTGCGCCACCAACGTCTGTGGCGCGAAGCGCTGCTGCAATTGTGGGGGCGCCGATCTATCAGCCTGCTGGTGCTGAGCCTCTACACGCTTGTAGCCCTCTCGGATTCGGTTGCTTGGATTGGCGGCACCACCAGCACAGGCGATGCCGTCTTCGCCCATGATGCGCGCAGCCTGTTGGATCGGGCCTTCGATGGCACGAGTGAGAAGAGCTACTCCGCCCCCCTCGCCAGCCAGGAATTTTACGGCGGTGCAACCCTGGCTCACCCGAAGAGCCATGTTTTGGGCACAGATATCATCGGACGCGATGTCCTTTATCTCACCTTGAAAGGGTGTCGCGTAGCGCTTTTGATCGGTGGCTTCACGAGCCTGATAGCCATCCCACTCGCACTTCTGTTCGGGATCAGCGCAGGATTTTTCGGCAAGTGGGTGGATGATATCGTCTTTTTTGTGATCAGCACGCTGGCCTCCATTCCAGGTATCTTGTTTCTGATTGCACTCATCATGGCCTTAGGCAAAGGCACGCTGAGCGTGTGCGTTGCGCTCGGTGTCACCAGCTGGGTCGGATTTTGTCGCATCTCACGCGGGGAAACTCTCAAATTGCGCGAGTTAGATTACGTGCACGCCGCCCGCATGCTGGGCGTCTCCAACGGACGCATCATCTTGCGCCATATCCTACCGAATCTCATGCACTTAGTGATCATCACCTTCGTGCTCACCTTCTCCGGCTTGGTGCTCACCGAGGCCGTTTTATCTTGGTTGGGGATCGGAGCCGAAGGCAGCTGGGGGCAAATGATCGCACAAGCGAAAGACGAGCTCTCTCGGGATCCGGCCGTGTTGTGGAATCTGGCAGGAGCCGGCTTGGCCCAATTCGGGCTGATTTTGGCCGTTAATTTCGTGGGCGATGCCGCCCGCGACGTGCTGGATCCGCGAACGTTGAAGGAGAACCAGTGAGCACCCTTCTGAAGATCTCTAACCTCAGCGTCAGCTTCCCACTGGAAAATGGACGAGCACCCATTGTCGACAATCTTTCGCTCGAGATCAAAAGCGGCGAAGTGTTAGCTTTGGTTGGCGAATCTGGCTGCGGCAAATCTCTCACGGCCCTCTCGATCTTGCGCTTGGTGCCAAAGCCAGGCCGCATCGATAGCGGGCGCATTGAGTTAGGTTCAAGGGAGCTGCTCGGCCTGGGCGTGACGGGCATGCGCGAGGTTCGTGGGCGCGATGCCAGTATGATTTTTCAAGAACCGATGACGAGCCTCAACCCTGTCGTCACGGCAGGCCAGCAGGTGATGGAAGCCATCTTGCTGCATGAAAAGGTGAGTCGACAGGCGGCTCGCGCGCGCACCCTTGAGCTCTTCAAACGCGTCGGTATTCCCGACCCCGAAGCCCGTCTTGATGCGTTCCCGCATCAGCTTTCGGGCGGTCTCAAACAACGAGTGATGATCGCCATGGCACTCTCCACTCACCCGAAGCTCCTGATTGCGGATGAGCCCACCACAGCGCTGGATGTCACCATTCAGGCGCAAATCCTCGAGCTTTTGCGGGAGCTCCAAGAGGACTATCAGACGGCCATCCTGCTCATCACTCACGATCTCGCCGTCGTCAATGAGCTCGCCGATAACATCGCTGTGATGTACGCGGGGCGCATCGTGGAGCGCGGTACGCGGCTCGATGTTTTAAAGACACCCGCGCACCCCTACACACGCGGCCTGCTGCGCGCGATGCCGGGCCTGGCGCGTCGCGGAGAAAAGCTCAACGAGATCCCAGGCACCGTACCCCAACGTGCCCATTGGCCCACGGGGTGTCGCTTTTGCACACGCTGCTCGGAGGTCTTCGAACCCTGCGAGAAAACGGTGCCTGATTTGACGCAGCTTTCCTCAACACACAGCGTCCACTGTCACGCGGTTGAGCAGAAGATTCACGCCGCGGCTGACGTGCGTTTATCCCCTGGCGAAGGCTCTTCTCAATGAGTGCAGAGCAACCTGAGGTTGCGATCCGGCAAGGGCCGGAAACGCCGCTGCTCGACGTTCGAAACCTCTGCACTTGGTTTCCGATCAGAAAAGGCGTGTTGCGGCGGGTGGTCGGACACGTACGGGCGGTTGATGGCGTCAGTTTTTCGATCGCTCAGGGGAAAACGCTGGCGCTTGTGGGTGAGTCTGGCTGCGGGAAGACGACCGTTGGCCGCTCTATCTTGCGCCTGCTTGAGCCCAATTCCGGCGAGGTTCGCTACCGCGGCAAGGATCTGCTGAAGCTCCGAGGCCAGGAGCTGCGCGCCATTCGCCGCGAGTTATCCATGGTGTTTCAAGACCCAATGACAAGTCTGAATCCTCGCCTGCGAGTGCGCGACATTGTGGCAGAAGGCATTGAGGCGTTCGGAATCAGCGCCCAAGAATCTGAAATCACCGACCGCGTCGTGCAGGCCTTGCTCAGAGTGCGACTCGACCCGGACCATCTGTATCGGTTCCCGCACGAGTTTTCGGGAGGTCAACGTCAACGGATTGGATTGGCGCGAGCCTTGGCGGTTGAACCGAAGCTGGTCATCCTTGATGAGGCTGTTTCGGCGCTCGATGTCTCAATTCAGGCACAAATGCTCAACCTCTTGGGCGAACTCCAAGCAGAGCTCAATCTCACGTATCTTTTCATCACCCACGATTTGTCGGTCGTTAAGTATTTGTCGGATGACGTGTGCGTAATGTATCTCGGGCAAGTGGTGGAAAATGCGCCTGCCGAACGCTTATTTGAGCGCCCTCTGCACCCCTACACCCAAGGCTTATTGTCTGCCGTTCCATCGGCCAATCCCGATCAACGCGGGGTTCGAGCCGCAGTGCTCGGAGATGTACCGTCACCTGCGCACCCGCCCTCAGGTTGCCGGTTTCACACGCGCTGCCCCAAGGTTTTCGCTCGGTGTGCCACTGAAATGCCAGATCTCTATTCGCTGGATGCTGGCAGGAGCCGTTGCTTCCTAAACCAAGTGCCGAGCGGTCCGCCCGGGAGAACCGAGGAGGCAAAATAGATGCTGGACGTTATCGAAGCGGCCCCGAGCGGGCGCGCCAAGTGCCGCGGCTGTGGACTCGCACTTGACAAGGGTGCACTCCGTTTTGGGGAGGCAGTACCGAACGCGTATGGCGACGGGGAATCGCGGCTCTGGTTCCATCCTACATGCGCGGCCTGCATGCGCCCAGAAAAATTCTTAGCAACAACCGCTAGCTACGCTGGCGAGCTTCCCGATAAGGCAGTGCTCGAAGGCCTCGCCCAAGCAGGTGTCAGCTTTCCGCGTTTATCCCGCATTTCGCGCATAGAACGTGCACC
>JBBSBI010000022.1:0-40358 GCA_038251425.1 Polyangiales bacterium
GAATCGCCGAGAACCTGAAGTAGCTTGGGCCGGCTGCGGCTGTCCGACGTCGCAGAATTGTGCAATCCGAGATAAGCCTCAAGGAAGGGCAACACCGTGGCAGAGGCCACGAAATGAGCGCCAACCCGCTCTGCTGAGTCCTCAGACTTCGGTGCCTCTGTCCTCAGTGTGGGGCAGGGTGAGCCGGAGTTGCAGAGAAATCCGCTATCCGAGAACCAGGAGCCGATGAACGAGGCTCGAAACATGCCCGCCGCCCCGCCGCCCGCTTCGCTGACGCGCAACAGGCCGGTGGCCGCTCCTAGCCCGCTCCGTACGCCGAGCGAAGTCTTCCTGAAGGCTCTTTCGCTTTCCGTGATGTCTGGCTCGGGCCCGGTGTCAGCAACGCCCTCTGAAGCGGGAGGAGTTAATCCGAAGTTGACGTTGCCCTCGCCGCCTAGCTGTGCGTTCGCATTGGCTGAACCGTCCGCGGGAGCAGGTGCCGCCGGCGCTGGCTGCGGTCCGTAGTTCGCGGGTGCACTTGGAGGGGTCGGCTGTGCCGGCTGCGCGGGCCCATACGGGTAGGGCTGCCCCTGCTGTGCTTCGCCGTGTGCAGCGAAAGCGAGGAGGGCGAGGCCGGTCAACTGTTGAGTGAGATGAACCCTTTTCATGCTGTGCATTTCCTTTGACCGGTGGCTTCATGCGGTCGGGTTTTTGGTGCCAAGGCCGGGCTCTTGTAACACCTTTTCTTCGCCGTAGTACCCCAGGGTATTCCCTGGTTTTGTGGATTTCATTGCGCTAGAGGTGTCGGGAGCTGTCGCACACGGGTCAACCGCTCACGGCAGCAGAATTTTCCCACCGGCCTATTAGCCAAGGGGTCATCGTGAAAACATTGTGGCGGGCCTAAGGGGAGCACAGCACTCGCGATGGGCGCTCCTGCTCGGCTACACTTGGCTTCAACCCGAGGTTCCGTTGGCTGAGCTGCTTATCACCGTTAAAGACTTGCGCAAATCGTTTCGCCAGGGGTTCTGGATGCGCCGGGTTGACGCTGTGCGGGGCGTCTCCTTCGATGTGCCGCGCGGTTCCATTTTTGGATTTCTGGGCCCAAATGGTGCAGGGAAAACCACCACTATCAAGATCCTGATTGGCCTTATCGCTCCCACCTCGGGTCACGCGTCTTTGTTTGGCGTTCCAGTCGGCACACGCAAAGCACGCGCTCGTCTCGGGTTTCTGCCTGAGAACCCGTACATCTACCCTTACCTTTCGCCGCGTGAGTTTGTTGAAATGTCGGCGAGATTGAGTGGAATGCCGTCGCGACAGATTGCAGCGCGCACGCGCCAGGTTCTCGACGAAGTGGGGATCCTGTACGCGGCGGAGCGTCCCGTGCGGCGGCTCTCCAAGGGTATGTTGCAGCGTGCGGGCCTCGCGGCCGCGCTGGTGGCCGATCCGGAACTCCTGGTGCTGGATGAGCCCATGAGTGGCTTGGATCCGGTCGGGCGGAAGGAGGTGCGTGACTTGATTTTCGATCAGCGCCATCGCGGTCGCACTATTTTCTTCTCGACCCACATTCTGTCCGATGTGGAGGTTCTCTGCGACCAAGTCTCGATCCTCCGTAAGGGCGAGGTGGTAGTGAGTGGTGAGCTGCGAACATTGTTGAAGAGCGATGTGCGCCGAATTGATGTGGCACTCTTGGGCGCGGACGCAGGCTTCGAAACCCGCTGTCAGGCCTCGGGTCATAAAACACGCAGGGTTGCGGAGCGCCTGATTGTTGAGGTGGAAGGCGAAGAGCGATTGGCCCCGTTGTTGCGGGATGCTCTCGATGCCAACTTGCGCGTCGCCGAAGTCAACTCACGTCACGAAACGCTCGAAGACTTGTTTTTGCGCGAAGCCATTGAAGAAACGCACGCCTAGCTGCTCAGCCGTTACGCCGTCGCGCCAAGACTTTTCGAAGAATCTCGAGATCAGCATCGGAAAGCTCCTTCGTTGCGACTAAGGCAACGAAATAGGCGAATGCTACGACGACACAGAACACGAGTGTTCCCAGCTTGCCAACCTCTGGCAACACTCGTGCCAAAGCGATCGTGGCGGCGGTAACCAAGAGTGTTCTCAGGAACGTGACGGGCGAGACGATGCCTCCCACAACTCGCTTCACGTAGTAGGCCGCAGCCAGGGCGGCGGCAAATAGGCCGACGGAGGTCCCTGCGGCAACGCGAATCAAGAGCCCCTCGCCAAACGGTTGTCCTTGGTTGAACAGGAAAGCAGAGAGGGCGCCTAACACGAGTGCGCCCAAGGTGATGATAAGGCTCGCGCGTTCCCGGCGCAGACTGTTCAGAACGCTCGCCAGTACTGAGAAAATGGCAAAGAAACCAAACCCAATCGATAATAATCCCAACGAACGAGTCCCGAGCTCAGGGGCAGGAGAGGGAAAGACGAGCCTGAGCAAAGGGCCAGAAAGGCCGGCGATCACACTCAGCATGCCGCCCACGACAATCAAGCTGATGCGCACACCGTTTTCAACGTAGCTACGTATCTTTTTGGAATCGGCCTCAGCATCCGCGCGGGCTAACATCGGGAAAATCACGAAAGTGAGCGCCACCAGTAGCTGAAAAGGAAGGAAGGCAAAGAGCTGGACTGAGCGATAGGCGCCCACCAAAGAATCCGCGGCGGTGGGCGATAGGCCAGCTGTGACGGCGCGGCTGGAAGCAAGGTAGCGGAGCAGCGTGAGATCCGCCTGCAAGAGCAGATTGAACAGCACTTGGCCGCTCCAAAGGTGCAACAGGAAACGCAGGTGCGACTTCGGTTGAAAGCTTCCCGGTTGGTTCTTCCCCACGCCAACCACCAACAGCGCCGCTGCCAACACCAATCCGCTCGCGATAACAAATCCGGCGGCCGCGCCCTCCACGCGGTTCCCCTCCGCAATCCCCCCAAAAAGCTCTCTCAACCAGACAGCACCACAGAGCAGGCCGACCGTCCTTAAGGTTGCTGAGAGAATGTCGAAGGCCGCTTGGTGTACAAATCGCTTCTCGCCGTTGAGAGCGCCGATCAGCGGGGTGTAAATCGAGTAAACGAAGAGCACTAAGCTCAGGATCCGCAACGTGCCCACGATGTGCGGGGCACCGATCACCAGCGCCAAGCGCGGGGCAGCCACGAAGAAACCGAGCGCGGAAACCACGGCAAGAATCGCGTGCAGCTCCAGCAAGCGGCGGAGCACGAAAGGCTTGTTATCCTGAGGCGTGTGCGAAAGCGCCCGGCTAACGCTCTGGATCGAAGTCGTTGTGATGGGGTTGTAGGTAATGCTCGCCAGCGAGAGCGCGCTGGCGAAGGCACCGTAGCCTGCGATGCCCCCCAATACGTGGGGCAGCAACATCTGCTGCGCAAAGCCGGTCAGCAGAAAATAAATTTTTGCGAAGGCAATCGCTAGACCCCCGCGCCCCGCACTGCGCACGACTCCGTCATTCTCGGTTCCTGAGTTTGACGGAGGCTGCACGGTCGAGCCTGCTTTGTCTTCCAAGGCATGCATGCACGGTGTGTCATGCCCCAGCTGGCTCATTCGGTCGACCTGTTGGGTAGGGGAGCGGGTCTCCCGATGCTATTTATTGACGAGCGAGGTGACGTACTGATGGATTTCTTCGCGATAGGCGTCAGAAAGTTGGGTGAATTCGAGACCCACGGCCGACGCCATGCGAGCGCTTCGCACCCAACGGCCTTTGATCGGAACGCGGACGAGCTGTCCGCTCATAGGGAGAGCAAACTCGGCGAAGGTGAGGAGTTCCGGCTTGCAAGCGAGGGGGAGGAGCACCAAGAGGCCACCCTCCGAGAGATCCTGATTGCGACCGGAGAACTGCACACCATCGTGCTGGATGGTGGTCACCGGCGTCACGTAGGGAGCGCGTGCGAACCGCCGCTTCAGTCCTTCGGCGGGGACGGTGACCTCCGCGGGTTTGATGCCGAGCAGCGATTCGTCTGGACTCGGCAGTGTGCGCGCTATCGCTGCGAGCGCATCCCAAACCTTGCCCGCGTTGAGAGGGCGCTCGGCGGCATCTTTAGCTATGCAAAGGTCCACCAACTTTTGTACTTCTTGAGGAACTTCAACGCCCTTCTCTGCGAGCGAAGGGGCTGATGATTGGTGCACCTTCAGGAGGACCTGACCAAACGTGCCTTCGAAAGGCACAGCACCGCTCAAGCATTCGTACAGGCTGATCCCAAGCGCATAAACATCGATCCGTGGATCCGGATCCGTACTGCCGAGGAGCTGCTCCGGTGCCATGTATTCAGGCGTACCGATCAGAGCACTTTGATGAGTGATCCGTTGACCTTCTTCCACGTCAGTCAGGCTAGTGGTGCCGTAATCCAAGAGTTTAAGAATTTCCTCACCGGATTCGGTGTGTACGACAAATGCGTTGCCAGGCTTGACGTCACGGTGCACCAATCCCAAGCGATGCATGCGCGCGACGGCCGCCGCCATTTGTTGCACCACCCACACCGCTTCCTCGGTTTTCAAACGCCTGCGGCTCGCCAGGAGGCCATCGAGGGAACGACCATCCAGGAGCTCCATCACCAGGTAGGGCCCGCCCGTTTCGCTGATGCCAGCGTCAAGAACCTCCACCACATTGCGATGGCGTGCCACAGTGAGCGCTTGCGCTTCCCGCAGCAGGCGTTCCCTGTGCTCAGAGCTCACCAAGTACTGACTCGTTAATAGTTTCACCGCGACCGGGCGCTTGGTGAATTGGTGCACGGCCTGAAAGACTGCGCCGCCGCCCCCGCGCGCAATCTCGCGACTGAGCGTGTAACGGCCATCGACAATGTCACCGACTTTGGGATCTGCGAAAAGTTGCACGTTCTTAGGGGCCGAGCTGGAGGTGGTGTCTTTGAATACGGACCCCTTGGGGCAAAGCCCAAGGGGCGAACTCAAATTCACCACAAAAGGCGCGGCTCCGAGGTCGGTCGGGGAGGGTCGGGGAGCAGGAGTGGGTGATAGCGCGCCTAGCCGTGGTACGGACCGATCGCCCACAAGGGCTCAGTGGGGGCGTCGACAGCTCAGGTTTAGAAGCTGTTTGATCGCGGCTGTCATGCCACCACGATGTGCCCCTGACTGGCTTGGCTCGTTCGTTGGCGCCACCACGGGTTTCATTGGGACCCAACGTTCGTGCGGGGACCGCAGGCCGCGCGTGCCGCGCCGGGGGCAGGAATCCAGGTTTGACAAGCGTACGCTTCCTGAATGCCCGTCAAAGTCACGGACCTTCGCGCCAATCTCTACCAGCTGCTCGATCGCGTGCTCCAAACTGGAGAGGTGCTTGAGGTCAATCGCAACGGTCGAATCTTGCGTATCTTGCCTGCGGTGCCCCGAAAGAAGATTGAACGACTCACCCCCCATCCCGGCGACATCGTCGGCGATCCAGATGACCTTGTGCATCTCGACTGGTCGGGCGAATGGCGTCCGTAATTCACGTCGATACACATGTGGTGGCCTGGTTGTGGACGGCGGATTCTCTGAGACTCCGCCCTCTGCGCAGGGCTATCGAGACGCACGATCTAGAGTATTCACCGATGGTGGAGCTTGAGCTCGAGTATCTGCACGAGCTGGGCAGGCTCAAGCCGGTTGCGAGCACTGTGCTCGGCGGCCTGTCGGAAACCATCGGATTGCGACGGTGTACAGTCGACTTTGGTGACGTCGTGGCCCGCGCGCGTGCGCTCAAGTGGACAAGAGACCCTTTTGATCGTCTCATCGTGGCCTCGGCGCTGGTTGCCGAGGCGCCCCTTTTGACTCGGGATGAGGCGATTTTGGTCCATTTCAAGGGTGCGCGCGCGAAGTGACGCTCCGCCAATGAGTCTCCTCGGAGGCGCCTTCGTTCTTGACTGGGTGTTCTTTAATCTGTCACCGAGATTTTTTGCCCGCATCAAGATGAACATTGTCTCTCGGATACTGAATGCTTCGAGATGTGACCGACGGGCGTGTGCTGCACCAGCTCTAAGCGTTGTTGCTGGACGAGTGGTGCTGTTGGTTGGTTTTCAAGCAATGGGAACCCGTGGGCCATCGCTCGTCCGCTGTGACGCTTGGGGCTGAGCACGATGCGTTCCCCACTCTCCGCAGATGAACCGCGTTTGGGGCTTGTGGGGGACCAGTATTCCCGATAACTCTGTTGAAGGTCCGATGAGCCGTGATGCCGACGATACGCTGGTAGCTGTTTCGCCCCGGCATTCCGTGCGTTTGGAGCCGGAATATGCGGCGTGGGTGGCGCGCGCGCCGCGCCAGGATTTTGTGGTGCGCACGATCACACGGCGTGAGGCGAACGGTCTGCCGTTGATGTCGGCCGATATCGTGATCGCAGGCGAAGAAACGCGCACGCGCTTCCAGCTCGCAGCCCAGTATCCTTTGCACTTTCGCAAGACGTACTTTCCGGGGCGCCTGCACGGGGATCCGAAAACGGAGTTCGATCGCCAGAGTGAAGCCAGCAAGATCCTCGGTCTGCCGCCGCCGATAGGGCACACGAGCTCGGTCTTTCGTAGCTGCCTGTTACCGGGCACTCCCTACAATCGCCTTTCGCCGTTTGGCAACGAGCCGTTTGAGAGCAACGTGCCAATCGCGCGTAAGCTTCATCTGGCAACAGCCGCCGGCCTCTGGATGTTGCTGGAACAAGCGTTTCACAGCCTGCGAACACTGCAAACCGCAGGCCTTTCCCACGGGGACGCTGAGCTCCACAATCTGATCGTATGTCCGGCACCGCTTGAGGCTCTGTTGATTGATTTTGAAGCGGCCGTTCGTCGCGAAGATGTGTCGGAGGTTGCCTGGGAGCGGCGTTGCGCCGCGGATTACGAACCGATCCTGCGCGAGGCCATCTTTCTTGAGTGTGCGCTCGGTCGCCAACCCGGTGAATTGGCGCAGTTGGCGATCGACCGGCTGGATCAACTTTTTAAGAATGCCGGGCGTTTTCGCCAGGAAATCGGCGACCAAACGGCGCCGCTCGCGTAACCGCTGCTTCGCCCGGACAAAAGATAAAAGGGCCGGACTTTCGTCACGACCCCTTCTCGGTACCTAAGAATGCGGGCTAGGATTAGCGAATAAACAGCATTTCCTGATACGTGGGTAGCGGCCAACAATCATCAGCCAGGACGCCTTCAAGCGCATCCGCTGTGCTGCGCACAACCAGCATGGCGGGGAGCACCTTATCGCGCAAATGCTTGCACTCTTCGAGCAACGAGGCTCCCGAGTGACCAGCCGCGTCGGCAAGCGCGCTCAAGCTCTGTTCCAGCTTGGTGATGAGCCCGGTCACTTCCGTCGCCAGCGACGTGCTGGTGCTGAGCCCAGCCGCTTTGGCTGCGACGATCCCATCCGAAAGCTCGCGCTGGTAGCGCAAGGCTGCGGGCAGGATTTGCGTCTTACCGAGCGTCTGAACGAGCTTGGCCTCCACGTTGACGGTCTTCACATACTGCTCGAGGTAGATCTCGTAGCGGCTGTGAAGCTCGCGTGGCGTGAGCACGTTGTACTTGTCGAAGAGCTTGATCACTTCCGGATCGTTGAGAACTGGGAGTGCGTCCACCGTAGTGCGCAGATTGGGCAAGCCGCGTTTTTCTGCTTCTGCGTGCCATTCGGCCGAGTAACCGTTACCGTTGAAGATCACCGCTGCGTGCTGATTGGCAAGCTCAGTGAGCAGGCCCTGAATCGCAGCGTTCAGCGTCTTCCCACTGCCGAGCGCGGCTTCCAGCTTGGTAGCCATGTAATCCAAGGATTCTGCCACGATCGTGTTGAGCGCGATGAGTGGCCCAGCGATGGATTGCCCACTGCCGACAGCACGGAACTCGAAGCGATTACCCGTGAAGGCAAACGGACTCGTCCGGTTGCGATCACCTGCATCCCGAGGAAGCTTCGGCAGCGTGTCCACGCCAATTTCCAAGGTGCCCTTCGTCCGCGAGGACTTGGCAGCGCCCGCTTTGAGCTGGTCGAAGACGTCCGAGAGCTGGTCCCCGAGGTAGACGGAGATGATCGCGGGTGGAGCTTCATTCGCACCCAAGCGGTGGTCATTGCTGGCCGTCGCAATCGTGGCGCGCAGAACGCCGCCGTACTTGTGCACAGCTCGGATGACGGCGCTGCAGAACACGAGGAATTGGGCGTTCTCGTGCGGGGTATCGCCGGGGTCGAGCAGGTTGCCCTGGGTTGAATTGCCAAACGAGAAATTGACGTGTTTCCCGCTACCGTTGACACCCGCGAAGGGTTTCTCGTGAAGCAGGCATTCAAAGCCGTGGCGAACCGCGACCCGACGCATCGTGAACATGGTGAGCTGTTGATGGTCTGAAGCAAGATTGGCGCTCTCGAACACGGGCGCAATCTCGAACTGCCCTGGAGCCACTTCGTTGTGGCGTGTCTTAACAGGAATACCGAGCTTGAAGAGCTCGTGCTCAACCTCCACCATGTACGCGAGTACGCGCTCTGGGATCGCACCGAAGTAGTGATCCTCAAACTCCTGGCCGCGTGGTGGATTCGTGCCAAAAAGCGTGCGACCTGCGTTCAGAAGATCGGGGCGCGCCAAGAAGAAAAGGCGGTCAATTAGGAAGTATTCCTGTTCAGGACCGGCGTACGCCACAACCTGGGCAGGGTTCTCGTGCCCGAATAGCTTCAGCACGCGCTGGGTGTGACGGTTCAGGGCCTGCATCGAACGCAACAGGGGAGTCTTCTTATCCAGCGCTTCGCCGGTCCACGAAACGAACGCAGTGGGAATATAGAGCGTCGAGTCGACAACGTACGCAGGGCTGGTGATGTCCCATGCGGTATAGCCACGAGCCTCTGCGGTTTGGCGAATGCCGCCGTTCGGAAAGCTTGAAGCGTCTGGTTCACCTTGAATCAGAGCTTTGCCGGAGAACTCGCCGAGCGCTCCGCCTTCGCCATCCGGGGAAAGAAAGGCGTCGTGTTTTTCCGCCATACCACCGGTAAGTGGTGAAAAAATATGGGCAAAATGCGTGGCCCCGAGCACGGCGGCCCAGTCTTTCATCGCGGCTGCGACGGTGTCAGCAACCATCGGGTTTAACGGTTCGCCTTTGTCGATGGTTCGTTTCACCGAACGAAACACTTCTTTGGGAAGGTGCTTCTTCATCGCGGCTGAATTGAAGACGTTGCAGCCGAACAGTGCGTCCGGTGACTGATCGAGAGCCGGCAGCGAAATGGGCTTTCGGCCCGCTACCTCAGAGATCGCGTGTTTGCGTACGTTACTTCCCGTCATGACGATTTCATTTCCTTTGTGGTTGGACCGCTCAAACTGGCTTGGGCGAAGATCGTACTCATCCTCCTAGCGCGTCCTTTTTTTCGGGAATGTTTCCGAAATGTCCTCTTGCAGATTTAGGCGGATCCGGGGCGGGCTCCGTCCGTTCGCGTTGCAGTAAAAACGTTGTCACTGTAACTTTGCAGCGCTGCAAGATTGGCTTGCAGCCGAATCAGGGGCCTGAAGCGCGCAGGTGCCTGCGAGAGCCGCCAGCCTTTAGGCTTCGATGGACGTGCAGCTCTCGGACGAGACAGACACTAATAAAGAGAAGCCAACGGACCTTTGGCTAAGGTGACACCCACCGTATCCACGTCCGTCAAGCCCATGTACTGGATGATCGACACCAGCAACTGTGCAGCTTGGACACCGGCTCCACGGGTGCTGCTCTGCGAGAGGCCCTTAATATAGCGGCCCGTTCTGAACGTGCCTTGGCCGTTACCAAATAGAATTGCAGGCACCGATTTGTTGAGATGCGGGTCCTGGTTACCCTCGCTGCCTCCCAGCTCAGAGAGCCAAAGCACGACGGTAGAATCGATCAGTGGCTTGCCGAAGGCGTCGTCGGTGGCTTTCAGCTTATCGATCAGCAAGGCAACTTGCTCCGCGTAGGTTGTGGTGAAGATGCGCAGCGCATCCATTTTTGCAGGTGAATCGTCGCTGTGGGTCCACGGGTGGTGCGCGGGGCCCGAATCACCGGAATCGACCCGTGCCGAACTGGGTACGCCGTATTTCGAGGGGAGCTGGTTGCGTGAGGCTTGGGCCCCAATCTGGAAAGCAATCAAATGCGACAATTCACAGGCGAGGGTTCCCGCCATCAAATCGTTGAAAGCCGCAACCTGCTGATCGCGTGTTTCGGGATTGGTCCAATTGCGATCCGACTGTTGCGCGGGGCGAGTGCAGGCAGAACCTGCGCCGGCCGGCGCCAGCAGGTTCTTTTCCATCGAACGGAGGGTGGTGCAGTGTTCATCCAAGGTTGCAGCACCGACGCTGCCGAGTGCGGTCTGTATCGATTCGCAGTCAGCTAGCACGAAGTCGAGCACGCTCCGTTCACCCCCCGGAGCGAGGGGCGTGGTTGGCGCGACCAGGCCCGCAAACAGCTGCTTCCACGCGGTTGCTGGGTTCGTTTCGGGCACGATATTCCGACCGGGACCCGTGGCGAAAGCATCTCCAGAACCCTGTGTGGCTTGGTTGGTGACATTGCCCCAGATGAGCGAACGCACCATCCCACCGCGTCCTTCCTGTTCCAGGCGTTTTGCAATCACTTGATCGATTGTTTCGCCGTTCTGCGCGTATTGCTCACCGTTCGCGCCAGCGCCGTAGCCGCTGTAGGTTTGGCCGCCGAGCGCGTGTCCTTGGCCGTTGACCTCGCCGGCGCCGGTGTTCGCCATGTGCGACATGAAAATGCCTTCTGCTTTGTGGCGCTCCAGCGGCTTCCACCAATCGTGCAGCGTGAACGCAGTTTCGGTGCCCGAGGCGGGCCCCGTGACGCTCATGGGACCATTCGGTGAGAAAATGAGAATGGCTCTTTTAGGCGATACGGGTGCTTGGGCTCGCGCATCCAGCTGCCGGATCAAGGGGCTCAAAAACGCCATTAATCCAGCATTTTTTAGTAGATTTCTGCGCGAGAGGAAGCGAGCGAGAGGAGATTTCATGGTTTCACCTGGGGAGCGGCGTTGATGAATTCCGGAGCACTCACAATCTGTTTCAGGATCTCAATCACATTCCCGCCGTTGGTACTCAGC
Source organism: Polyangiales bacterium (assembly GCA_038251425.1). Classification (GTDB taxonomy): domain Bacteria; phylum Myxococcota_A; class Polyangia; order Polyangiales; family Polyangiaceae; genus JBBRRP01. Next base: position 10,967 of record JBBSBI010000022.1, read on the forward strand.
ACAGCGTCGAGCGCGACAATCTGTGGCGCCTCAGCGCCCGTGAGCCCTCGACCGAGCGACCATTCGAGCGCTGCCTGTGAGAAGCAGCCTTGCACCTGAGGGCTCGCCGCGAGCACCTGAGCCAACTCGGCAGGTGACTGAAATGCAAGCGCATCCCCGCGCAGCGTGGCGACGCTTCCGGAAAGATCCCAAGCCTTCCCCGAAGGGTCCTGAGTCAGCCAACGCCCCACCGGATCAAAGGGCATGAACGCATACCCGAGCGGTGCGAATTGACTGTGACAACCGCTACACACGGCGTCCGCTGAGGTCTTGTACTCCAAACTCTCGCGCATGCTGAGCCCGGCTGGTGCGCCCGTCTTGGCAAGCGCTGCAGCTCCTGCGGGCGGGGGAGGTACTGGGTCACACATCAGGGCTTCCTTCAAGAAAAGCCCGAGCTGAAAGGGCGAAGAGCCATTCTCTTTGGTGTGTGAAGAGAGAACCTGAGGATGCATGAGTAGCCCTAGCCGGGCGAAGGCTGGTGTGTCGCCCGTGGCAACGCCGCTATCCTGCGATGCCTTCGTGACGGGCAGCAGCACCGGATCCGAAACGTAGCCTTTGCCGGTGAGCAGATTGCGGACGGTTGGATCGGCGCTTCCCAGTACGCTCGCGATAAAGCTATCCGCACCAGTCCGCATGTCGGCCGCCACCGTGGGCGTGAGGCCATTCAGATAGGCAGCTGATTTCTGCGCGATCCGTGACTCATTGGCAGCGAGCCACTCGTGGATGAAGAGGCTGAGCGCACGCTTGCCGTTGGGCGTTTGGCGGAGGCGTTCGAATTGCTGTACGCGAACCGCACCGTCTGCGAGTTGGCCGGCAAGGGCCGCTGCGCTCAGCGTTTCGTCGGCAGGGCCCAGGCTCGTGAAGAAGCTCAGCTTGGCGGCAACCTCGTCTGGCGTGAGAATTCGTCCGCTCGGGTTTTCGGGATCAGGCACTCCAATCTCTGTGCGATACAGAAATGATGGGGCAAAGAACAACGCCGTGAGCGCCAGATTCATCGCCGTCTTGTCGCCCTCCGGTGTGCCGTCGGCTGAGGTGAGAATGCTCTGCAGCTTGGCAGCTTCATCCGCACGCAGTGCTCGGCGCAGCACCCGCGTGGCGAAACCTTCCGCCCAGGTGAGCAGACAAGTCTGCTCTGCTTGACCTGCTTGTACGCAACCACTCTGTGCGAGCATGGCTGTGCTGTTGTCGGTGGCAAAGGTCTTAACAACTTCGTACAGCTTACCGAGCTCGGGCCCAATGTACGGCACTCCTGACGTCCGGAGTGGGTGATACCCGGTGCGCGGCTCTTCAGGCAGAGCGGCCCGTGGCGGCGCTTGCCCAACCAAGGCCGTGGTGGTCGTCACGATTTCATCGCGGCTTAGCCGACGTATCCCCGAAGCTCGACCAGAAAACACCACCGGCCAAGACACATTCACCATTGGCGGCGGTTCTTCCGCTGCCGTGGCGGTTGCGGCCACGCCGCCCTCCGGAGCCGTATTGGTCGTGCTCCCGCACGCCAAGCTGCCTGCGACGCCGAACACGACAGCAGCGCGCTGCAACGTCGCCGGCTTTGCCCGTTTGCCCGTCTCAATGGTGTTCGTCACGTGGCTAACGCTAGCGCACAATCAATTCGCGCAACAGTGAAACGCGCGGCCCGGGCAGGGTCACTCGGGTGCTCGGAAGGCCGAGAAAGATGCCAGGAAATGCGGAAGTTGTTGCGCCTGATAGACGGTCTGAATCAAGAATCGCGGTCCAGGTTGCCTACCGCGAGCCCTCATCTAATCGTGATTTGTTCCAGGCCCTCGGAAAAAAATTCCCAGCCGCGTCTCACCGTGAACCATCACCGGGCCTAGAGTTGTTTGCGGCTGGCCCGAAGCCTGTTCGGCACTGGTGCTTGGCTCCGCCGCTTGGCTCCGCCGCTTCTCGCGTATTCCGCGTCGTGTTAGGAGTTGTGCGAATTTCTGTGCAGAATTTTTCGGGTCCGTTGTCTTTTTTCTTGCCTGATCTCACGCTGGGTGGGGCCGAGCGTGTTTGGGTTAACTTGGCAAGCGGCTTGGCGGCTCGGGGCCACGCCGTGGAGCTCGTGGTGGGAGGCAGCGCCTCAGGCTATTTGAGCGAGCTGCACCGAGACGTGAAGCTGGTGCGGCTACCGCCAGTTCGATTGAGTCTTCTCGCCGTGCCTCTGTCGAACTATCTCCGTAGGGTGCGGCCAAAAGCACTGCTCGCTACTATGGTGGGTGCCAATCTCGTTGCAAGTGTTGCCTGGCGTCTGGCAGGCGCGAAATCCAAGTTGATTTTTCGTGAAGCGTGCGCTCCAGCGTCCGCCAGCTCTACCTGGAGGGAACGGCTGGACCCTACACTGCGCTGGCTCTGCTACCGTTACGCGGATGCCATCATTGCGCCGGCTGCCGAAGTTTCCCAGCAGCTGAAGGAGCGACTGCCAGCCTCCTCACACCCCAGGATCAGGGTGATTCCAAACCCCATCGAGATCGAGCGGATCCTAGAGCTCGCCGCGAAGCCCAAGCCTCTAGTGATGCAAGGGGAGCTGGCGTGTGTCGTGGGTTGCGGGCGCCTGTCGCCGAAAAAGGCCTTCGAGGTTTTGCTTGAAGCTTTCGCTTTGGTGCTCAAACAGAAGCCAGCGCGGCTCGTGATCCTGGGGGAAGGGAGCGAACTGGAGGCGTTGGAGCGCCTCACGAACCGCCTCGGTATCTCGGCCAGCGTTGTCTTTGCGGGGGTAGTGGAAAATCCGTTCTGCTACTTTGCCCACGCGCAGGTGTTTGTCCTTTCATCCCGAAGCGAAGGATTTCCGAACGTGCTTCTTCAGGCGTTAGCCTGTGGTGCCAATGTGGTGTCCACCAACTGCGAAACAGGACCTTCGGAAATTTTGACGACCAGAGAGCAAGGCCTGCTCGTACCGGTCGCGGATCCGCGTGCCATGGCGGATGCTATTCTTCGTCAGCTTTCGGCTCCCCCGAAGAATCCTGTGGCAGCGCTCCGGGCGAGGGACTTTGAAGCTTCCAAGGCGATTTCAGCGTTGGAACAGCTCATTGCTGAACTCGGCTAAGGTGTTGAGCATTGGCCCTGAAAAGCTCTAAAGCAAAGTGCCCCCGAGCACAGCCCGGGCCACGTTGAAGTAGATCACGAGGCCCGAAAGATCGACCAGCGTGGCGACGAAGGGCGCGGAGGCGCTCGCGGGGTCGAAGCCAAAACGCCGAAGCAGGAAGGGGAGCATTGAGCCGCAAATGGTGCCAACAGTGACGACTCCCACCAGGCTGATACCGACGGTGATGGCGATCAACGCATGATACTGACCGTAACTCTGAAAAAACATTTGCCAGGTGAGGATGCGCACCACTCCCAAGGCTGCGAGGATCACGCCCAGGCACACGCCTGCCGCACACTCCCGGCGAATGATACGCCACCAGTCGCGGAGCCTGACTTCACCGAGCGCCATGGCGCGGATAATCAGCGTGGAAGCCTGCGACCCCGAATTCCCGCCGCTCGAAATAATCAAAGGAATGAACATCGCCAGCACCACGGCACGTGCAATCTCTCCTTCAAACTTTGCCATGGCGCTCGCCGTCAGCATTTCCCCAAGAAACAGGATAGAAAGCCAGCCGCCACGCTTGCGCAGCATCTCAACGAATGCCGTCTGCAGATAAGGCGCATCCAGCGCTTCCATCCCGCCGAATTTTTGAGCGTCTTCTGTGGCTTCTTCTTGAACGACATCCACGATGTCATCGATGGTGACAATCCCCTTCATGCGATTATCGTTGTCCACCACAGGCAGTGCAAGAAAGCTGTTCTGCTGAAATAGGCGTGCTACGGCTTCCTGGTCCATCTCTTCCCGAACGGCGAGCGGATCGCTGTGCATGATCGCTCGCACTTCTAAATCCGGTGCGTTGGCGAAGAGTTCACGAAACGAACACACGCCGAGCAAGCGCTGCTCAGCGTCGAGCACGTACGCGTAGTAGATCGTTTCCAAGTGGGCGCGCGCCTGGCGCTGCAGGTAGCGTATGGCCTCATCCACGCGCAATTCCGGGCGCACGCGGGCAAAACGTGGACTCATCAAGCCTCCGGCTTCGTCTTCTGCGTAGGCCAGGAGTGCGTTCACTTCACGTCGCGGGGCGTCATCCAGCAAGCTCATGAGTGCCTCGCGCTCGTCAATCTCCACGGCTTGCAGCACATCAGCGGCGTCATCTGGCGCCAGCACTCGCATCCAAACGCGGCGTTCTCCTGCTGGTAGCCCGAGCAGTACCTGTGATTGCTCAAGGGGCGTGAGACTCATGAAAAACGTGTCGTCGTCGCCAGCTCCGAGTAGGCGAAATCCGGCGACCCGCTCACCGCTGGCCAAGGCTGGCCATGCGTCGCGCAGTTCCTCGATCGTGATGCGCGCGCGCGGCGGATCGGTTAGGGCCACAGAACCCACCCGGGAGAAACGCTCGAACCCCGGAGGGTATGAGTGAGTGCGGTGGTCCGAAGGCGGGGCATGGTTGGGCGCTGCAGTAGCACGCCTCCCATGGCTGGTAAAACGTCTAGGACGCCGCAAAATACACACGGCGGTTTGCACATATACAGTAGTTTGCGCATATGCTGAAGAGCAGGGGCCCAAACGTCTCCCCCGGGCGCGCGCAGCGACTGCGAGCACGGCTTTGGGGGAGACCGGCCGCCCGCAGGCTCCTAAGAACGGGCTCGCACCAACGGGGATGTTAATCATCAGCCGAGGACGGACGAGAGGGGGCAGGCTGCGAAATTAAGTAGTAAGCATGCTTACTATCTCAGGTCGGCGGGGAGGGGGTGTCCTCGAGCTTGCGTGTAAGCAGGTCTATGTGCCCGGCAGCGGAGCTTGGTTGCCCTGAGCGGAACGCTCTCGCAGCACTTGCCCAAACTGTTGATGAAAAAGCTGTGCGTAAAGCTCACCCCGCCCCAGAAGCTCGGAATGGGTGCCCGCGTCCACCACGCGACCTTTATCCAACACGATGATCTTATCGGAGCTTAGAATGGTGGAGAGGCGGTGCGCGATGATGAGCGAAGTGCGCCCTTTCAATAGATGTTCGAGCGCGCGCTGAATCAAGAATTCACTCGTCGCGTCGAGACTGCTCGTGGCCTCATCGAGAATCAGGATCCGTGCGTTTTTCAAGAGTGCGCGGGCAATGGCAATGCGTTGCTTCTCGCCGCCGGAGAGGCGAAAACCGCGCTCACCGACGAGTGTGTCGTAGCCTTGCGGCAGGCCCTCGATAAACTCGTGGATCTGGGCTGCTTCCGCGGCGGCAACAATTTCTGCCTGAGTAGCGTCGGGCTTGGCGTAGATGAGATTATCGCGGATCGGTGCATTGAAGAGAAAGGTCTCCTGCGTGACCATTCCGATGTGCTTGCGGAGGCTCTCTTGACTGAACTCGCGCACGTCACGGCCGTCGATCAAGACTTTTCCTATCGTGCCGTCGTAAAAACGGGGCAAAAGATAGGTGATGGTTGTCTTGCCTGCTCCACTCGGCCCGACGAGAGCGACACGTTGACCAGGCTTGATCTCGAACGTCACTTCGTTCAGCAAGAAGGGGAGTTTGGTGCCTGCAGGTTTCGGTTCCACCAGAAGCGCAGAGGGTGGGGTGGGATACTGGAAAGAGACTTGCTCAAATTGGATGTGGCCTTCTGTTTCGACGAGCTCCTGTGCATCGGGGCGATCGGTCACTTCCGGGACGCGGTCAAGGTAGTCAAAAATCCGATCAAACACCGCCATAGAAGCCTGAATATCCACGTAGATGGTCGCGAGCGAGTGCATCGGGCGATACAGATTGCCGAGCAACGCCGCGAAGGCCACCACGGTGCCAATCGTGAGCTCGGCGCGCAGTACTTCAAGGCCGCCATACCAATACACGAGCGCGGGGCCCGTGACGGCAAACACGCTGAGCACCATGAACAGCCAGCGACCCACGATGGCGTTGCGAATATTGAGCTCTTTGACGCGTGCGCTTCGAGCCTCGAACACTTTCCGATCTGCATCGCCTTGGTTGAACACCTTGGTTAAAACGGAGCCGCTCAGATGCAGGTGTTCGTGCAGGAAAGCCAGGAGATCGGCTTGCCCCTCCTGCAGCTGCTTAGAAAGGCCACGGCGCATGCCGCCGACAATTCGAGACGGAAAATAGAAAGCTGGCATGATCAAGATCGCCAGCAATGCCAGGCGCCAACTCATCGAAAAGACGACGAACGCCGTGACTCCAAGGGAGAGCAAATTACTCACGATGGAGGTGAGCGTGCTCGTTGCCACGTGCTCCACGGCATACACATCGTTGTTGATGTGCGAGACAATTTCGCCGCCTCGCGTGGTCGTATAAAAGTGCAGGGACATCTTCTGCAGGTGTCGATACAGCTCCCGCCGGAAATCAAACAGAATGCTCTGTCCTGCACGAGCTGAAAAAGATTGTTGGAGCACGCCCACTAGGCCCAAGATGATGGCAATCGCCACCATGGCCAGCGTGAGCAGAACCAGGAGTCGGCGGTCATGCAAAGGGAGCGCATGGTCCAGAATCGCCTTCACGCAGAGTGGCGGCAATACGGACAGGCCGGCCGTTACTATCAGGCAACCGAGGATGACGAGCCACTCTTTGGCATACGGACGGAAATAATTGAACACCCGGCGGAGGCGTTCGGCACTCAGCTCCGGGCGTGGGCCGTCGAAGCGCTTCGTCAGTGTTTCGCGAGCGATACCTCCGGTGGACGGGCTGGAACCGATCCAGCCGCCTCTCATCGAATCTCCTGCAACAGGGAAGCGCGTTGGCCCGAACTCATTTGAGCTATTTATGCCGCTGCTCTTAGGAATACCAGCCGCGCCATGAACGACGCCGTGCTGGCGGATGAAACACCGAAAAACGGGTGGCAGAGTCGCGAGGGCTTGTGTAAGAGTCCGCCGCCTTCCGAGCACAGCCTACGAGAATATGAGCCAAGTTCCGTCGATTTCAGAGGCCGAATTCGTGCCTTCGGTTGCGGGCTCGGTAGACCTGCACGCGCGAGCGGTAGAGACCCGTTGGCTACTTTGGTTCGGTGTGGTTGCCAGCGTTGCACTGTTAGCTATTTTTTTCGGGTTCCCGTACCTGCCGATGGTCGATTTGCCCCAACATGCGGCTCAGATCGCTGTTTGGGTGCACCTGGGGGAAAAGTCTTTCCCGGGTGTCGAGAACTTCGAAGTGAATCTAAGAACGCCCTACCTGACCGGCTACGTGGTGGCGCGGGTTCTCGCGATCTGGCTCGGCGTTGTCTCCGGCCTCAAGTTGGGGATTTGGCTCAGTGTTGTCGGTCATTTCGTCGTGTTTGCGCTCTTAGTGCGCAAGCTGGGCCACTCAGCTTGGTTGGCGTTGCTGGGGCTCCCGCTGGCCTTTGGGTATGGGTTCTATTTCGGGTTTGTGAGCTTCATTGCGGCCGTGCCTTTCGCCATCTTAGCGCTGCTCTTCGCCTTGAGGCATCGTGAGGAAAACAGCTGGCAAGCGGGCATCGGACTCGCACTTGCGCTCTGTCTAACGCTATTTTCCCACGGCTTTGCTTGCGGTGTGGCTCTCGCCATGGCAGCGCCGTTGTTGCTGCGTGGGGAAGGGCGCTTCGCGACCCGCGTGCTGCCGCTGCTGGCTCCCGTATTGTTTGCTTGGGTTTGGATCGCTCCCGGATCCTCAGCGCAACGCATTGGCTCCACGATTTGGTCACCTAGATTTTTCGAGCTGGTTCAGCTTCCCGCGTTGCTCTTCTCAGCCTCAGCAGCCGACACTTTCGCTACGGTGTGCGGCGTCGTTTGCTTGCTGTTGCTGGCCTTGGGGCTCGGCCGGCCGCGGCGGGCCCCGGAGTTTTGGCTCCCTGCTTTGGGGGTGTTAGCTGGCTTTTGTCTATTCCCGGTGAGCATGGGCGGGTTCGGTCCGCTTCATCCGCGATTTGCAGCATTCCTCGGGCCAGCTCTGTTGGTGGCGTTTGAACCGCGGCGCGCACCGCTCTTCCGGGGGCTCCCGAGTGTGGCGATGGCGCTCTTGAGCGCCTGGTGTGCCGTGTTCGCGTGGCGGGTGTTCGCGTTCAACCAGGAGGCCGCCGGCGTCCGATCGTTCGTGCAACAGATGCCCGTCGGATTGTCGGTGCGCCCGATCATCTTTGAGCGAGATAGCTTGGTATTCCCAGGGCTCCCCGCATTTCTGCATATGTCGGCGTATTACATGGCTGAAAAGGGCGGAATTCAGGGGTATTCGTTTGCGATGTATCCTACGAGCGCGATCCGCTACCTGCCCGGATTTGTCCCTGGGATGTGGGGAGGAGCGGAGTGGCATCCTGAAAGATTTTCGGCGGTTCGTGATGTTCCGCGCTTCGATTGTTTCTTGGTGCACAGCACTAAGGATCGCACGGGTGAACTCTTTGGTGAGCACCTGGGTGACGTTGAGTTGACGTTGCACCAGGGAAATTGGTGGGTGTATCGTGTGCAGCCTTTGGCTCACGCGTCACGTCTTTTGAAATTGGGTATGAATTATGACTGAACGCTGGGTTTCGGCAGTTAAGAATACGGACGGCTCTCTGCCTCTGAATGCAGGTGAGGTGGAGATCCCGAAGCGGGTCAGTGGATTCGCGCACTCTCCCAGCTCGGAATTGCTGCTCGAGGATTTTCAGCGCTATTTCCCACACACGCCAACTGCCTTGGCGATCAAGGAATGCGCGCGTTTGGCCGCGGTTCGGCAATATCCGTGCCCTGGCCCCATTTTGGATGTGGGGTGTGGCGATGGCCTCTTTGCCAAGCTGGCTTTCGACAACGTGGAAGTTTGGGGAATCGATATCGATGCCAAAGAAGGGCGTTGGGCGTCTGCGAGTCGCGCCTACGCGCAAGTCATTCTGGGCGATGTGACGCAGGTGCGCCTGCCCGAAGCATTTTTCGCGAGTTGCATCGCCAATTGTTCGCTTGAGCATGTCCCTCGGATCGATCTTGCTCTGAGCACTATCTTCCGTTCCTTAAGGCCGGGCGGAGTGGCCTATTTGTTTGTTCCGAATCCTGAGTGGGCTCGGCATCTGACGTCAGTACGCCTGCTCGCAGATTGGGGCGCGCCTGGGCTTGCCTCCCAGCTGCAGGGCGCGGTCGATCGTTTTTTCAAGCACCACCACCTTTACGATCAGCAGGGTTGGAGTGAGCTTGCGGTTCAAGCCGGGCTCGAAGTGGTGGCGGTGGAGCCTGTGCTTTCCTCGGCAACCACGGTTGCGTTTGAGGCGTTTCTGCTGCCGTCGCTGTTGGGACTACTGAATAAGACCTTGACCACACGTTGGACTAATTTCCCGCGCTTTCGTCAGATCTTTGCCCAGCCCGTGTATCAGCTGGTGCATGAAGTGATGAAGCGGGCAGACCCCAACCTAACGGCGGAATACCTTGTGATTGCCAGGCGGCCGGCATGAGCGCGGAGGCTGTCGACTACTTTTCGAATCACAAGCTCAAGCTGCGCTTTCCGTGGAGTCTCTACCATCGCCCGATCGTGGATGAGCTTCGGCGTGTGCTCGCTCTTGGTGGCCCCGAGGTGCTGAATGTCGGCTCTGGCCCTTTTTTTGAGCGAACCGAGGTCGAGCGCACTGGCCTAAGATTTACGATCTGCGATATCGATGAGCGTGCGATTGAATTGGCCAAGGAGCTTCACGGTAGCGCGCTGGTTCGGGCAGATGTGCTGCGTTCTGGGGCAGGTCTTCCGTATGGAGACGCCAGCTTTGATGTGGTCGTTTCGATGGACGTGGTGGAGCATGTTCCCGAGCCGGGCCCCTGGGTTTCTGAGGCGTTCCGTGTGTTGAAACCTGGTGGCGTGCTCTTCTTAACGACGCCCAACTACGCATCGGTATCCTTACGCTTGATTGAGGACACCGTGCTTGAGGTGGTGGCTAGAGTTCAGGGGTTCTCGCGCAAGGGGCTCCACCCCACCAAGTTAGACAGCCCAAAGCTGCGATCTCTGCTGGCAGCTGCTGGGGCAAGCTCGGTGGAGGTCCGACCCATCGCGCTTGGCTGGGTGTTAGCGGCGAGTGCTCGGAAAAAAGCCGCCTAACCGCAATCACTCCCTGCTGGGATTTGTAGGGGCCACGAGCACTTGGCTCTCCAGATGATTTTTTGCGGAAATCGAGTTTGAAATCAAGCAACCATGCTTGGCTTTTTCAATCAGCCGTTGTCCGAGCTCATGGCTGATACCTGCGGGTACCGTGAGCGTCACTCGCGTATGAAATTCGGTGAACCGAGTCACTCGCTCCACTCGCTCTAAGAGCCCTTCGACTTCACATTCGATGGCTTCCCACGAGAATTTCGAGGAGCGCGCCAAAGCGCGAAACGTCAAGACAAAGCAGTCCGCGAGAGCGCCTGTAAAGAGCGTTTCGGGGGACCAATGATCGCCGGGGCCGTCAAATTCTATAGGAGGCAAAGAAATGATGGATTCAAGCCCAGGGCTTTTCAGCTCGATAGCTCCTTCAGAAAGGGCGCGTGCTGACACAGTGTAACGATGGGGAAACTCATGCATGGGGCGATCCGATGTGGAGCATGTTCCCACACGCTCAACCGCTGTAAAGAACACGCCTGCATGTCAGACAAACATTGGCTGCAGATCGAAATTGTGTCCCAAGAAACAGCGACGTTTGACTGCATGACAGCTACACTGGACTTCTGGCCCACTCCTTGCCCTTCCAGGTGATGTGACAATGCGAAACACCAACAGCCTAGGATCTCTGGTTTCCATCTCTCTTTTGATGTGCGCTTCCGCTGGCTGCTCCAGCGCGGAACACGCCGAGCTTTTCTCCAAGCCGCGAGCTGCGGATGTTGACTTAACAGGAAGTGGTGGTGGCGCGTCCCTTGGCAGCGGTGGGAGTGTCCAAGGTTTGGGCGGGAGCTCTTCCGGTAGCGGGGGGAAGATAGGAGCCACTGGAGGCCGTAGGGCGCAGGGCTTAGGAGGCGCGAATCCAGGAAGCGGGGGAGAAGTTGGAAGCGGGGGAGAAGTTGGAAGCGGGGGAGAAGTTGGAAGCGGGGGCCAGTCGACGTGCGTACCCCACGATGAAGTCTGCGATGGGATCGACAACAACTGTGCGGACGGGATCACTGATGAGACATGCCCCCAGAATTGCACCGGCGTTGCGCTTGGCGGGCACGGATACATGTTCTGTTCCGCGCAAACCAACCAGTCCGAAGGGATCACCTGGCAGGAGGCGCACATGCGATGTGTGAATGCTGGGATGGCGTTGGTGCAGCTAGAAACTAGTCAGGAAAACATGCTGGTTGGTCAGAGGTTCGCAACCCAAGGGGTCGGTGGAATCGCGTGGGCGTGGATTGGCGCGAGCGACGCCGCGACCGAAGGGAAGTGGGTTTGGGATAGCGGTGAACAATTCTGGTCCGGAGATGGGCAGGGACAAGTCATGCCGGGGAAGTTTGCGGGCTGGGCTGAGGGGGAGCCCAATGGCGAAATGGAGTCAAACTGTGCCCGAATTGAGGGCAGTCCCCCGCGTTGGCTGGACACCGACTGCGGGATGCGCGCCCCCGGATTGATTTGCGAAACGAAGTGACCCTGGCCTCGGCAGCTTAGCTGCTAAACCTAACTTCGCGTTCTGCTTTGAGTTCCGGTGTGCTGCTGGGAGCCTCCTCAAAAAATGCCGCAAAACGCTCGGCGAGCGCCGTGATGGTGAGGCTCGGGTTCACTGCAAGATTACCTGGGATCACGCTACCGTCGCACACATACAAGTCTGGATAGCCGAAGACTTGATGACGATCATCGATCACACCGGCCTGAGGCGTAGCGCCAATTGCGCAGCCGCCGAGGATGTGAGCTGTCGCTGGCGTCCGCAGCAGAACCTCCGAGACGACATTTTGAGCTTCGCCGTTGAGCTCTTCCGCCAGCAGCTGAGCAGCTTCTTGGGCAACGGGGAGGTAACTTGGAATGGGATTATCAGTGGCTTCGCCCTTGAATTTGAAGCCCAGTAAGGATTTTCCGAGCCTCAGCCGCAGGTGTTGGTCCACCGACTGCATCACCAGAAGAATAACCGTGCTTTTAGCCCAATCTGACACGCGCCACAGTTTGAGGGTTTTGAAAATTCGCGCGCAGATTCTGAACAAGAGCTTCAAGGGGCGAGTCAGCTTGCTGCCGTCTGGAGTTAACGGCACACCCAGTAAGCGCATAGCGCCCGAGCCGCTCGGATAACGCACGCTTTCAATTTTAGTGAGTGAATTTGGATGGAAGGCGGCGCCTATCGCAATCCCACGTGAGAGGTCGCGGTGGGCTTCGAAGCTGGTGGCGCCCAGCAGGCTTTCACCGTTAGTGCGCACGCGCTCACCCAGACGTTCAGAGATGTTGGGGAGCGTCTTGTATTCATCGCGGTTGCGGAGCAGCAATTGCACTGTTCCAAGCACGCCGGCAGCAACAATCACGCGCTTGGCGTGGAGCGTTCGCCTTGGAGTACCGAAAAACGAAGTGCTGCATTGCGTGTCCACGGCATAGCCGTTAGCCGTAGGCGTGATCTTGGTGGCGTTGGTTTCCGCGAAAACCTGTGCGCCCCATTTCTCAGCGAAGTAGAGATAGTTGCGATCGAGCGTATTTTTGGCGCCAAATCGACAACCCACCATGCAGCCGCCACAAAAATTGCAACCCGTGCGCTCAGGACCCCTGCCCGCAAAGTACGGATCGGGGAGCGTGATGTTGGGCTTTCCAAAATAGACGCCGACCTCGGTCGCGTGAAAAGTATCCTCGGCGCCCATGCGCTGGCTCACACGTTTGAGGGCGGCTTCCCCTTCAAACATGCCCGGATTCTGGGCGACACCCAGCATGCGCCTCCCCATTTCGAAGTGAGGCCGAAGCTCAGACTTCCAGTCCACCACCCCCTGCCACGAGGCATCATCAAAGACGGAATCGAGGGGCTGCATCAAGGTGTTGGCATAGACCAAGCTGCCGCCGCCGACTCCCGAACCGTGCAGCACCATCACGCCTTTGAGCAGCGTGATGCGTTGGATGCCGAAGCACCTCAGCTTGGGAGCCCACAGATACTTGGAGATCGTCCAATTCGTTTTCGGAAAGTCCTGCGCTTGCCAGCGTTTACCAGCCTCCAGTACCGCGACTCGATAGCCCTTCTGGGTTAAGCGCATCGCCGCCACACTGCCGCCAAAGCCACTGCCAATGATCAAGAAGTCGTAATCGGCTGACGTGGCTTCCGGATCCAGCTGGGGCACCTAGCTAGAGTAGCGCAGCTGTTGCCGTGGGGAAACATTCAGCGCATTCTCTCGGCCCATCGAATGCTGAAGCTGCTTCGCACCAGTTGTATCTGCCTGCTCGGGCTCGGGTGTTCGCTGTTGTCAGCGTGCGGTGAGCCCATGGCCGATGACTTCAACTTCGATCGACAGCCAGTTGCGATATTCAGAAACAACTCAGCATCCCCAGTCCCGGCGCCACCGACTGAGTTGCGGGTGATGGCCTGGAACATCAAATATGGTGCGGCGCGCATCGATTTTTGGTTCGATCTTTGGGGCGATCGGGTCCATATGCAGCACGAGGAAGTGCAGCGCAATCTGTCGCAAATCTACGCGCTCATTCGCGAGGTCGATCCTGATGTGCTGGTGACCGAAGAGATTGAGGTCAATTCTCAGCGTTCAGCCTACGTGGACATGGTGCAGGGGATTCTGGATCACACGGCCTTGCGCTACGCGGCATACATTCAGACTTGGAATAGCCGCTACGTGCCGTCAGAAGGGCTGGGGCGCATGGACATGGGGAACGCCATTTTTTCAAAGTATCCGATTCTGTCCGCCGAGCGCATTCGCCAGGTGAACCGCACGGATATCGATGCCGTCACGCGCACCTTTTATCTGCATCGCATGATTGGACGAGCTGTGATTGATGTGGGTGGGGCGCAACCTTTGGCGGCGTACGTCGTTCACACCGAGGCGTACGACCGAGATGGTACTAAACAGAAGCATATTCAACAGATCTTTGACGAGCTCTCTTCCGAAAAGCTGCCCTTCATCATCGGTGGTGATTTCAATGAGCTGCCACCTTCAGCACTCAAGCTGAGCGATTTCCCAGATGAGAATCCACGCGCCAAGGGCACCGACTACGAGCAGCCACCCTATCAGCCCGAGCAGCTGCAAAAATTCTTTGATGGCTTTGCGCCCTATCTGCCTCTTTCAGAGTACGGTTCCAACAGCGAACAGCAGCGCCGTTATTTCAGCCATTCCGTGATTGGGCCGAAGACGAATGGCACCGACGGCCAGCCGGGATTCTGGAATCGCACGCTCGATTATTGGTTTGCGACAAAGGGTTCGCTCTGGGTCGACGGGAAAAGTGATGTTTTGCAGACGAGCGGTCGCCAAGGCATCCTGGTGGATCCGCTGTTTTTGAGTGACCACGCACCGATTGTGGGGACATTGCGCCTCCCGGTTGTCGGGGGAGGTCAACCGTGAAGCTTGGAACCGTAAAGCTTGGAACCGTGAAGCTTGGAACCGTGAAGCTTGGATGGATGGCCGCTTGGTGTTTTTTGGCAATCGGCTTTGAGAAGGCTGCCTTCGCCGAGGGCGCCGCGCGCAGAGCGCTGACCAATCGGGACTTGGCGTTAGATGGCACCGCCGCTTTGCTAACCCCGAGACGCAGCCTGTTTCGTGTGTTCGGAGATTCACGTTACGGATTGTCGGACTCGTGGGAATTGCGGAGTACGCTGATAAGTTGGCTGCTTTTGTCGCCAAATGCCGAGCTGCGGCAACGGCTCTTCCGGTTGCCTGAGGGCTTCGTGGTGTCAGCAGACTATGGGCTTTCGCTGCCCACAGGGAGTGCGCGGTTGCTGCAGGGCTATCTCTTTCCGACCAACGAGGTTTCCGGAGAGAAACCTGGCTTTGCTGGTGTCCCACATGCCGGAGTGAGGCTCAGTGTGCCGCGGGCCCGTACGTGGATCACGAGCACGCTGGATCTCAGCGTTCGTGTTCCACTTTCGGGCAACATGCCAGAAGCGCTGGGAACCTATGCGCCGCTTGAGTTGACGTTCGCCGCGTACACCACAGGTTATCACGCCAGTGCCAGCATCGCTTACCGTTCCAGGCTAAGCCGACGTACGGATCTGGATTTGGCATTGCTCGGCGATCGTACGGGGGAACGAAGTGGAGGCGAGCTTTCGCCTCTGTTTCTTGGCGGTAGAGCCCAGGTCTTGCTGAGGCTTGGGGCGGCATGGGGCCTCAGCTTCGGGGGCACTATTTACAATTTCGATCAAGGCGGGACTCGGGTGAGGATTTCAGGCGATGGCGCCGCCAGACGCGAACGCGTGCGTCAGGTGGATCTGTACCCAAGCCTTGATTTGGCGTGGTTGCCTTAGCTCTCGTGGGTAGCCGGCTCAGGTAAATAGCGGACCCTGAAGTCCACGAATCCGTGTACCTTGATGAGCTATGGGTAAAGTTGTCGCGGTCCTGATTTCGGGAGGCGTGGTATTAGTCTTTGGTTGTGGCACTGCTTCGAAGCCGGGCGGTGTGGGATCTGGAATAGGTGGCGGGGTCAACAGTAGCGGCGGCGCAGCCAGCTACAGCGGCGGAGGCACTGCTATGGGTGGTGCCAGGGCAAGCTCGGGCGGCAGAGCGAATAGCGCAGCCGGAGGCTTGAGCGGAGTTGCCGGACCTCAGCATTACTTCCCGGCGGGCAACCCGTGGACGATCGATGTTTCCGGCGCAGCGCTCGATCCGGACAGCGGAGCTATCATCACTTGGCTCAATCAGCAGGGCTTTGGAACCGGGCAGATGCGCATTGATTTTACGATCGATGTGCTAATCGCGGATGCGTCCACACCCAAACGAGACTTCCAACCCACGGGTGATTTCTACAGCCCAGATTGTGATCAGGTGCCGGTTCCTGTGCCCGTCGATGGGAACCTCGAAGGGGAAACGGGCTACGCTTGCACGACGGACGGAGATTGCCATCTCCTGGTTGTGGATCAACCAGCTTCCAAACTTTACGAAATGTGGCGAGCCAATATCATGGGTGCGAATTTCTTTGGAGGATGCCTGGCAGTGTGGGATCTAAGCCGCGTCTACGGCCCAACCGGACGGGGTGAACAGTGTACGAGTGCGGATGCCGCGGGTTATCCGATCGCGCCACTGCTGTTCACGGCAGATGAAGTTAAAGCGGGCGCCATCGAGCACGTGATTCGCTTCATTTTGCCCAATGCGAGCATTCGGAGTGGCGAGTATGTCCATCCCGCCACCCACAGCACGAGCGCGGCTTCCGGCCCGAAGACGGCGCCGCCGTACGGTGCTCGCCTTCGATTGCGTGCCGATTTCCCACTAGCTTCATTGCCTAGCGACGGAGCGCGTGTGGTGGCGCGCGGACTTCAGAAGTATGGCATGTTGTTAGCTGATGGGGGCAATATCGCACTCACAGCCCAAACAGATCGCCACACCCAAGCCAAGTGGGATGGGCTGCTCGACTCGCACGATCTGGTCTCCATCACCCCCGGTGATTTCGAAGTGATAGCGCTAGGCACGCCAATAGCGCTCACCAACGGCTGCGTACGTTCACCCTGACGAGCACAACAGCTGACGAGCACAACAGCTGACGAGCACAACAGCTGACGAGCACAACAGCTGACGAGCACAACAGCTGACGAGCACAACAGCTGACGAGCACAACAGCTGACGAGCACAACAGCTGACGAGCACAACACCGGGAGGGGGTGTGCGGAATGGAAACGATAGTAAGCATGCTTACTATCTATTTTTCTCCGGGAGGGGCCTTTGCGCGGGGCAACGAAACGCTACCGCGAGTGCCCGGGAAGCGTGGACCACACGGTTTTCGCCACGAAGGCGGGCACGAGCTGTGGCGTAAGAAAACCAGCTTCCGTGAACAGATCTTCAAGTGGATCCTGGAGGTAGTGCTTGAAGAAGGGCTCATGGAATCGTTCTGGAAAGCGCCGGAGGAAGAACTCAAGCGCGGAGCTTTCGGAAAGTTGCGCTGAGTCCTGAACGATCAGCAGCCCTCCAGGGCGGAGGACTCGCTTCATTTCAGAAAAGACCTTTCGGCGTACGCGTGGAGGCAGCTCGTGGAATAGGTAGACAGACGTCACCACGTCGAAGGATTGGTCGACAAAAGGCAGTATTTCGGCGTTGGCCTGCAAAATGGTGACATTACGAAAATGGTCCACGCTGCGGCGGGCGTGAGCCGCGTAGAAGGGGCTGAGATCGACACCGGTGTAGGTGTGATTGGGATGCGAGGTGGCGAGTTGACCGAGAAACGTGCCTGTTCCACATCCAACATCGAGAACTTGTAGCGGCATGTCGGGCCGAGTGCGCGTGAATTCCGAAAAGGGCACGATGGCTTGGCGGCGCATGGCGCTGGCAGCTCCAAGGAACAGAAACTCGACGAGTGCGTCGTAGAGCTCGGCGGAATGTTCGCTCAGATAGCCTTCGCTTTGCCAGTGGAAATTCCGACGAAAGTAATCAGGATAATCGATGAGGTCGACGCCTTGAGGTAGCTCTTGAAAGCCCGCGCGCCGGGAGCGTGATAACCCAGCCAGGAGCTCGCGAGCGAACGCTGAGAGCTTGCGAAGATTGCGCGGCCCGTTCCAATCGAATAGCAGGCGGGTCGAATAGTGCCCGAGCCGGGCGCCCTCCCAGTCTCTCATGAGTAGGTGTTCGTAGCGGCGCTTGAGTTCCGCGAATGCGGCTGGGCTTGGTTTGTCATTCCAACCCGCAAACGCCCGCAACACTTCGTGCAGCACGGCATAGCCGGCGAGCGTACTGCGTTGCTTAGCGTGGTAGGCGAGCTTGAGCGGAAGCACGGGTGTCACCAAGGCTACTTAGGTCCGATCCGCTGCCAAGCTAGGCCATCCCTCCGAGGAACGGAATGGAGCCTGAATTGCTGAGGAAGATCCAGGGTGTCTTCGTCTTCGCTCGGGGCTAGTCTCGGCCGGTGGCGGTTAAAAAGCTTCTGTGCGACAGCGAAAGGGATGTTGGACATGGAACCAAGTAGCTATAAGAACGACGGTGCGATGACTGAGCTGCACTTTGCGACCGCCCATTGTTCGCTGGGCGTCGTTTTGGTAGCGGCCAGTCAGCGTGGGATTTGTGCGGTGTTTCTTGGCGATCACGCTGCGCTACTGAGCACCGATCTGAGTCGCCGTTTCCCGAAGGCAACGATTCAGCCGGGCGGTGCGGAGTTGAAGCAGCTGGTGGCTCAGGTGGTGAAGGTCATTGAGTCGCCGGGGAGCGCCTCGACGCTTCCGCTTGATATCCGCGGTACGATCTTCCAAGAGAAGGTGTGGCGGGCGCTCAGAAATGTCCCGGTGGGCACAACTGCCACGTACGCGGAGATCGCCGAACGTATCTCGCGGCCCAAGGCGTTTCGTGCGGTAGCCCAAGCGTGCGGAGCGAACCCGGTGGCCGTGATCGTACCTTGCCATCGCGTCTTACGAACCGATGGCGACATCGCGGGTTATCGCTGGGGCATCGAACGGAAGCGCGCACTTCTGGAGCGCGAGGCTACGGCCGCGCCGCGTCCATCCTGGCCTGGACCTTGCTAGATCCGGAGACAAGGCGATCACGGCCCGAGCCGTCGCTGAGAAGTCTCCGAGCTGCCGCACCGGTCTGAAACGTAGCGTGCGATATTAGTGACGGTGTCGCAGTAAAGCCCATTCTGGGGGTCGCTCACAAAGTCGGGGTGTGCTTAAGTGGCGACGAATGTCGACGCGGGTCCTCGCACCGAATCTACGAATCATGTCGGCGGTTGAGAGTTCCGAGGCCTTGACCACGGCGTGGGCGGCCTTCGGCAACGTGTGGCTCTTGCTGGATATGGTCGTGGTGCTGCTCTTGGCGCTCGCCTTGGGGGCCAGCATCGCCTATCACCCCTGCACGCGGCGGCACGGGCCATCATTGGAGCACTTCGAACAACCGAAGGCAGTGCTCATGTACTCGTTGGTGGCGGCCATCGTAGCACTCATCGTGCAAGTTCAGCCGGCGATGGCCTTCGTGATCTTTGGGATCGGAGGCTTGCTGCGCTTCCGGACGTTAGTCGGCGAAGCCAAGGAAACTGGCCGGGTCATTCTGGTGACCGTGGTGGGGCTCTGCTGTGGACTGAAAATCTTCGTGGTAGCGATCCCAGCGACGGTGGTCGGCTGGATTCTCATCTACTTCTTGGAACGGCGTACGGTGGGGGTCATCAGAGTGTCTGGGGTGGGGGAAGAGGTGTTTCAGGAAGCCACGCGCGCCTACCGTACTGTGATCACCGATGCGGGCTGTCGCGTTATGGGGGAACAGACCAGGTTCATCAAACGTGAGTTCCTGTTCGTGGTGGGCGCACAACCAAACTTCGACCGCGATGGGCTTCAGCAGGCCTTTGACAAATTGCCGTCTAACTTGCAGGGCGTGGCTGATTTCGAGCGCCTGTGAGTTCATCCCGCATTTCGTCGGTACGCGCGTGTGCTATGAGGCGCGGACGAATCTTGGTCGAACGGAGCCTATTTTGTTCATTGACGCAGTTTCCATAGGTAATGATCCCCCGAATGAAGTGAATGCGATCGTCGAAGTCCCGGTGGGTGGTGAACCCATTAAATACGAAATGGACAAAAAATCGGGCACGCTGGTGGTTGATCGATTTCTCTACACCTCGATGCGATATCCAGGCAACTATGGGTTCATTCCGCACACCCTTTCAGGTGACGGCGATCCGCTCGATGTGCTGATCGCCAACCAGCGCGCCATTGTGCCCGGTGCCGTGATGGCAGTCCGCCCCATCGGCGTGCTCCTGATGCAAGATGAAGCGGGCGTCGATGAGAAGATCATCGCCGTGCCGGTCAGCAGGCTCACTCGACGCTACGAGCAGGTGCTGAACTACACGCAGCTCCCCGAAATCACCGTAAAACAGATCGAGCACTTCTTCGAACATTATAAGGACCTCGAAGAAAAGAAGTGGGTGAAGGCGCTGGGCTGGGGTGACGTGGAGCGGGCAAAGAGCATCATCCTTGAGAGCATTGAGCGCGAACGCACCTCCAAATCCAAGTGATTTCACGTCACGGCTGCATTCACGTTTCCGAGATCAACCTGGATTCGTACGCAGAGCGTCGAGCAATTCAGGCATCGACACCAGGCTGATGCCGATGGCGCCGTCGGAGAGGCCGTAAGGCAAGATCAGTTTGCTTTCGTTGATGAAAGCACCGCAGGAGTAGACGACGTTGGGCACGTAGCCGTCACGTTCGCTCTCGTTCGGTTCGAGCAGCGGGTAGGGGAGGCGCCCGAGGACACGGCTCGGATCTTCCAGGTCGAGGAGCAGTGCGCCGATCACGTAGCGGCGCATTGGACCCACGCCGTGAGTCAGCACAAGCCAGCCTGCTTCAGTCTCAAGCGGTGAGCCGCAGTTGCCGATTTGCACCAATTCCCAAGGCGCGTGGGGTTTGTCGAGGAGTGTGACCTCCTCCCAGGAACGCACGTCAGTGGAACGCGAAAGATGCAGATTTTCGCGGTCCTTGCGTGAGAGCATCACGAATTTTCCGCCGATCCGCCGAGGGAAAAGCGCCATGCCTTTGTTTTGGGCGGCGGCGCCGTGCAGCGTCGAGATCGAGAATGTCAGAAAATCATCGGTCTCGATCAGTTGAGGTAAGATCTCAAAGCCATCGTAAGCAGTGTAAGTGGCATAGTAGCGGACTCTGCCTTCATCACCGACGAAACGCACGAAGCGAGCGTCTTCCATCCCGCGAGTTTCGTGGGGACCCGCCGGAAAAATCACCCGTTCTGAAACTTGTGAGCTCTGCGCAAACGTAGTCACGTAGCTTGAGGCGGCGAGCAGCCGGATGATTTTTGTGGTCTCGAAGCTGATCGCGTGTGGGGGCCCACCGTAGTCCAGGAGCGCCAACGATTGTTCGAGTTCCACCAGCGTGAAGCACTCAGTGAGTCGCTCAAGAACTCCCCGCGCGATATCATTGTCGGCGCCAAGTTCGCGGAGCTTGTTCGTGAACGGTGCCTTGTCATACGCGCTCGGCGGCGTACGATGACCAGTTACGGTGTGTGCACCGAGGGGATCAAACCTGAGCGTACTCTCCTCGTCGACGATGGCTGTCCGAAACTCAATCGACGAGATATGCCCTTCGCCCACTGCTCGCAGGCTCATGATGAGCCGTTTTTCACCGGCCTCTAAACCCCTCTGATCAGGAGAAAGCACGAGCGATGGATTGAACAGTGCGGCGCCTTCGATTGAGTATTCATGCGTGTAAAAGGCGCCAATCAGCAGGCGTCGTCCGCGGCTGAGCGTGTTCGCTCTCGATTCGAGATGGTGGGCGACCAACGCATAGTGGTGCTCAAGCAGGCCCTCGAAGTCGGCGTGGCGTCCTTGAAAATTGCTGAGCACGGAGTCGACCAGCGCGGAAACATCTGACTCGGGAATGGCGAGAATGCGCTCCATGAGGTGACCTGCGCGTGAATCACCACCAGGAGTTATCTCCTCCCCAGGAAGGTAAGGCTTTGCGATCACCCTCGTTTGATTGGATCGAAGGATGTGCTCGGTTCGGTGGGCTAGGATACGTTGCATTCAGTTGCGCTCGCTTAGGGGCTCTTCGGGGTGCTCTAAGCCCTCGCCAACAAGATCGAGCATGCGGAATAGGCTTATCAGGAAAGATAATGTGCTTTCTGCACCCTCGTTTTGATTCGCTTCGGCGTGTCCCAAACCATCGCGGCACCCGGCCGTGGCAAAGTCGTAGAGCGGAACCGTAAGGCGATTACTCCCCAAAAACCAGGCAAAAGATTCGCGCATGCGCTGCAGATGATGTCGATCGCCTGTGGCCAAGTAGGCCCCACGAAAGGCCAGGACGAAGGCTGCGGCGTCGGTCGCTTGCTCATCCGCGTGCGGCTTCGTTCCGCCACGAACATACCAGCCCGCGTTGCCGACGAGCGTCAAGTGACCTTCGCGAAAGCAGATCTCTTCCAGGAACTCAAGGGACTCCCGCGCGACCCGGAGGCTCGCGCGTTCACCCGTTACCATGTAGGATTGAAACAAAGCGAGCGGAAGCAAAGCGTTGTCGTAGGTTATCGTCTTTTCGAACCAGCGCCAATTTTCGTCCGCTTCATTCTTGTAGAAACCCATGAGCGTCTCAGTGAGCTCAATCAGCAATTCCCGCGCCGTGTGGTGGTGGGGTTCAGCCAGAAGGAAGCTGACGACCCCTAAGATGGAGAGTGCGGTGCCACGTGGGCCGCGCCCTTTGGCCAGGGTTTGAGCGCGCTCCATCATCTCCTTGGCGAGCAAGCGATGCCCTTCGTCGGCGGCCAAATGCACCGTGGCTCCGAGCGCCCAGATGGCGCGGCCCAGGCAATCTTCCGACGGTTCACTCGCTTCGAACCTTCGATCGTAACGCATGAAGTTCTCGAAGTCGCCTTCGGGCGTCTGTGAGAATTGCAGGTAGCTTAGGTAGGTGGTGACGAGCCGTTTCGTTGCCGGCGAGCTCGAAAGGCGATCGGCTTCCAACGCTACGAGCAATGCGCGGGCGTTGTCGTCAACGCAATACCCGCTCCGACGCGCTGGAACACTGAAGGTGGCGTGTTGAAGGATCCCGGTGTCGTCGGTGAGTCGGAGTAAGTGATCCAGGCGGAGCTCCGGTAAGCTGCTGGCCCTCGTCAGGGCGGGAGCGCGTGTGCCGACGGCCGAATTGACCATCAGTGTTTGGCCCAGGGATAGATGGGCTTGCCCGACGCGCGTCCACAGCATTGAGCGTGTGAAATCATGGGCTGCGGCCCGCATGCGCTCAAGCTCAGCTGGCGATTCAAGCAATGCTTGGAGCGTGTCGCCGAGCGCTTCACTGTCGCCGAACGGAAAGAGCCGTCCGCGTCCGTCGGCCAGGAGCTCCTGCGCGTGCCAATACGGCGTCGATACTGCCGCAGCGCCAGCACCCATCGCATAGGAGAGCGCCCCGCTCGTGACTTGCGCTTCGTTCAGGTAGGGACTAATGAAAATGTCGGCTGATTGCAGGTATTTGCACAGCTCCTCGGTGGTCACGAATTGATCCCGAAATACCAGATGAGCGCGCACGCCCAGCTTTTCCGCTTGGCGTTCTAGCCCGCTCCGATAGGCCTCACCATGTTGGCGGATAATCGCAGGATGTGTCGCACCCACGACGAAATACACAAGATCTGGAAATGCCTTCACCAACTTCGGCAGCGCGCGAATCACGGTCTCCACGCCCTTACTCGGCCCCAAGAGCCCGAACGTTAGCAGCATGCGGCGTCCGGGAATGCCAAAGCTGGCCTTCAGAAGTCGGCGGTTGACGGGAGCCATTGTCGGGATGCCGTGTGGGATCGTGTGTACGTGGCTGCCGCCAACACCATACGATTGCTGCAATAGATCGGCGGCGACGCGACTCATCACCACCATACCGCCGCTTTGCTTGGCCATCTGCTGTACAATGGCTCGCTGGGTTGTCGACGGCGATTTCAACACCGTGTGCAGGGTAACCATGGCCGGAACCCGGAGCGCATCCAAGAAATCCAGAATGTAGGAGCCATCGTCGCCACCAAAAATGCCATATTCGTGCTGCACCGAAACGAGCCGCACATCACTGTAGTTCACGAACTCGGCGGCCCGTGCGTAATCGCCTTTCACCGCTTGTCGGATCTCGTATTTGACGCTGTCCGGATATTCATATTGGCCTCCCGGGTCGGTCATCGCTAACGCGATGGGCTGCACAAGAGCCGAGGCGCCCCCGACGGCCTGTTCAAGGTCGCGCGTGAACGTCGCAATGCCACAGCGTCGCGGGGGATAGGTACCTACGAAGGCAATCCGTAGGTCGGATGTCAGGGAACGAGCAGGTTCCGAGCCGTCGGTGCTCGTGAAAAATGAATTTGCCATGAAGCTGGGCCGCGAAACGGGATTTCGTCCGGTTCATCGAGAGGCCCGGCTGGCAGATCAACGGCAGAACGCTCAAGAGGGTATCAGTCTAAGCAGGCTTGTCCAGGGGTGCGTGTTGCATGCTTGCCTAGACGCAAAAGTTGGGCGTGAATGGTCAAGATGAGCCCTTCGGAGTTGTTTTCGGTGGCCGATCTTCTGGAAGCCCTCGAAGGCGCGAAGGTGGGTGTCTGGGATTGGGACATGGCGACCAATTACCTGCGCTGGTCGGACGTAACCTTGCGGCTTTACGGGATGGAGCGCCACGAGTTCAACAACACGTTTGAATCGTTCTTGCCGAGGGTGCTTCCAGAAGATCAACTTTCGTTTCAACGAACCATCGAGAATGCCATTGCCACGCGCTCTCCCGGATTCGACGGCACGCAGCGGGTCCGTCAGCCAGACGGGAGCCTCCGTTGGCTTGAGGGCCGAGGCCGTGTGATCACGAATGCTGACGGTCAACCCATTCGCATGTTGGGCACCGTCATCGATGCAACGGAGCGCCTGCAGTCCGAACCAAGACTGCGCGAAAGCGACGAACGCCTGCGATTGTTCACGACCCACGCCACAGACTACGTTTATGACGCAGACGTTAAGGGCGAGGTGGCCGTCCCCAACATTGTCGCCGGCTCGTTTGAACGCACCACCGGGCTAACTGCGGACGTCGTCCGGGATCTTGGAGGCTGGGCTCAAGTCATCCATCCCGAAGATCGCGAGCGTGCGATGATGTCGTTCGGCGAGTTGTCGCAGGGTCGCAGTGTGGTGATCGAATATCGCATCGTTGATGGCCGGGGGCGGACGCGGTGGATGCGGGATCGTGTGGTGCCGATCCTCGACGAGGCTGGTGCGCTTTCGCGTCTGGTGGGTGGGGTCACTGACATCACCGAGCAACGCGCGCTCGAGGGGCGGCTTTTGGAAGCGCAGCGCATGGAGGCTCTGGCGCGTTTGGCCGCGGGCGTGGCACATGATTTCAACAATCTGCTCACTGTCTTGACTGGTGAACTCTCTTTTCTGCGGGAGCCTAGCGCCACGCCCCAAAGCATGGAACGTGGCTTTGCGGAGATCGACGCCACCATCGATCGCGCCGCGCGCCTAACGGCATCATTGCTGGCCTTCGGCCGCAAGCAAACGGGCCCCCTTCGCGTGGTCGATCTTGCCGACACTTTGCGGCTCGCTCAACCTATGTTGACGCGTGGGGCTGGTGAACGCGTGCGGGTTCATTTGAATATCCATGGCTCGGATTTGCGCGTGGCGGCTGACCCGAACGACCTCCACATGGTCTTTTTGAATCTCACTTTGAATGCGCGCGACGCGATGCCCGAGGGCGGGGCAGTTGTTATCGAGGCCGGGGTGGAAGACGTTCTGCAGGACGACCCGCATCGCCCCCCTGAACTTAAGTCGGGGCGTTACGTTTCGGTTTCGGTGAAGGACACAGGACTCGGCATTCCCGCCCAAGTGCGAGCAGAGATCTTTCAACCTTTCTTCACCACCAAAGGCCCAGGAGGCACAGGGCTTGGGTTGCCCACCTGCTTGGGCATTGTCCAACGTTATGGTGGTGTACTATTTTTGAAGGAGTCCTCCGCCGAAGGCACCACGTTTCAAATCTTCCTGCCGCTGTCAGAAAAGCCAGCGACGGCCACTGTAGCCGAAGTGACCCCTCGCGAAGGGGGCGGACATGGGGAACATGTGCTTCTCGTGGAAGATGATGATGCTGTTCGCACGATAACGCAGCGCGGGTTGAGCCTGCGCGGCTACCGAGTCACAGGGGTGGCCTCGTCCGA
Organism: Polyangiales bacterium; assembly: GCA_038251425.1. Lineage (GTDB taxonomy): Bacteria > Myxococcota_A > Polyangia > Polyangiales > Polyangiaceae > JBBRRP01. The sequence goes on from JBBSBI010000022.1 coordinate 36,606, forward strand.
GGAAGCCTTAGCACTAGGCGAGGCGCTTCAGTCTGTGGATTTACTACTCACCGACGTGCGCTTGCCTGGTATCAGTGGTTTGGATTTGGTGGCGAAGCTGCGCGCGTCTTTTCCGTCATTGCGCGTCTTGGTGATTTCGGGGCATGTCGAGGATCCCGCCCATCAAGCTGCTTTGTCCGCAGGAAAGCACGCGTTTCTACCTAAGCCCTTTTCGCTTACTGGCTTGTTGCACCGGCTGAATCAGGTCTTTGAGCGCGTGTAGGTTTTGCTGCAGGGCAGGCCGAGGTTGGCGTCAGCGCCAGAGTATCTCATTGACGCGCAGGTGATAGCTGCATGGCCGTTGCCTTCACGACAACGGTCGCTATCGTGCGGTGGTGCCCCAAAGCTCCTTAATCGGCCTGCTGAGCCGTCGCACAGGCGTTCGCCTACTTGGCATGCAGGCAGTCTTGGCGGGCGTTATGGCGACGGTTTTTCTCGCGACTGGAAACGCCTACCAATGGGTCGCGCTCGCCGCAGCGACGCTCTATGCAGGAACGGCCTTCTGGCACCAGCGCGCGGGTGAGGCCGCTGCTGCCGTCGCGGTCCTTGGAACCGCTGTTCTCATTGGCTTCGCGACGCGTGAGCCGTTTCTGTCAGAGCAGGTCGGTCTGGGTATCTTCATTCCGGCGATCCTCGCGACCGTATTGCTCTCGCCGCGACTGATTCTCATCACGATGGGGGTCCAGTGGGCGGTGTTGGTGGCGCGCGCTGGCGGTGGTGGCGTGCTGACGCACCCGATGAATCTGATCCTTGGCGCCATGATCGCGGGCGGTCTGGCTTTTGCGCGATCACTGACCGATGCTGCTCTTCGGTCCGCGATGGAACAGGCGCGTCGGGCCGAGGCATCGCTTGCGGAGATCGACCAGCATCGCCACGATAACGAAGTACTCCAACAGCAGTTGGCTCAGACCCAAAGGCTTGAGAGCCTGGGGCGACTTGCCGGAGGTGTTGCCCACGATTTCAACAACCTGCTCACCGGCATTCTGAGTTATACGGCGCTTGCTCAAGGCTCACTCGACAAGCCGGCTGAGGCACTCGAATGCCTCAGCGAAGTCACGCGTGCGGGCAACCGAGCTGCGCTGCTGACGAAGCAGCTCTTAGCGTTTGCGCGCCGGCAGCGGCTTGAAACACGCATCGTTGACGTGGCCCGATTGGTCGAGGATGCCAGCCGGATGTTGGGGCAGTTGGTGGGCGAACGGATTCGAATGGTGAGGACGATCGCCTCGGATCTGCCTGTTGTGAGAGCAGATCCCGGGCAGCTTGAGCAGGTACTGACGAATCTTGTTCTCAACGCGCGCGACGCGATGGATGGGGCGGGAAGCATCCTGGTCGATCTGACAGCGGTCACTATCCAAGCCCAGTCACCGGAGAGTGAGCGGGGCGTTCGTCCTGACAACTATTTACGTCTCACGGTCGCCGACTCGGGCGTAGGCATGGCGCCGGAGTTGGCGGCAAAGATCTTCGAACCTTTCTTCACGACGAAAGGGCCTCACCAGGGCACCGGCCTCGGGCTTTCGACTTGCCTGGGCATTGTGTTGCAGCACGATGGTTTCATGCTGGTCGACAGCGTGCCACTCAAGGGCACTACGATGACCGTGCTCCTCCCTGCGGCGGAACGCCAACCCTTGATAGCGGCGGCCCCGGAGGTCGGCTCGAAACAGCACAAGCGCAGTCGAATTCTTATAGTCGAAGACGATCCGATGGTTCGCCAGGTTACGTTTCGGATCTTGACGCACGCGGGATTCGAGGTCGAGACGGCGACCAACGCCGACGTCGGACTGGCACGACTGATGGACCCAACTCTGCCGGCGCCGGATCTATTGCTCAGCGATCTCATGATGCCGGGAATGGGCGGCGAAGCCCTTGCCGACAAGGCCCGTGTCCTGTTCCCGAGACTGCCAGTGATCTTCCTGAGTGGCTTTTCAAGTGCTTTGGGTGCCCTCACAGGTGGCGAGAGCATGACGCGGCTTATCGAAAAGCCCTTTCTGCCAGGGCTCTTGATTTCTAGCATCCATCAGATGATTGAGAGCGCCACAAAGACGGGCAGCGAAGAGGCGCGAGGTCGAGCTTAGCGCACCGAGTTCAGAGTCGCTCAGCGAGCTCTTCGATCAGTCGCGGAAGCTCGCTCGTCAGGTAAAACGGAATGGATAGCAGCCAAAATAGCCGCTCCTTTCCGACGGTTCCGACCGTGCTCACACGCGTTAGCTGCAGGGGCTCTGAGCTCACCCGCACGCCAAGGTCGAGCTTCTTCTCGGCAACCATCACGTGCAGGCTCCGCAGCCTTCCAGAAGATCCAGCTTTGACCTCAATCGGAACGATCCGAGTGCCCACCTGGATCACATAGTCAACTTCGGCACTGCTGCTCCTCGCTTCCCGCACCCAGGTGAAAAGCTCCGGCTCTTGATTGAACGGACGACAGCCTCGCAATTCTTGGCCAACCCATTGCTCAGCGAGTTGTCCTTCATTCACCAGAGTTAGGTCGCGAGCCTTCGTAGTCGTTAATGGGTCAAGGCCGCTCAAGGTGGAATAGAGCCCCACATCTAGCAGGCAGACTTTTTCATATTGCTCGTCAACTTCCGCTCCGAGGGGGACACCGTTGGCAGAGGTTCTGCGCACGGGAGTCGCAATGCGTGCGAGCGACAACATTCTGAAGGCATTTCTGAGAGGTAACGTCTTCTCTTCGGAGTCGACCTTGCGGGGTTGAAACTTCCGCCCCACAAGGCGCGGCAGGGCAGCAAATACCTTGGCGATCTTCTCCCGATTGCCCCCGTACTTGGCAAAGTCATCCCGAATTGCCTGCAGAAGATCGCGATGGACACTTGCTGTCAATTGGTACGAACCGGTCTTGGCCCATTCGGCTACCGCAGCAGGCATACCTCCTATGAGTGCGTGCGTGCGGCTGAGCTCGGAAAGGCGCGAATGCAGAACCTCCGGGATCCCATGAGTTGGCGTTGCAGACTGAATAGACGTCACGAGCCGTTCTTCCCCAACAGCCAACAGGAACTCAACAAAGTTCATCGGCTCCAAGTTTCCGTAGGTCACTCTGCCGACGGGCATCGAGAATAAGTGATCGGCGAGAGCAAAGTCGAGAAGTGAGCCTGCAGCGATCACGTGCAAGCTTGGTAGCTCTTCAGCGAACCACCTGAGCTTGGCTAAGAGTTGGGGCTTGGCTTGGATCTCATCCAAGAAAAGTAGCGTCTTGCCGGGCGTGATCGTTGAGCGCAGCCGAGCTTCTAAGAGTCCAAGGATCGTGCGTGGATCATTGGTTGAAAAACAGTCCGCCAAATCGGGATCGCGTTCGAAGTTGACGTAGCTGAGCGCCTTCGTGGAGTGAGCGCTAAAGTGATGCACCAGCCACGTCTTACCGGTCTGACGAGCGCCTCTCAGGATCAGCGGCTTGCGAGCAGCTTTTACGGCCCATTTCTGCAGAAAACCTAGCGCGACTCGCTCCATAATCACTGTATTCTGGCCCAGATAAGGTCAAAATACAAGGCATTTGTAAACGATGCTAGGCTGGATTAGTCGATTAGAACACCCAGGGGACGACGGCTCGGCGTTGGGGCGGATAGAGTTCTCGCCCGTCTTGCCCATCAAATTCGCGCAAGTACGAACGCTGGCGAGCTCGCCCCCAGCTGAGCAGTATCACTGTTGTGAGGGATGCGAAGAGCAACGTGGGTGCGCAAGGAAACGCCAGTGCGTAGCCCCACCACGCCA
>JBBSBI010000023.1:0-38091 GCA_038251425.1 Polyangiales bacterium
CGCAGCGCCGAGCGGGGGCTCAGGAGGGATGCGAAACACTGGATTTGGCGGCGCAATTGGGATCGGCGGAGCCTTTGGCAGCAGTGGAAAAGGAAATGGAGGAAGCGGCGGCAGTCCTAGCGGGGGTGGCAGCGGCGGAAGTATCGCGAGTGGCGGAAGCACCGCCAGCGGTGGGACCACTGCTAGCGGCGGCAGCCCTGCCAGCGGTGGAAACACCAACCTGCCGGGCGCCTGCGCCGCGTTGTTCTGCGAAGACTTCGAGAGCGGCATGCTGGCCTCTCCTCGTTGGACCACCGATACCGACGGCGGGACGGTCAACGTTACGACAGATCCGCTGGCGCACGGGAACTACGCCGCGCATTTCCACCTGAACGCCAATGGTCGCCAAGCCGTGATCACCATGGACGCGCCCACTGAACTCGGTCGACACGTCTACGGTCGCTCCGTCTTCCACGTCACCTCCCCAACAGACAAGCCTGTGAGCGCGTCACACACCGTGTACTTCACAGCCGGCGATGGTTTGAATGAGAAGCACTATGAACTCGGCGGTTATGACGCCAGTTGGCAGACGAGCTACTGGTATCCCGGCGGCGAAAACATCGCAGCCGGAGGGAAAGTACCTGTGAATCAGAGCGTGTGCCTGGAGTGGGAGTTCGATGACGCCCCCTCCGGTGTGGTTCGAGTCTGGATCGATGGCGTTCAGAATGATGAATTCACCGACGCTGGAGGCGGCAACAAGCTCACTGCATTCACCAAGCTGAGCCTGGGCATCAAATTCTTTCAACCGGAGCCGAACGCCGTGGACCTCACGTTGGATGACGTCGCCTTTGACACCCAACGCGTGGGCTGCAGCTTTTGAGCCCTATTTGCCGAGACCTGGCGCGAGAACCGCTAGGGCGGCGACGGCGCGTTGAGCGTAGCGACCCATTCGACAATTTCAGCAATCGAGGCCCCCGGTCGAAACACCTTACGGACCCCGAGAGCTTCTAGCCGCTCCACATCTTCGTCTGGAATGATGCCGCCTCCGAACACGGCGATGTCCGAAGCACCGCGTCGCCTGAGGGCGTCGATCACCGCTGGAAACAAAGTATTGTGCGCCCCGCTCATGATCGAAAGGCCGATGGCATCCACATCCTCCTCGACCGCAGCCGACGCGATCATTTCTGGAGTCTGATGCAGGCCCGTATAGATCACTTCGAAGCCTGCATCTCGCAAGGCACGCGCCACGATCTTGGCGCCTCGATCGTGACCGTCTAACCCTGGCTTAGCGACCAGGATACGGAGCTTGCTCGGCATGGTGGGTGTCATAGCGGCAAAGCCTCAACAGGCCCACGCGTGCGCCCAAAGATTTGGGCCAAGGCCACGATCGGCGCCAATTCGGTTCTGAGCACGAACGGCCCAAGCGTTGCTCCGAGCCAGCCCTGGTGTTCGAATTCCGCGAGTTCGCCCGGTGAAAATCCACCTTCTGGTCCAATCGCCACGCAGATACCGGACCCGACTTTCGAATGAGCCATGCGCTCATCCAACGTCAGTTGAGCTGAAGGCTCAAGAAACCAACGCACCGGCACCTTGTCGAGTTCAGCCAGGCTGGCTGCGAACGAACTCGCGACTAAAATTTCCGGCACATCACCTCGCCCAGATTGGCGGGCTGCTTCCAACGCAATCCGTCGCCAACGGGTCAAACGCGCGTCCGAATTTTCTGGGGGTGGCACCACAGCATGTTCCGTTCGCGTGACGACGATGCGCGCAACACCGAGCGCCGTCGCGTCTTGAATCACACGCTCCACGCGGTCACCCTTGCTCATGCCTTGGAGTATGGAAACTGAAATGGTGGGAACTTCGGTTGCCACCTCAATACAGAGCACCTCACACACCACGCGATTGGGTTCGCTCGCCACAACTCTGGCCTCGGCTCTTTGGACACTTAGCGGGTCGAACAACTGCAGATTATCACCCACGGGCACCCGCAGCACCTTGCACACGTATTTCGACGCAAGCGGATCGAGAACCAGCATGCCCAGGGCAAGGCTCGGAACAGGGACACGATGGCGACGAGGCATGGGGCAGAAGCAACCTACTACGAGCCTGAAAGCTCCGTCATGGCGTGCGCGGGGGTCTCACCCCTCACCAAATCGACGTGCCAAACGCTTTCAACAGTGATTTACCTTGGGTTTTTGTCTACACGGGGTTGCTGAACGCCCTACGGGCGCATTACCGTGCCAGAGTAATTTCCGAGGAGGCCGTTGAATGTCGATGCAATTTCGTTTCGCCCTGTTGCCCGCTTGTTCGCTCATGCTCGCGAGCGTGACTGGGTGTGGTGTTGAAGAAGTCCCTTACAAACCAGTGGAGGCGTACAAGGGACCTAAGGCATCGCTGCCAGCTGTGCCGACGCTGTCGAAGAAGCCCGTGAAGGACGGCGACGCGTACACGGTCGGGGGCGCAAGCTACTCGCTCCGCAGCCGGGTGCACCGACCCGAGATCGCTGGCAAGAAGATCGATCTGGTTGGCTACATCACCAAGACCACTCTCCCCACTGCGCCTAAATGTGCGGTGCACAAGGGAGGCGTCGCCGATCCAGAAGATTGCAAGCCCCCCATTCCTGCCTTCTGGGTAGGTGACACGAAGGACGCCACGGAAGAAGATTCCATCAAGGTCATGGGTTGGGCGTCCAACAACGCTCAGATCTACGACGCGATTGCTGAGTTCGACAAAGGCAAAGATGACGCAGAATTCAGCGATACATTCTGGGGTGTACCCATCCCGAATCCGCTGCCGGTGGCGGGCGCGAAGGTTCGCCTCACGGGAACCTATTCAACCACCTTCACCAAATCCTCCGCTGGCGTTGAAGCCAATCCCTTCATGGGCCTCATGGATGTACAGAAGATCCAGTACCTTGAGACCCCTGAGGAACTCGCCACGCTTCCTGACGTTAAACGTAAGCCAAAAAAGAAGTAACGCCACGTCGTGCAAATCGAGCGCCGGTCGGAAGCGACTGGCGCTTTTGCGTTTGTGCAGCGTGTTGCTCGCCGCGTGTTGCCTGAGTCTGGCTAGCAGCGGTTGCGTTAAGAAGCCGTATCCCGCGGGCCGACTGGTAGTTGCCGACGTATCGCTCGAAGGTACCGAGGCCACCTCGGAGGATGAGATCCTTGAGAGGCTCACGACGCACCGCTCCGCTCGCTTCCTCGGGATCTGGGAAGGCGTCGCCTTTGAGTATGAAATTCTCGATGAGGCGCTGCTGGCTCGTGATCTAGCGCGGATCGAGCGCCAATATCGTGCCCTTGGTTACTACGAAGCAAAAGTGATCGCCACGCGGATTGAGCGTTTGGATGCGCACCGAGCGCGAGTCCAGATCCGCGTGTTGGAGGGGCCACCGATGATCACCGATCGCATTGAAGTCCAGGGCGTTGAGAGCCTGCCGCTAGCGCTAGCTGCGGCAGCCATCAAGGCGGTGACGATTCGCGCAGGTCGGCCATTCCTTGAAGCCAACTATGAAGCCAGCAAAGCGGAGCTCCGATCGGTGCTCGGAGATAGCGGGTATGCCTTGGTCGACGTGGCGGGCAAGGTCGATGTGGACCTGCCCACGCATCGGGCGACCGTGCGCTTCACGGTTTCGCCTGGCCCACTCAGCCACTATGGGGCCATCACACTCGTTGGACTCTCTGAGATCCCCGAACAGCCCATCCGTGAGACCCTGCTTTTCCGGGAAGGCGATCTCTACAGCGCCGGTGACATCAAGGACGCAGAGGACGCTTTGGCGGCACTCGGAGTCTTTTCGAAAATTGACATCCTTCAAGATCGACGTCCGTCAGCGAGCCACACCGTACCCATCACGATCCGTGTCTCTGAAGCAAAACTTCGCACGCTGGGTATCGGCGTTGGCGCGACAGCCGATGCCGTTCGGCTCGCGACAGGCCTGCACACTTCCTGGGAGGATCGCAATACGCTCGGCGGATTGCGACATGTGACGATCGACGCCCGCCCTGGGGTGAACTTCTTCCCAGCTCGCATCGACAACATCACGAGCAACGTGTTGCCGCTCTGGGAGCTGCGTTCGCAAATCGAGCTTCGGCAGCCGTCTTTTCTTGAGGGCAGGACAACCGGCTTCGCCCGCGGACAATTCAATCTCGTACCGTTCTTGTCGGTCTACGATGGCGACCCAAAAGCAGCCAAGGTGCTTGGATTCCGCGAGCTCAAGTCAACGCTCGGACTTGAACGCGCGTTTTTTCGGCAGCACCTGCTAGTAACGCCTTCCTATAACCTTGATTACCGCACTCCCTTCATCTACGGCGGGACAGCAGCCAACGAGAACATCGTCGCTTCTTTTCCAGAACTTGGAACGACCCTCGATTTTCGCGACAATCCACTCCAGCCAAGGAAGGGCCTTTCGCTATCGGTCAGCGCACAAGCCAACAACCAATGGCTACTCGGCTCAGCGAACGATCTGCGTTTGCGACCAGAACTTCGTGCTTTTTGGCCTCTCTCGCGACGCGTTGTCCTGGCCACGCGCGCCACCTATGGCTTGCTTTACTCGCTCAATGAGCCCAGCGATCCGGCAGCAGCACAGCTCCTGCGGCTGGTTCGCGGATTCTATTCTGGTGGCCCTGGTTCGAATCGTGGCTACGCTTTCCAGGGCGTGAACTCGCAAGACACGCTCGAACTCCTGACCCGACAATTGGACCCCGACCCTAACATCGCCTGCCCGTTAGGAAACCGTCGTGAAGAGTGCCGCTCGCAACCCATTGGCGGCAATCAGCTCTGGGAAGCTTCGGTTGAAGTGCGTTTTCCGGTCCTGGGTGCGTTGAGTGGTGCTGCGTTCATCGATTCGAGTGACGTATTTGATAAGGGCGAGAAGCTAACCTTTGATGCTCCACATCTTTCGATCGGGCCCGGCCTGCGTTATTTAACCCCCGTGGGACCCGTGCGAGCCGATCTCGGGATCCGCATTCCTTCTCTTCAGGAAGGTCGGACCACGAGGCCCCCAGCAGAGCGCCCCAAGCACCTGCTGGGCCTGCCCGCGGCCTTGCATCTAAGCCTTGGAGAAGACTTCTAAATGGCGACCCGCCGGCGCTGGCTTCGGAGGCTGCTTCGCACGCTCGCGCTTTTTACCATTTTTCTGAGCACGTTCACGCTGGCGCTTGTCTGGCATTTGAATACCTACGATGGGCGCTCACTGCTCACTCGTTCGCTCAACCAACGACTTCAAGGAGTCGTCTCTGGAACCGTGCGTTTGGGTGAGATCGAGCACATCGAAATCGATTCTTTGAAGCTCAAGCTTTTGACTATCCACGATCGCGCCGGGCGTCGCGTGCTTCAGGCGACTGGCATTCGCGTCGAGATCCCCTGGCTGAGTTTAGCCTTCGGTTGGGCAGTGAACAGGGACATTCAAGAGCTGCTCATCCCCCATGTTCGCCTGGATCACGGGGAAATTTGGTTATTCCCAAACAAGCAAGGCCAGCCGAGCTTGCTGGATGCGCTTCGGACGACTGCAGCGAGTGCGCCACTGAATCCATCGCACCAACGAGCTGAGCGCCCAGGCTTACGGATTCGGATCCCTAGGCTTGAGGTAGGGCAACAGCTGGTGCACGGCTCAGGTCTAACGCCCAATCCATTTGATGTGACACTTTCCAATCTGCACGCCTCAGTTGACATCAATGGCCAGCAAACCTCGATTGATGTGGAGCACTTTTCGCTGATCGCACGCGGCCTGCTTCCGCGCGACATACGACTGATTGCGAGCTTCCACTTCCGATCTCCCGATGTCATGTGGATAACGCTTGACGGATGGCTGGGTGAGCTACAAGTCAACGGCGCATTCCGAACGAACGGTGGGCGCATCCAAGCAACACTCGATCTACCCGAGGCCACGCCCACTCGCGTTCAGGCGCTGTTGCCCGCCTGGCCCGTCACAGATACGGTGAGCGCGCACCTCGAAGCTTCTGGGACTTTGCCCAATTTAGCCGTGCGGCTTGGCCTTTTGGCTCGCTCGACTGAACTTGCCCTGAACGGCCAGGTCTCGGTAGCTGCGCCCTTTCAGATTAACCTAGCCGGTCGTGTGAGCTCCCTCGATTTGCGCCTGCTCGGCGCCAACATGCCAGAAACCTCGCTCAACGCAGCCCTGGGTCTCGACGCAAAGCTCCAGGGCCCCGAGGCGGGTGCACAATTTCGGGTGGGATCTGAGGCGACACTTATCGGGCCCTTGGCCCTCCCGGCCCTAGAGACCACAGGTACCGTAGATGCGGCCGGCCTGCATGGCCACGCACTCATCCTGGAGCCTGGGCTCCCTATCACCGCAGATTATCATTTTGGTAAGAGCGGCATACTTGAGGTGAACGCCCAGACCCGAACCTTCGCGATCGAGGGCGCACCGAGGTTGCGCGCTCTGTTGGACGCGCACGGAGCGGCTCAACTTTCCGTCACAGCCTCGATCAAACACGGTGTCATCGATTCAAAAATCTCGGGGAGCGTGGGCAATTTCAGCTACAAAGATCTGAACATGAAGCACGCGCGCCTCCAGGGCAAAGCGCGGGGTCGGTTCGACCAATTGGACAAGCTCGCCGTGCAGCTCTCACTGAATGGGGAGGGATTGAACGGGCCGAGCTTCCGCTTTGGAACCTTCTCGGCCTCCTCAACCGGAACGCTCCAACATTCGGCGCTGCGCGCCGCGCTCTCGGATCCGTTCGGCCCCGCGCTGGAAGTGAAGGCCAATCTGACGCTCGGGGCCACTTCCGCATTGAACAATCTGAAGCTCAACGTCCAGCGTTCAGGGGCGCAGATCCTGGGCAGCGTTGATGAATTTCGGCTGGGCCCGGAAGGCCTCAGTCTCAAGAACCTGAAGCTCCAAGGTCACGGTGGGGATCTCGAAGCTTCAGCCCAGATCAGCCGAAGGGGCATTCGGATCCACGCTGACGGCGAACGCGTCGATCTCGACGCGGTGACACGGATCCTGGGCCTGCCTCGCGGCTGGCTCGCCGGAATGTTGAGCGTGCATTCCGACATTGAGGCCACACCGAGTTATCAGCGTGGGATCCTCCATCTTGCTCTTGGGAATGCGACGTTTGGGCCACTCCGCAATATCTCCGTGCGCGCTGATGGTGAGCTCAACGGCCCCCAACTGAGCCTTCGTGTATCCTCCCTGGTGCCTACCGTTGGCGCCATCGGATTGGCCACCGACGCCACGCTCGCAGGGCCGATCTCGGATCTTCAATCCTTCAAAGGGGCCATTGGCACAGCCGAACTTGAGCTCGATCGCATTCAGCTCTCGTGGCTAAATCCAGCTCTTTTTGGCCTTGAAAACCTGGAGCCGATCTCAGGCTACGCGAGCGCTCGGATTTCCCTAGAGCGAACCAGCGACCAAGCGCTACCCGCCGCGCTGTTTGTGGTCGAGACCCATGAGCTAGAGGTCAAGCTGCCGCAAGCTGAGAGTCCGCCCCTCTTGCTCTCGGGCCTCAATCTAAGCCTCGGTGGGACACTCAACGGCCAAACCGGGAACATCAACGTCACCAGTGTGCTCAAAGATCCCGCGGGCGTCTTGCTGTCAGGAGTTCTCAGCGCAGATCTTGATCTACCAGCGTTTGAACGAGCGCCGTTAGAAGCTTTGGCTAACTTTGATCAAATCCCGCTACAGGCTCAGCTTGCGCTCGAGGAGCGCAGCATCGACCAACTGCCGGCACCTATTGCGGTCACTTCAGCTAAGGGCCGGCTCAAGGCCCAGCTTGGGATTGCCGGCACTCTCGTCGCTCCAAGCTACGATGCCAGCGTAGATTTGCGTGGATTTGTGAACAAAAACACCCGGCGGGGTTCCCCCGTGGATCTGCACGCCCATGCGGCCTACCAAACGAGTCAACAGCTGCTGACAGCCGACGCGCAAGTTCTCCAGGGCTTACATGCTATCGCCCAAGTTGAGCTACACGGCAACGCTCCGCCAGGCGCCATCTCGGGCCGCAACTCCGGAGCCGTTCAGCTTGAAGGGGCCGGGAAGATTTCTCAACTTCCGCTCGCTGTTTTTGCTCCTCTTGCGGATGCCGATATCGTCGGCGAGCTAACAGGCCCGTTCAGCTTTGGGTTCAAGAATGGCGTACCGGAGCTAACCGCGCGCATTGATCTGAATGGCGCCGCGATCAACCAAGTTCCCGTGGCGCGAGGCCGTTTGGAGTTCACAGCGGGTGCCAAGCAGATCCTAGCGCGAGTCCGTGCCGAGGAGGGAACGGGCACCTTGGATGCCACCGCCTTGATTCCGCTGGAGTTTTCAGGAGCTATCCCCCACGCCGCCCCGGATGAGCCCATCTCGGTTCAGATCCGAACCAAGCGTTTCGGTGCGGGAATTTTATTGCCAGCGGTGAGCGATATTTTTACGGAACTCGACGGTAAGATCGACGCCAATTTAGACGCGGAGCTGAAGCTCACGGAAGCCGGGCTGGGTGGCGCACTCTCGGGAAACTTTGAGTTGAGCGATGGACGGCTTCAGCTCGCCGCGATGGGGACACGCCTCAGCGCCGTCAGCTTCAAGGGCCTGGTGAGTCGCGAAGGCGAGAATACGACCATCTTGGTCAACCTCTTGAAAGCGAACGTGCGCTCCGAAGTCCCGAACCTCGAAGCCAGAGCAATTCAGATCAAACTTTCGGGGCTGCGGGTTGAAAGCGGGGAAGCCCAGGTCCACCTCACTCACCCTGTTCCGCTGCTCATTGAGGGCGTTTCACAAGCAACTATCACAGGAAACGCCGCGCTGACCCTCAAACGCCAAGCGAACCAGTTCGACGTCAATATCAGTGTTCCAAGGCTGACCGCTAAGTTGCCCAAAGCCACATCGCGTCAGGTGATCGATGTCACTGAAAATCCGGATATCATCGTGGCTCAACCCATGAGCGAGGAGAAGCTCAAGCGCGTCCGGGGCCGCACCGTTCCTTGGGTCTTGCACTTCCGACTGGGCGACGCCGTGAGCGTGAACCGAAGCGATCTGGTCATTCCCCTCCGAGGCAACCCCGAACTCAGATTGGGAGCCAGCACCGAGGTTCTCGGCGCCATCGACTTGACTCCGGGCGGCCGCGTCCAGCTCCTCGGCAAAGCGTTTGTGATCGAGCGCGGGAGCGTGCGTTTCGACACCGGCGACTCCTCCAATCCTCGATTGGACGTCACGGCGAGCTGGCGTGCCCCAGACGGGACCACCGTCTACGTGGATATCCGGGGAACCTTCAAGCACGGAAGCCTCAGCCTTCGCAGCGACCCGCCGCTGGGCGAAGTGGAGCTGCAAACGCTGCTTCTGGGAGGGTCGTCGTCACAAGGCGAAACATCTGCTGAGAGCACGGGCATCGGGATCGGCGCGGGGCTGCTGGGTGATTTGCTCGCCGACACACCCCTTGGCAATTTCGAGCTACGCACTGCTAGTGAGAACACCAACCGCGCTGGCCAGTACTCAACGTACACGGCCGCGTATCAGCTCAGCGATCAGGTGTGGTTTGAAGGAAGTTACAAACGGGCCGAGGATCCAGTTTCTCAAGAACAAGGGGATGCATTTTCGGGAACGGTGGATTGGCGTTTCCGGCGAAGCTGGTCGCTCCGAACAGAAGTCGGCAGGCTAGGCACCAAGATGGACGTCCTATGGCGTTACCGCTACTGAGCGCCCACCTACGTCGCTTTTGGGCTGAGCGCCCTAGGTATTCTGCTATGCGGGACGCCTGGCGCTGGCGCAACCAACGTTGAGCGTGAGATCCAGCTTGCCTTCCGACCAGTATTTGTCGATGGCTTCGCGCACGTATTCAAGGGGCTTTTGCAGATCCGCGGTGGGCAACCAGGAGGCGAGCTCCGGCACAATCAGCAAGCGCGTTACTGGGTCTTCCATGAAGGCGCGACCGCTATCGAAGGGTATTTCCGTGTGACGGATCTCCACGTCGATATCGTCCAGCCCCGCTTCTTCCAGCTCTTCCTGCAGCGTCTCAATGGTGGGGCGGCTCATCATGGCCTCCTCAATCTTCTCGGCAAACTCACCATCATCAAACTTCAAGGCGTACTCTCGAAATAGATCCACGATCTCGAGAAAGGACCCCTTGAGTGGCAACGCGACCACCACCTGGCCGCCGGCATACAAGTAGGAATGAAGCTCCTTGAAGAGGCTCGACCGATCGGAATCGGCGAGCGTTGGGTGCAAGCAGAGCACATTCGAAAAAGCCTCCGCGTCAATTTCTCCGGGCAGTTGATCGAGCGCATGGTAGTGCACATTCACTTCGCCCAGCACCGCAGCTTTATTCCGAGCGAGCTCAAGTGCGGGCAGCGATGCGTCCACCCCCACAACGAGGCCCATGCCGGTTCGTTCGTAGATTTTACGATCCGGGTATCCCGTGCGACACCCAACGTTGAGGACGCGCGACTCCTCCCCCAAGAGCAACATCCCGAGGGCCAGATCTCCGAAAAGTGAGAGATAGCGCGGCACAACGAACGTCTCAAAAATGGCGGCGTCCGCGGCGGACAGCTTCAGCGAGGGCAGTTGCACGTCCATCTCGGTAGCAGACACGGCCCACTCGAATCAATCGCCTGCCAATGAGGGAAGCGAGTATATTCCCTGGATGCAGAGAGACCCGCGCGCTCCCGCGCTTCTGGCGCTCCTGCTGAGCGTTGCCTTGCTAGTTGCTTGGCTTGTGGCCCGGGCCGGTTCAAAAAGTAACCTGGCGACGCCGGCCATGCAGGGGCCGCAGGCGCCCCGCCCGAAATCCACGGCCGAGGACGTTGACCTCAATTTCCGATGCCCTCCGCACCAGCTGCCCTCCCTAGGTGTCTGCGTCCCGGTGCCCACGACACCAAAAGCATCACCCTCCTGGCTCCTCGCGGAAGATCACGCGTCGTTGCTCAGGAACCCTGACCATCCCTCCAGTTTTCAGCGCTACCGTTGGCCCGCGGCGATTTCCCCACAAACCCGCTTTAACGGCTCGCAGTCCCTAGCGCATGAACAGGGGCTGCGCGACGCGGCAATCACACTCGAAGGTGCCCGGCCCGTCCAAGCCCGCTTGCCACAACTATCTCAGCAAATTGGAGCCGCCCTGGTGCTGTATGTGGGGCCGGCACTCGGTGGAAGCGTCGTCACGCTACACCACCTGAAGAGGCTAAATGAGGACGTGCAGTATGTACTCATTCTCGCCAACCTCGAGCGAACAGCACCCGATCTTTCTGTCGGCATGAGTCTCGCCGAAGGCGCTCTAGTTGGAGAAGCCGGACCCTCACGCACGGGCGAACCCACTGACGCTAGCTTGTGGCTTGATTGCTACCGCTTAGCGAAAGACCACCCAACTTCAAGTTGGCGCACTTTTCCGAAAAACTTGCACACGGACACCGGTCTCACCCCCGTCGATCTTCGGGATGTCTTGCCTTACCTTTGAGCAAGCTTCTTGTTCGCTCGGCGCTCCGAGGCAGCGAGGACGATAAAGCTCAGCGCGCACTCCTTCTCAGGGAATCAACTTGTAGCCAAATCCATACACGGTCAAAATATGGTCCGGCTGGTCCGGGCGTCGTTCGATCTTCTTTCTGAGTTTGACCACAAAATTATCGATGGTGCGATTGGTAGGGGTGGCATCCAGGCCCCAAATCTTATTGAGGATCTCTTCGCGGCTCACTGGCTGTCCCGTGCGTTCGTGGAGCAGGCGCAGCAACTCCACCTCGTAAAAAGAGAGCTTTTCAGCTCGCTTTCCCTTCCGAGTGAGCGTGTGGGCACTCAGATTGACCGAAGCCTCCCCCACCTGAAAAGTTTGGACGTCTGCAGGCCGATTCACACGTCGGAACAATGCGCGCAGCCTTGCGACGAGCTCGCCCACCCCGAACGGCTTCGTAACGTAATCATCCGCCCCCGCATCCAGCCCACGGATCTTGTCCGCTTCCTGGCTCTTTGCCGTTAACATGATGATGGGAACGAACGGATCAATCCGGCGTACTTCCTCGCACACCTGGTAGCCATTCATATCTGGCAGCATCAAATCGAGCACGATGGCATCCGGGTGCTCTCCGCGTGCCAAGAGCACGCCCTTCTTGCCCGTCTCAGCAAGCAGCACGTCGAAGCCTTCGAACCTCAGCGCATCACCCAGACCGAGCGCAATGTGCGGCTCATCCTCAACTATCAAGACCGCTTTTTTCCGCTCAGCCACGCGGATACTCAAGCCAGGGGAAGCACATTAAAAATGCGTCTCCCCTGATGCTTCTTTCGCTCACTGTGCCGCGGGAGCCACCGTCATCACGTCAGGATCTTCCGCCGAGGCACCGGCGCAAGCAATGAACGTGACCGCTCCAGACGCCGGAGTATTTGCACCCACGAAGCGCAGCTTCCGTTGCTGGGAAGCCGGACAGGCAGATACAAGCGCCGGATTTCCAATATTTTGAGCCTTATCGATGTAGCAATAACCAGCGAGTGCCGCAGGCGGCGGGTCGTCAAACTCACACCCTCGGAAGCCTGCCAGCTGCGTCACGCCACAGAGACAGTAATCGGTGCAAGGCTTACCAGCGGTACCGCAGTTGCCTGCACTTTGGAGCCCTGCACGGACGGCGTTCGCCAACTTCAGCGTATCCGTAGGGGTATCGACACCCACCACACCAGGTTCTCGCCCTTCTCCACAGCCGCAAGCCTCGCCCGGCTTGGGGATACGCGCTTCAATGACTTTGCATGGCACCGTTGGTGGTAATGCCTTGCCCGTCGTTTCATCTACTCCCGAAGTCGGCGAAAGCTTGCGCGGGAGACAGCGACCTCCGAGTGCCTCCTTGAGTCGATCGATAATGGCCGTTACGGCTGGGTTGTAGCCGTAGCTGGGGTTGGCCTTATCGGATACGATCTTCGGGCAGATCGAAGCAACGATTGAATTGGGCCCGTAGTCCTTCAGTACCTGAAGAAACCTGGGACCAGGATATCCCTTGGCCGCGTACTGGGTGGTGCTCGCGACACCTCCCGCCGGTGGATTGCAGAGCGGGCTGTTGTTGGCCGCTGCTTTCGTCTGGAGCTCGGGCACCGATAGGCCCGGGGTTGGAGGAACGCCGCAGTCGCAGCCACCCGATTTTGGATCGGTACAATCTTTCATCCCCTCAGGGAGAGGAAAGATGCACGCATACTGAAGGTCAGACTGAACACCATCGTTGTCCAGGTTGTTGAATTCGTGCCCGTTGATCGGATTTGCTTTCGGATCGGTTGACGTCGCCGGCGCCAGCGCCTTTCCCGTCCTAGGGTTCGTTCCCGTGCGTGGCTCAATCGACTCGATCATCAACGGATCGTTGGGGGGCTTGCCGGTGCCTAAAATGTCGTCCCAAACGTTTTTCCCGGCCGAGTCTTTCTTGCTGAGCTCGGTCCAGGTGAGGTACTTCAACGCCCCCATCTCGTTGCCGACCTTGACACTCGCGTCGTCAGCAATGTCCTGCCAGGGAACACCTACAATGCCAGCTAAGAACACCAACTCTGGCCCGCGTACGAACGGGGCGGTGCCCTGGAGATCCGTATAGATCGGATTCGGCACCATCTTGGTCTTCAAACCTTTGGGATCAGTGCGATCGGGAACCAGCAGAGTCTGCGCCTGAAGGCCCACCACGTAACGCTCCGTTGGATAGAGCAGATCCAAACCAAAACGCTTCTTCTGGTTGAAACAGCGCAGGTTGGGGGGATCCTTTGCTGCCTTGAGTGGCACACCCGTCGCCCCAGGCTCCTTTATACACTGTGGATCGGCACCCAGAGCATCGCAGCCCATAGGCGGGCTGGTTTCGTTGCTCCCGCAAGTCCGACAACAAGGACTGTTGGGCTCAGTCTCACACTTGGTCGTCGGGCGGGGGAAGTTGAAGGGTTTCGTTATACCGGCAGCGTCTTTATAATTCGAGGTCCCGACGAGCCAACCGAGGCCTTCGTCGACCACGGAACAGTCATTTTCATCCGTCAACATGATGATTGCCAACAGCGAGTCTGCGCGGAGAAACGCCTTGCGTTGATCCAGGAGCGCCGTATCCAGACCTGCCTGAACTGTCGTGCTCGTCGTCTCATCCCTGCTGACGGAGAGATAGGGTTCGGGCTCCACGAGGAACCGATACCAAGACTCAAGCTGGGCTTCGTAGCCGCAGCCACGTTCACCAGTGACGGACACCAAATTTTGGAAATTCGTGATGAGCGTGTCCGCGTTGATTTCCCCGGCCGGCATGTATTTCTTCTGGGGGTCCCACGCGAGAAACCCGGAATTGCCATAGGTCGGGATCCCCTTTGCAATCGCGCGAGCCGTAGTCCCCATCAGATGCCCTTTGTCATTCTTGTCATCAGGAAAGCTCTCAGTGACCCCGTTGGTAACAAGGGGACACTGATTCGCGCCGTGCGCACCTAAGCTCGAGGAGATAACTCCAATATGAATGTCACTGACCTTGCTAAATTCCTTTTCGAACCCCATTGGACAAGCATCTAGGCCTTGCATAATGGTCGAAACGTTCTTGTCCAGGCTCACGCAATTCGGAGTGATCAGGCGCTTCAAGAGTGACGGCACCGCATCCGTCAGCATCCTCTGCTTGTCAGACATTGAGACTGAATTATCGATCATGAACAGCAGGTCGATCTTATCGATCGTTGTTTGCTTGATCTGATCGACAAACAGGTTCGTCGTGTTTGGTGTGGCCTTGACGACGGGGCGCTCCAAGCAGGCTGCGGTAAGGCCGAGGCCTCCACCAGCACACGCTAACGCGGCAAGAGAAATACGGACGAAACGAGCTAGCGTTTTCGTGGCAGACGGGGTGGGACTCATGTTCATCAATGTCTCCAATTCCTGAGAAATGCAGGCTTTTTTGGCGGCCGGAGGGTAGGGTGCACGGCAATATTTGTCAATTCGGGCTGTGGCCATACCCCAGCTTGCACCGAGCCTCCGCGCCATTCTGAGCGGCTGCTCGAAGCCTTCCAGCAAGGCCTGTGCCGCACGGCGAGGCGGGGTAAAAAGCCGGATGTTCAGTGAATTTGCGTAGTGCGCCTGGCAACTGGGTTTGCGGGCCGTGGGAGGATTGCCAACTTAGTTGTCGCTCGGCTCTCCTGATGCTTCCGACTTAAAGGCCGCGCGGAGGGTCGCCAGTTGGGTGCGGTTGGCGCCTGCTTGCAAGATGGCTTCGTCCGACGCCTGCCGGATCCCGTCGAGGCTTCCGAGCGTTTTCAAGAGTGCTTTGCGCGTCTTTGGGCCCACGCCAGGCAAAGTATCCAATTGAGAGGTGAAACGCCTGCGTTTTCCGAGCTTGCTACGGCCTCGATTGGCAAACCGGTGCGCTTCGTCTCGCGCGAACGCGAGTAAGAAGAGCTCTGGGCTGTTGCTGCGGAGTGGCACCGGATTCAGCTGCCCAGGCACGTACACCCGGTCCACCAGCTTTTCGGCGAGTGGGCGCTCTCGCTCTTTGGCAAGACCCACGATGGTCAGCCCGTGCAACCCGAGATCCCCAGCTGCTGCCAACGCCACCGAAAGCTGGCCTCGACCACCATCCACCACAAACAAATCTGGTAATTCCCAGCTGGCATTCGCGTCGGCTTCGGCGGGCGCCAACGCAGCATCCCGCCCGCGTTCGAAACGACGCAACAACACCTGGTACATCGCGCCGTAGTCGTCGCCTTCGTCGACGCCCTTCACGTGGTATGTGCGGTACCTCTTCTTATCGGGCACTCCATCCAAGAGCGAAACCACCGCTCCCACGGTGTCCCGCCCGCCAAGATGGGAAATATCGCAACATTCGATCCGACGCGGCAGCGTTGGCAAGCGCAGCCGTACCTGTACCTTGGCCAGTCGAGCATCGATGTCCTCGACGGCTCGACGTTTTTCCTCGAAAGCGTGTTGGGCGTTGTCCGTCGCCAACTGAAGCAGCTCCCGACGCGCTCCGCGTGAAGGCGCCAAGATTTGCGCACGTGCGATTTTCCCGCCCCGTCGTTTTGCCTGTTCGGAACGCTGCTCCTCCAACCATTCCTCAATACCCACATGAGCCTCAGGCAAGACCGGCACCAGCACTTCGTCCGGGAAGCGAGCCTCCCCCGCCCCGCCTTCGCCGTAGTGATCCCGAAGAAAGGTTCCGATGACTTCTTCATCGGGCAGCTCCACGCCTTTGGCTGAAAAACTAGCCCGATCCACCACCCTGCCGCCCCTCACATACAGCACCTGGATCTCCAGTAAATCACCCTGGCGAAACATCCCGACCACATCTTGATCTCGATCAGCCGTGCTCACCACTCGCTGCTCTTCTCGGATCGACTGCACCGCCTTCAGCTGATTTCGGTACGTCGCCGCCAATTCGTACTCAAAATTGCTCGCAGCCAAGCGCATGCGCTCTTCCAGCTCAGCAGAAAGCTCATCGTGCCGCCCATCCAAGAACAGACCCACCGCACGCACCTGCTGCGCGTAGGCCGCCGCATCCACCTCCATCACACACGGCGCTGGGCAACGCTTGATTTGAAACTGCAAACACGGACGCTTGCGAGACGAAAGCTCCCGATCCGAACACGTTCTCAATTGAAAGTGCTTTTCAACCAGGTGCAACGTGCGTCGAGCGGCCGTCGCCGAATGATACGGGCCAAAATACTGGGCCTTGTCGGGCTTAGGTTTGCGAACCAAGTCGAGCCGTGGCCAGGCGTGCTCTTTGGAAAGACGCAAGCTCAGGTACTCCTTATCATCCCGAAGCTTCACGTTGTACTTAGGCTGATGCTCCTTGATCAGACTATTTTCCAAAATTGCAGCTTCCTTCTCGCTGCCGACAACAATCGTCTCAAAATCACCGATCTGGCGCTGCAACAGCGGGATAAAAGCCCGCTCATCTCCCGTGCTGGCTTGAAAGTAGCTTCTGACACGCGAGCGCAAGCTCTTGGCCTTACCCACGTACAGCGGCAGCCCCTGTTTGTCTCTGAAGACGTAGCAACCCGGACTCGCAGGGAGTGATAGAAGCTTCTGACTGACGGCCGCCGGGAGCACTTAAGCTTCTCTGACGCGGATTGGAGCGCTTGACAACCCGCCGCTTGACTTCACCGGGGGGGGCACCTTTGATGCTCCGCCCATGCGTTGGCCAGCTTGGCTCCAAAGCAGAAGTGCCCTCATGATTCTGGTCTCGTCGCTCGCGGGCTGCCTGCTCGGGCTCTTGCTGTTGCCGCTTGGTTTCTCAGGCGAGCAGGGTCGAACCGAGCGCGAGGTGCGCCTACTGGACTCACCACTTCTGCTCAACGACGGGGCTAAAGACGAAGCGCTGGCGCGCGTCCGACGCTTTGTTAAACGCCAGTTTGGCTTGAAGCTTCAAGGGGGCGAGGTGCGTGAGTTTGCCATGGGTCGGCTTGGGATCGAGATCGACAAACCCCGCCTGGCGCGCCTCATTCGCGATGCCAAAGATCAGACGAGTGCGCTCAACCGATCCTTTCAACGGCACGCTCCTCAAGGCCAACTCACATTGCCAACCGGACTTTCGCTGAATCTCGCAGAGGCCGTTCCCACGCTGCTCACGTTGAAAGACACGCTGGATCGCGCTCCCGTGGACGCACGCCTCGATCTCAAAAAGCGAGTGGCACTGCCCGAGGTGGAAGGGCGGCTCTTGGATCTTGACAAAACCCTCCACAATATTCGGGAAGCCCTCGCCGAAGGGCACCTCGTGGCAGACGCAGCGTATGAGCTCGAGCCTCCGAAGCGGCGCTCGCGTGAACTTCAGGGCATCCAATTCAACCAGGTTCTAGCGCAGTTTGATACCAACTACGATCGTTCAAGACGCCTGGAAGCGCGCACCTTCAACCTGCGGCTGGCGGCCTCTAAGCTCGACGGGTACGTGCTCTTCCCTGGAGAAACTTTCGATTTCAATGAAGTCGTTGGGCCGCGCGACGAAGCCAATGGCTACAAAGTGGCCCATGTGATCGCCGAAGGCGAATTGGTGGATGGAATCGGTGGCGGGACCTGCCAAATTTCGGGGACGCTGCACGGCGCGGCTTTCTTCGCAGGTCTCGAAATCGTGGAGCGCTATCCTCACACTCGGCCAAGCGCCTACATCAAGCTCGGCCTCGACGCGACCGTCGTTTATCCGACCATTAATTTTCGAATCAAGAACCCGTACCCGTTTCCAGTTGTTCTTCACGAGTCGGTGATTGATGGTCGCGTGGAAGCAGCCATTTTGGGGCCGGCGCGCGCGCGCACCGTGACTTTAATTCGAAGGATCGAAGAGGTCATTCCTTACGAGCAACTCGAACGCCCCGACGAGAATCTGCCGAGTAACACCCGTGTCCTTTTGCAGCGCGGGCTGCCTGGATTTAAATTGCGGCGTTATCGCATCGTGCGCGACGGCGCCCACGCGATCCGCGAGCGCTTCCGGGATACCTACCCTCCAACGACGCAGATCGTGCGAGTCGGAAGCGGCGACCCAAGAAAGCTCAAAGCGCCTGTGCCGAAAGATGATCCAAGCCCTGAGTATTTAACCGATGAGTTGCTCGTGATGACTCAGACAGAAAGTGAAGAGATCTCGGAGCGCCGCGAACCCGGTCCCTATTCCGAGCGCGGCTGGACCGAGAAGGCGGGAATGCCGTTGTTTGAGGCACGGACTCAGCCCGGCAACGGGAAATAATCACTCGCGTTTCGTTTCCAAATTGTTGCTGGGCGAAGGAAAAATCCAAGTAAATCGACCGATCTATGGAGCGTTGGGGGTTGACGTACCTCCCCTGACGGAAGCTAACCTAGCCTGGTTTAGAATATGTGGTTGCGCACGGCTGTCAGCAGAGACGTTCCTCTTCAGGGATTCGTGCGCCCAAGTGCTTGCATGCTTGACTCTCGAATGAACCTGGAGCAAACAGGTCACCGAGTGGAAGAAGAGGGTGCGAGCTGGGACCGCAGAAAGTCTGTGCCAGGCGCGCTGGGCTTAGATATCGTCATCTACCAAACGAGCTGAGATGAACATGATGAACAATCTTGACACTGCTACGGCATCCGAAAAATCTGTGGAATCGAACGGAACTACCCGTCCTGTGGATTGGAACAATCCGCGGGTTGCAGCAATTCTTGCGGCCGCCGCCAAGTGCTTCGCGCGAAGAGGTTTCAGCGCGACCACGCTTGCCGAGATTGGCAAGGAGCTCGGGCTAAGGAAGAGCATCGTCCATTACTACTTCGCGAGCAAAGCGGCGCTCATTCACGAGGTGCAGAGTTTCACCTATCAGAAGTACCTCGCCAAAGTGAAGGATGCTGCCTCCGGAACGGATCCCGGCGTGAGTCGAACGGTGGGCGTTGTGGGTGCGCTTTGGAGCGCCATTCGAACTGATCCGACGCTGTCTGAGCTCAACATTGAGGTTTGGAGCGCTGCACGGCGTGATGAAGAGTTGAAACGCCGCGCGAGTGATTTACAGCGCGAGGCCAACACGCTGATCGACGAAGCGATCGCGGACGCTGTCGGCGCGGGCGCCAAAGTGAGCAATCAACGGGCCCTCTCAACGCTGATTGGTGCGACACTGAACGGCCTTTCCGTCGCGGGTTACCTGGACGATGCAGCTGACGCCGATGGCGCCTACCAGCTTTTTCAGAAAATGCTGAGCCGTGAGCTCAGCGCAACCAGCGCGTCGTAAGTTTCATCGGCGCTCTTTGTGGTGGCGGGTCGCCAGCGGTCGGTAGCTTGAGCCAGGGAATTGCATTCGTGGCAACTGAGAGTCCGGCTTTCAAGCGCATTTTGGGGCAGAAGACGGCGATCGAAACGCTCACGCGTGCGCTCGCTTCGGGTCGCATTCACCACGCCTATCGCTTCGAGGGTCCCGACGGTGTCGGCAAGGAATTAGCGGCTCTGGCGTTTGCTCAAGCGCTCGTGTGTGAATCGGCGATCACACGCGGTTGCGGTGAATGCAGTGCGTGCCGCCGAGCAGTCACTCTCAATTCTTCGCCGCCGCTCGTGCCGATCCACCCGGATATCGTGCTCGTCGGACGGGGTGTGTATCCGAAGAGCATGCTCGGCCGCGAGGAAACAACCGGCATCAGTGTCGAGCAAGTGCGACGCGTCGTTCTCGGCCGCACTTCCATGCCGCCGCATGAGGGCCGCGCGCTCGTGATCATTATTCGGGATGCCCATGAGTTGGGCATCTCTGCGGCGAATGCGCTGCTCAAGACTCTTGAGGAGCCCCCCAAGCTCACGTACTTCATTCTCCTCACGAGTCAGCCCAATTTGCTGATCGATACGATTCGTTCGCGCAGCTTGCCGCTCAGATTTCGCCCGCTGAGTGATGCGCTGGTTGCGCAGATTTTGGTCGAGAAGGGGCTCAACCCCGCCGTAGCACCGCTGGCTCACGGCAGCGTTTCGCTCGCTTGTGACCTCGCCACAGCGGAGAACCTCAAAGAATACGACGCTTTCGCCGATGCCGCCCTCCACGCGCTCGGAGCCAAAAGTCTGGCCCACGCATTGGATGCCGCCGAAGATCGGCCTAACGATCGCGACCAGTTTCTCGCACGCTTGGACTATCTTGGTGAAAAGCTTGCAGGCTTAGCGCGTGCTCACGTGGGGCAGAACATCGAGCAAGCAGAGTTGGCTGCCACCTGCCACGCGGTCGTGATTCAGACGATGGCGCGGGTGAAGGCGAACATGCAATCGGCACTTGCTCTTGAATGGATGCTCGCCAAGTTGCGCGATTGCGGTGAAGCGGAGCTTGCCTAGCCTGTCAGGTTAGAACGCCGCTTGCCCGAGAATACCGCCTGGAATTCAGCTGCGACCCCGAAAGCTCCGGCAGGGGTGGGTTCACGCTCGAGGAGTGCAGAAATCACCGCGACCATGTCGGTGCATGCCGAGATCTCCAAGGCTCTGGCCAGAGTGAGCCCACCAATGGAAACGAGCGGGATCCCCTGGGCTCTCGCCGCGCTATGGGCCTCTCGGAGGGCGGCAACCCCGACCACCGGATCTGGGTTTTGCTTTGAAGCCGTTGGAAAGATCGGTCCGAGAGCAATATAATCAGGTCGAAGCGAGAGTGCTGCGCGCAACTGCTGCAGGTTGTGAGTCGAAACCCCGACACGCAGTCTCGGTGCAAACCGTCGCACTTCATCGAGCGGCAGATCTTCCTGACCTACGTGAACGCCGTCGCAGTCCGCTAGCACTGCCAGATCTGGGCGATCATTCGCGAACAACCAGGCCCCCACAGCACGGCAACTGGGCAGAACGGCGCGAAGCACCCCCAGTGTGTCGCGGGGCGGGGCAGACTTTGCTCTGATCTGTAGGATGGCGGGGCGAGCCTGGAGCAGCGCCTGGCTGAAAATGACCGGATCGATACCCAATCGGCTCAGCTGATCGAGATCGACAATGGGGTAGAGCCCACACAGTTCCGAACCCTGAGCAGTCGGTTGATGATTCATGTAGAGGAGAGGGCATGCTACGCCGAGCAGCATGGCATCTGACAAGAGGCGTCGTTTTCTAGGCCTTTTTGCTTTCACGCTGCTGGCTTGCGGGAAAGCCGCAGTGTCTGAACACCCGGAAGCTCGGGAGGCCCTGCCCCCTGCCCGGCCCGTCTCGGCGCCGTTGGCGACAGGAGCCGCCCCCCAAGCACCGGAAACGCTGAGAGAAGAAGAGCTGCGATCCACGGCAGAGGCGACGGAGGAAGCACGTTCTCAGATTAACGCTTCAGCGCCGAACGGCGCGGGCCTTCCCGAGTTCCTCGTCATCGAACATGGCCCCCTCCGGCCCTGGGTAGCTGCGATAGTGAACCGCACGGGGCGAACCTACCGCATGTCGGCCAATCCATCGCTGCTCTCGTTGCGCGTTCAGATCCCGGGCAAGAAGGAGGCGGTGAGCTGCAAGCTGCCCAACTCTGAATCCGCTGCCAAATCCGGAGCGCCAAGTGTGGAGTTAAAGGACGGCGAGGCATTGCTTTACCGTTTCGATGTCCGCTCACTTTGTTTTCGAGAAACTAACGATACGGTTCTCGTCCCGGGCGCCCTGGTGGAGCCCCACTTCGGCTGGCCGACACTGAAAAAGGCGCGTTGGAAGAAAGGCAAACGGGAAGAGTACACACCCGAACAAAAGGCGCCTTTTTTGGCAACGCTGGTTAAAGAGGAAGGGCAAGAAGCCCCTGAAGTTCCGAATGTGAAAGAGCTGCTCGGCCCGGAGCTGGCCCTAAGCCTCGATTACGCTCAAGTTCTCAAGCAGGAAAAAGCGACCACTGAGCCGCTCGCACTCACTCTGGAGCGCGGTTCGAATGCTTACACCCCGGCCGATGTGGTGGTTGCTATCGGAATTAAGAATCGAGGCACCGAGGTGCGGCGTCTGTTCTTTCGCCGAGAATTGCTCACTTTTGATCTCGCAGGCCCGAGGGGCAAAGTGCACTGCGAACCCACGCCCAACGATCGCACACCGGATGCCAAGGCTTTCCTAACTCTAAAACCAGGAGAGCTGGTGACCGTTCCGAGCCGAATGATCGAGCTCTGTCCAGCTGGCGCGTTCTCCACGCCTGGACTCTACGAGGTATCAGCCACTCTCAAAGCAAAAGAATCCGGCGAAGCTCTCGGGCTCAACGCGTTCACCGGTGAACTGAATGCGAGTAAATCTGCGTGGGTGCGCATGCTTCGCCAGCGGCCTTCTAAAGCCCCTCAAATGACGAAATTCAGCATCGCTCAAACTCGCTCGGAAAAATAGCTTCAACTCTCAAATCGAGAAACGTCCCAGACTAGGACGTCTGAACCAGACTCCCGACGTTTCAACTTGAGAACTGCAGCCCCACCGCGCTCGCGGGCTCCGCAATACAATAGCGCTTAGCTCCAAGTTTTCGCGGTTGCTCAAAACTGCCTGCAGTTGGCAGAGCGTTTGCAGAAGAGGCACCGATGGCTCACTCCTTCAGCTGGCGCTCCCCAACTTCTAATCAACTCTTAGAGGTCGCTGGCCAGACTATCGTCCCTGAGAGCAAGGTTGAGCGCCGTGGGCGAGGAGGCAGTGCGTCCCCAAAACTTCTCGCGGTAGATGACGATCCGCTGGTGTTACGCACCCTACAAAGGATGCTCAAAGCGACGCGCCCAACCTGGGCCATCACCGGCGCGCCAGATGCCCCAACCGCGCTCCGTTTGCTTGGTTCTGAACACTTTGACGTGCTGCTCACCGATCTCGACATGCCTGGAATGCGTGGCGAAGAGCTGCTCGAAACCGCGCTTGGCATCGACCCTGCACTCACCTGCGTCGTGCACAGCGGGCAAATCGAGGTACTGAAGCCCGCGCTGCGCAGCAAGCTCAGCGGCGTTCTAGGAAAGCCTGCGACAATGTCAGAATTGAGCGAAGCCCTCGACAACTCCGTAGCAGCTTCACGGCGCGGCCGCTTGAAGGCCATGCCGCTCGTCTGAGGGTCTTCACGGCTTTTGGGCTTGAGTCTTCTTGAGCTCGCGAAGCTCTTCCAGGTTCACCTTGGCTCGTGGATCCGTTGGATCGAGAACCAGTGCACGATTGAAGGCCGCCTCTGCTTCGGTAAATTTCTGTTGATGCGATAGTGCCACGCCGAGATTGATCCAGGCCGACGCAAGCTTGGGATCCAACGCCAAAGCTTGACGATAGCTAACTATCGCCAATGCCACTTGACCCTGCAACTCCTTGGCGTAGCCAATATTCGAAAGGAAAGTGGCGCGTTCGGGCGCTAAATGATGTGCCCTTTCAAGAAAAACCAGGGCTTCAGTGGGCTGATTCAACGCGAGCAATGCGGTGCCCACATCGCCCTGGGCCCGCGGATCCTCGGGAGCCAGCTGAGCGGCCTCTCGATAAACCTGTAGCGCCTCAGCTACTTCCCCAAGCATCAAGTGCGCAGTCCCAAGGTTCCCCAAGCGTGCCGCGTTGCCAGGCTCCAAACGTGCTGCCTCTTTGAAGCCACGCAGCGCCTCCTTCACGGCACCGGTCGCCAGGCGCGCAACCCCCATGCCGCCATAAGCTTCAGCGCTCCGCGGAAGAAGCTGCTGAGCCTTGGCAAATGACTCAATCGCGAGGCTCGCGTCTCCCAAGATCAGCAAGATTCGGCCCCGTTCTAGATGTGCCAACCCGTAGCTTGAGTCCAGGGCCAACGCCTTATCAACGAGGGCCAGCGCGGCCTGCGCGACGCGATCGCCGGGGGCTGCGGCGAACGACAACGGGAGCTGTTTCTCTGCCAGACGAACCCGAGCTAGCCCCACGTACGCCGCGGGATCGGCCGGAGCCTTCCGACGTGCGGCCTCGTACGCACGCCCCGCCGAACGCCACTCCTCAACAGCGAAGGATTGATCTCCTTGGCTCAATTGAGCATCTGCAACGCTGCCATCGTTCCTAGCTAACACCTCGCTATTGGCTTCAGTGTCGGCGGGCTGGGCCACGCTCGCTGGAGGCTCGGCTGCATTCTTGGGAACGTGTGTGCGGGTGGCTTCTTTGCCATTCGTCGCGGGACGTTGGCCTTTTGCCTGACCCTCAACTGAAGCCGCAGAAACCTGCCGTGGCGGGCTCTGCACTTCCGACGGTGTGCAGCCAAGAGCAGCCAGAATCCATGCAGCTCCAACAGCCGACAGTGCCGAAGTGCAACCGTGCTGAAATCGCTCAACCACCTTCATTCTTTGCTGTGTGCTCCTTGCCGTCGTAGCGCAAAATCACCGACTTGGTCTCCACCTGCGTCGCCAGGCACACCGGCCGCTTCCAAAGGCGCACCAAGGCGGCCAACGTTTCCTTGGCGTAGTCCATCCGCAAATCGACTCCACGATGTTCGTGCCGAAGCAGCAATTCGCCACGATTTTCGTAATTGGCGTTCTCCACGTGAATGACTGGATTTCCGGCGTTCGTGAGCTGGGAAAGCAGCTTCTCCTTCACCTTGCGAAATTCTCGCGATTCGATCTCGAAGCGTTCGTTCCGATTCGAATAGCCAAAAGAGAAGAGCTTGTGCTCGATACAAAACTCAGGCGTCAGGAATTCATCAATGAACGTGACGTCATTGTACATGGAGCGCACTTCGAACAGCTTCTCGCTGCCAAGCCCAAGCCGCAGATCCCAATTCTTCTTCTCATCGAGATCATCGCACTCGTCCCACTCGCGACCAAATTGCCCCTTATTCCAGCGTTCTTCGATGTTCCGGAACAGCTCAACCCCGAGCTTGTAGGGATTCAACTGGCCTTTGGAGGTGGCCATCACGCCGGCGTTATTGTCGGCATAATCAATGATCTCGCTCCAATCACAGACGCGTTCGGTCATCAGCTTCGAGTGAAAATAGCTTGCCCAGCCTTCATTCATGATCTTGGTCTGCATCTGCGGCACGAAGTAGTAGGCCTCTTCGCGCATGGCCGCCAAGATCTCTGATTCCCAGCGTTCGAGCGGCGCGTTCTCCATCAAAAATAGCAGCACATCGCGTTCCGGTTGCTCCGGAAATTTCCCCTTCTTGTCGTCGCGAGCCTGCTCCAACTTGAGCTTCTGCGCCTCCATGAAATCCGCGGGATTAATGAAATCATCCATGTAATCCTTGGCGCGGAGCTTCGGCACTTCAACCTCACCCGGCTCTTCTTCTCTCCGTTCACCCCGGCGCCGAACGACGAACGGGAGCCAAGGATCGATCAGATTCTCGAGCGACAGGCAAACATCAATCAGCTCCTCTGTTTTCTCGATGCCATGACGATCAATAATTCGCCGCACCAAGGCGCCATGATTGGCCATTTTATCGATCCATTTGCGGTTCGGCTGATAGCCCTCGCCGCTCGTAGCTCGAGGACCTACCACCTGCCCGACGTTATCGAGATCCGTGGCACGAAAGGCGAAGTTGTTCTTGAAAAAATCGACGTGCCCATACACGTGGCACATCACCAGCTTCTGATCGGTGAGGCTATTGCCCTCTAGCAAGTAGGCGTACGAAGGATTGTTGTTGATCACGAGCTCATAGATCTTCGAAAGACCGTACTCCGTGCTCTTGGCAAGCCGCTCATATGCCATTCCGAAGCGCCAGTGCGGATAGCGATTCGGGAAACCGCCGTAGGCTGCGATTTCGTTCATCTGGTCGTAACTCAGCATCTCCAGAATGACAGGAAAGAAATCCAAGCCATAATCGCGGGCCACCGCGGCGATCTTTTCTTGCTCAACCCGAAGATATTTCGGCAGAGCAGCGTGAGTTCCAAACTCCACCATGCTATTTCCCTTTGCCTAAGAATTCCTTGATGCTGCCAACAATGGCGTCGCGATCACGGATTTCGCTGGTGATGACACGTTCGTCGCTAGAAAAATGCTCTTTTAGATCCTTGATGAATTGGCCAGATCCGTACGGGCTCTCCACTTGCCCGTAGGCGAACATGTTGACGCGGGAGAGCAGGGATTTTTTCAAAAGATCGATGCACGCCAAAGTATCGTCCATCGACCAATTGTCCCCATCCGAAAAATGGAAGGGATAAATATTCCATTCCTCGAACGGATAACTCTGCTGAATGATCTGCTCGCACAAGCGGTAAGCGCTGGAAATCATGGTTCCCCCAGATTCCCGCGTTTTGAAGAAGGTATCGCGATCCACCTCACGGGCGACGGCATCGTGAATGATGTAGCGGCTTTCCAACCCCTTGTAGTAGCGGCGCAGCCAAGTATCGATCCAAAAGCTCTCGATGCGAACGATCTCTTTCTGCTCATCGCCCATCGAACCGGAGACATCCATCATGTAGATGATCACGGCGTTCGCCACTGGCTGAAAATCCTCCTTCCACGAGCGGTAACGGCGGTCTTCGCGCTGAGGAATGATGATCGGGTTGTCGGGCGCGTAGGTGCCCGTGGCGATTGAGCGGCGTAGAGCTTCTTTGTAGGTGCGCTTGAAGTGTCGAAGCGATTCGGGGCCTACCCGTCGAATGCCAGAATAGCGGTCTTTTGCGGCAACTATCCGGCTTTTCCCCTTGTTCTCAATCGCAGGCAGCTGCAGCTCCTCACCCAATATCTCCGCCAGCTCATCGAGCGTCACGTCCACTTCGAGCATGTGCTCACCGGCGCCCTCACCCGCCTTGCCCGACCCCTCTCCTTCTTGCTCTTCCCCGTCTAAAGGTTCACCCACCTCGCCGTCTCCCTGCCCCGCACCTCCGTTTTGTTTGTCGCCGAACACGAAGCGGGGGACATCGATCTGAGGCACCGGGATCGACACCAGATCCTTGCCCTTTCTCCCAATCATTTCGCCCTGAGAGATATAGCGCCTGAGGTTCTGCCGGATCTTGCCGCGAACGATATTGCGAAAGCGCGAGTGATCCTGATCTATTTTGAGCGACATACGTCATTCCCAGTGTCGCACACAGCAAGCCCAACGCACAGCACCGCGCTTCGCACGCCGGGCATCTCGGGGTGCTTGAGAAGCACGCCCACCCAGCCAGCCTCCCGAGGGACACGGCCAGCGGGTCGAAAGCTCCAAACTTCGAGCATTCTGGCTTTCCAAGATGCTCGCGCCCCCGCAACCGATTTGTTAAGCCAAGCGCCGTGCCACCCGCCATCAAGAATCTCAAGTTCAGGTGTACCGGCTGCGGCAACTGCTGCAAGGACCCGGTACTGCCACTCACAGATGACGACATCCGGCGCGTTGTTGCCGGAACAGGCGACGATCCCCAGAAATTCATTCGTTACACCGATCGCCACCACATCGATATGGACGACGAACCGGAGGCGTTCGCCAGCTTTCGTCAGGGCAAGCGCGTGCTCGTGATGCGGCAAGACCGGAACGGTTGCCACTACCTCGGGAAAGACGATCGCTGCACCATCTACGAACACCGCCCACTCGGATGCCGCGCTTTCCCCTTCGAACCAACCTACGGGAAAGACAAGAAACTCCGCAGTTTGAAAATCATCGATGTCATTGAGTGCGAATATGAACTCGATGGCAAGAATAGCGCACGCCGGATCGTCGCCCAACAGGAGCAATATGAGGCGATGAACGAGCGCTTCTATGTCCAAGTAGCCGAGTGGAATCGTCTGCAGAAACGACGCCAACGTGCCGGGAAACGCCCTGATATCGCCCGACGCTTCCTTGAGTTCCTCGGCGTGCTGGAACCTAAACTCAGAGAAGGCTAAGGTTAGACTATGCTCGTTCGACCGCGACGCAATCGACAGAATGCCGGGTTTCGAGGCCTGATCCGGGAGACAACGCTCAGCGCCGAACACCTGGTGCTGCCCATGTTTGTGCAAGAAGGTGAGAGCTCGGAGACGCCAATCAGTTCCATGCCAGGGCAATCCCGATACGGAATTCAAAAACTGTTGGGTAAAGCGGAGGAGGCCCTGCTGCTGGGGGTACCTGCAGTGGCGTTGTTCCCCGCCATCAACGAGGCAGCCAAAGATCCTCGCGGCACTGAAGCACTGAATGAGAATGGTCTGCTCCAGCGCACGGTTCGTGCGCTCAAGGCCCGCTTGCCCGAGCTTTCGGTGATCACCGACGTGGCACTGGATCCCTATTCTTCCGACGGTCACGACGGAGTTCTCTACAATGGCCAGATCGACAATGACGTGACGGTTCCACTCCTAGCCTCGATGGCCGTGAGCCAAGCCCAGGCGGGAGCCGACATGGTCGCTCCCTCGGACATGATGGATGGCCGGGTGTTAGCTATCCGCCGCGCACTAGATGATGCCGGATATATCAACGTCGGGATCTGCAGCTATTGTGTGAAGTACGCCTCGGGCTTCTACGGCCCGTTTCGAGATGCACTGGGCTCGGCACCCAAAAGCGGCGACAAGAAAACCTACCAGATGGATCCGGCCAACCTCCGCGAAGCCTTGCGCGAGGTGCATCTCGATGAGGCGGAGGGCGCTGACTGGCTGATGGTGAAACCCGGGCTTCCCTATCTGGACGTGATTCGTGCCGTCCGCGACGCCACCCCGCTACCTGTAGCCGCGTACCAAGTGAGCGGAGAATACGCCATGCTCAAAGCAGCCGCACAAAACGGCTGGCTTGACTACGACCAGTGCCTTTCGGAAAGCCTGCTCTGCCTGCGGCGCGCCGGAGCGGACATTATTTTTACCTACGGCGCCGTGGAAGCTGCGCGCTTGCTGCGATCGTAGCCCGCAACCGAATTGCGCTAGTTCCAGGCGCCACCTCAAGTATACTCGCCGCTTGGCGCGTTTTTCGAAAGCATTGGGGGCTGCTCTCGTCCTGCACTTGTGCGGTGCACTCCTGTACCTGTGGGCACCAGTCGGAGTTAGGCCAACGTCTCGTGGAACACCGAGCGCAATCGAGATCGAAGTTAGCACTTCGGAGTCTGAAAGCGAAACACCGTCAAACGCGCTGGCTCGCCGTAAGCTTGTCGCTGCCACAAGTGGCGCTTCGACCCTAGCTCGATCAGCATCGCCACGTTTCGCGCCCAGCCCAACCACCTCGGGCAGGCCTTTCGACTCTGCGGTCCCAACCCACGCAACGGCCCCAACGCTTTCGCCATCCCAGGATCCCCATTCGCTCTCGTCGCGACCACGAACACGTCCCATCAATCTGGGCTTAGGATCTGGGATCTTCGAGTTTGAAACTCAAGACCGCGCAACCGCCCGAGCGACTCAATCTCGTACTCGCACTTCAACGTCCACCCTTGACCTGAATGCACGCACCACCTCGGAACTGCGCACGGGCATGGCAGCCCCAGATGTGGAGCGGGGCCTTGCGCGCGGGAGTCCATGGGTGAGCATCGTTGCTTCTCTGGCGCGTGCGTTAGGGCCAAGCGAGGGCGATGCCCTCTTGCGCATCACGCTCGACGCGCTCGGCGAAGTCCGCAGCGTGGAGCTCATCGGCGGCAATCCACCCATGTGGCAAGAAGTGCTGAGTGCCCTGCGTAAGCATCCCAAAGCTCGGGGCGTACTCATCCCACCTGAGAGCCATGGGCTTCAGCTGACGTTGGCGGTGAACGCTCGTATCCGCAGGGCAAGCGGCGGAAAAGGCCCAGTAATTCCCATACCCCCTCTAATTTTCGTCTTTGACGTGAGTGACCTTGCCGGCGTGAGCGCTCGCATCGTGGACGCTCGTGTCGTGTCCGAAGTTTTGCTATGAGCCGTTAGCGACCTAGCGTGAAGCAATGACCCAACACGCCGAGTTCAGAAGATATCTTGAAAGCGGGCTCGTCCCAGGGCTTTCAATCCATGCGTTGCGCGAAGGGCAGGTGACGGTCGACTACCTGGAAGGCAGCTCCGGGCCTGGTCCAGATGCGCCACGGCTCACCGCGGACACCCGGTTTAATATCGGGTCGGTGACCAAGCCCATTACCGCCAGCCTGATCGTGAAGCTCGTGGAGCGTGGTGAGATTTCGCTGGAAGACACGGTGGTGCGCTACATTCCTGAGTATCCCTTCGCACACGTGACTCTGCTTCATCTCATGACGCACACCACGGGCTATTGGGGCACGCCGTCGATCGCCTGGCCCACCGACAAAAGCGATTTGACGCGCTATTTCGCTCAGATCTATGGGATCTCAGAACTCATTCACGAAACGGGTTCGAACGGGACGTATTTTTCCCAGGGTTTTTCCATTTTGATGGATCTCTTGCAACGCATCACCGGTGCCTGCCTTGAAGAATTCGCGCGTGAGGTCCTGTTTGATCCGCTCGGCATGCGCCACACCACCTACGACGTGGCGACTCTCGCTCCCCACGAATTCGTACTGCCTTTCAGCGCAGACACGGGGAAATTTCACGAGGAGTTGCGCACCGCGCCTGCCACGGGCGACAGCGGTCTGTTCTCAACAGCAGCCGACCTGGTCAAATTCGGAGAGCTCATCCTGAACCAAGGAGCGACCTCCGAACGCACCCTCTTCTCCCCAGCCAGCATTGCGCTCATGCTGCGCGAGGTGACAGACTGTCGCTTCCAGCGGACACCGGTTTTCTGGAAAAAGGGACCGACCAATCGGCATGGCTGCTTCGGCGATTTGTGTAGCGAAGCCGCCGTCGGGCACCCCGGCTTCAGCGGCTGCATGCTCATGATCGATCCCGTCTTCAAGACAACCGCGGCCATCGTCTCGAATGCCACCGCGCTCCACGCGAACTGGGGCAATTACCGCCGAATTTTGAATTCCATTCTTTCAACGCAATAGCCGCTCAAACCCTGAACGGATGCGGCCCAAAATCTGCGCGATAAAACGGTGAAACCATGGAGCCTGGTTCCACGATCGCGTCGATCTCCGCGCAGTCTTCAGCTGAAACTGTGACCTTGAGCGCGGCAAGATTGTCCTCGAGCTGCGCCAACGTGCGTGGCCCGATGATCGGGCTACTCACCCCAGGCTGCGCCATGACCCAAGCCAGAGCCAGCGCGGAGATCGAACACTCTTTGCGGCGCGCGATGGCTCCCAATTGCTCGACTACGGAAAACAGCTCTGCCACGTAACGTGCCTGAAGATGTGGAGATTTCTCGACCTCCGCGTAGCGAGAATCTGATGGCGGAGGATTGCCGCGCGAATATTTACCAGTGAGTAGGCCGCCCGCCAGCGGACTCCACGGAATGATGCCGTAGCCGAAGGTGCGTGCCATGGGCAGAAGCTCGCGCTCAATGCGCCGGTCGAGCAAATTGTATGGTGGTTGCTCGCAGACGAAGCGATTGAGCCCATATTCCTTAGATACCCAAAGCGACTCCACGCACTGCCAGGCCGCGAAGGTGCTAGTTCCCACGTAGCGCACCTTGCCGGCGCGGATCAGATCATCCAACGCTCGCAGGGTTTCGTCGATTGGGATCGAAGCTTCTGGACGGTGGATCTGATAGAGATCGATGGTGTCGGTTTGGAGCCGCACCAGGCTTTGCTCGCAGGATTCAATGATGTGGCGACGGTTGTTACCTCTCGCGTTCGGGTCATCATCCGCCATGCCGAAATGAACCTTCGTCGCCAAGATGATGCGCCCACGCTTGCCATTGTGCTTCAAGGCAACGCCCGTCACCTTCTCGCTTTCGCCGCGCGAATAGGCGTCGGCGGTATCGAGGAAGTTCAAGCCCGCGTCC
Source organism: Polyangiales bacterium (assembly GCA_038251425.1). GTDB lineage: Bacteria > Myxococcota_A > Polyangia > Polyangiales > Polyangiaceae > JBBRRP01. Next base: position 31,820 of record JBBSBI010000023.1, read on the forward strand.
AAGGCACGGTCAATGATCGCGCAAGAATCGGCAAGATCTGTTCGGCCGCCAAACATCATACAGCCTAGAGTGAGTGGACTGACTTGGACCCCAGTGCGACCGAGTGAGCGATATTCCATGGTAGTTTTCCTGTGCGCAGCATACTGGCCCCGCTCGGCATATGTCTTGCTATCGTTGGGTCAGTGACATCATGTTAGGTAAATCCCAGCCGAGAAGCGCGAACCGATGGGGCCTCATCCGGCACAACTTGGCACACTTTGGTGAAACAGCGGCACTGCTGTCGTGCTGCCTTGCTGCGCTCGCCGGCTGTGGCGGGATAACCGAAGGCCCAACGGATCTCAGCATCACGGAGGTCTGTTCCAACAATGCCGGCGCCTGGGTAGACGAACATGGCGAGACGGACGATTTCATCGAGCTCGTCAACATTTCCGATAAGCCCCTCAACCTCGCAAACTTTGAGATCGGCGACCAAGGCAAGGCGTTGAACCGCTTACCGAGTCAGGACTTGTCACCCGGTGAGCGCGTCCTGGTTTGGGCGGATGGTTCACCAGACCAGGGCCGGTTGCACATGCCATTCCGCGTAAGCTCAAGCGGTGAGGTACTGGCGATCCGCGATCGACAAGCCGCCGTCCAATCGCATGTGACTGTTCCGACGTTAGCCGAGAACGAAGTGTGGGCACGCTTTCCGAACGATACGGGCGATTTTCGGATTTGCCGCTACGCCTCGCCGTTGAAACCAAACGGAGCTGCATGTGCGCCACCGAAGCGCCCTGACCTCAACGATGAAGTGACCTTCGCTCGCTTCGACATCCCCGCTTCTTTCCCGGAACCCACGCCCTACTTGGAGCTCACTGAGCTCGCGCTCCGCCCTGCCGAATTTATCGAGCTTGTTTCCACTTCCGAGGAGACGCTGCCAAGTGGCAGGTTCTCATTGAGGGTCGCCTCACAAAAGCCGGGGCAACCCTGGCCTACTGCGCTGGACGGAGTCGAAGTATGGAATGGGCAAATCTCAGTCGCACCGCACTCGCGGGTTCTGGTGCCACTGGATCGAAGCGCCAGCGCCTCCGTCGAGAATGACCCAGAATTTGAAGGTGTTTTGACGCTCTTCGATCGCAACAAAAATAATACTGCGGTCTGGCGCCAAGATTTCATGGCCTGGCCCAATGGTGCGGTGTTAGCCCGTGATGAATCCACGCGACGCCTCCGACTGTGCCAAGTGAGCACGCCGGGCAAGCCGAATACTGAGTGCAATCCACTTCCCAGTCGGGCTGTTCCAGGGCGGCTTCGGAATTTCTGGACCCCGAACGATTATCGAGCCTTGGCTTCGGGGGGCGATGACGTCGGGATCGATAGCGTCAAGTTCCTGGGGGAACGCAAATCGCCCGGGCTCGTACATTTCTTGGGATCTGCTGCGTGGGATCTTCATTACACCTTCATTCGCGAATTGATCGAAGGTGCACCGCACCTCGATCGTTGCAAAGAGTCCGAGCGGCAAGCCTTCAATCAGGGTTGGTACGACTTCAGCGTCAAGAATTACTTCCAGATTGAGGGGCGGGACTATCTGCTAGGCACGCTGGATTCTTTCCCGAGCACGCAGATCAACGCCGTCGATTTCACCTTTGGCGATGCCATCAGCGGCGCGCAGATGCTGGACGCGTATTGGCAACTCCTGCCACGTCTTGAGGAGCCCGCGCGTTGGTCCCTGCATCCCCAAGATTCGGGCCAAGAGGCGCGCCTCAAGGAGATTGAGGGACAAGCTCCGATTGTAGGCAAAAATGCCCCATTTCGTGGCGTCAGGTTGCAAACCTTGAACAATGGCGTTGGATTCGGCGAGCTTGTCTTCGTCCCCCATAACGAACTCTTGAGCACCGCGCTCGGGCCGGAGCGGATCGTGATCACCGATGATGTTCCGAACGATGTCCCGCTCGTAGGTGGGTTGATCACCGAAGCCTTTCAGACGCCACTAGCTCACGTCAATGTACTCAGCCAGGCCCGAGGCACACCCAACCTGGCCTTGATCGACGCACGAAACGACCCGCGTATTGCTCCTTGGCTTGGCAAACTCGTGCGCTTTGAGGTGGGAGCTGGCGGCTTTTCGTTAACGGCAGCATCCGCCGAAGAAGCCGAGGCCCACTGGGAAAAGTGGCGTCAAAATCGGCCCGTCATCACGCCTGCCTTGGATGCTTCGGTGCGAGGCGTCGTGCCACTTGAAGGCCTCGGCCTCGCCTCCCTGCCCTATGTGGGAGCCAAGGCCGCGCAACTCGCCGAACTCTCAAGCCTCCGAGTTACGAACTGTGGCGCTCCTCTGCGCACACCGCAAAGGCCGTTTGCGATACCCGTGAGCTACTACCTCGACCATTTTCGGTATTCTGGAGCAGAAGCGCTCCTCAACGCACTACTGACCGACCCGACAACACTCGCGGATTCAACAGCGCGCTGGGCCTCGCTGGCAGGCATACGCCAAGCCATTCTGGACCACCCGGTCGATGCAGCGCTGCTCGATGAAGTGGGGCGCGAGGTCTACGCGCGTTGGGGCAATGCACGCGTTCGTTTTCGCAGCAGCAGCAACACGGAGGACCTCACAGGCTTCAGCGGGGCAGGACTCCACACGTCCACGAGCGCCGAACTCGGAGATCCGGAACGCAGTGTGGCACTGGCGATCCGCACGGTTTGGGCCAGCTTATATCGTGACCGAGCTTTCGATGAACGTTCGCTCGCCGGAATCGTCGAACATCAAGCGGCGATGGGGATTTTGGTGCATGAGGGTTTCTTGAGTGAAGACGCCAATGGCGTAGCGGTGAGTCGCAGCGTGTTGAACCCCGCCGTTTCAGGCACTCAGTACATCAATGCCCAGATCGGCGAAGCCAGCGTCACCAATCCTGCGCCTGGTGTCTCCACCGAAGAGTTGTTGTTCACTCCGGCTGGCTACTCTAGCGAGCCCATCCACTACCTCGGCAAGAGCAGCCTCACGCCAAACTATGTCTTGAGCACTGTAGAAGTAGAGCGAATCGCGTGCTTCATCAGTGCCTTCTCAACCCATTTTCGTCCGCTCTTGGATCCAAGGGAAGAGGACCGTCGATTCGCGATGGAGATGGAGTTTAAATTGGTGGGACCCAATCGAGACCTCTGGATCAAACAGACACGCCCGTACCGTTTTGGGGACACCCCCGATGCGAACGATTGTCGCGAATACTGAAATGTCGCGAATACCGATCGATTGGAAAATTGCGGCTCAGCTATCCGTATCTGGGAATTTTGACCCCAGTCTCGGGGCTCAGACCACTCTGCTCCCCGAATGCGACAGCTTCGATTTCAGCGAAAAAGCCTCGAACAGTGCCTCGCTGCCAGCCTCTGCCTCGGCGCTTTTGCATGTACAGCCAAGATCCCGGATTCGGTGAGCCCCGGCAGCGTTCCAGCCGCCAGCAGTCTGCCGAGCCCTGTGGGTTCCGCCACAACACCAAGCGTTGGCTCGATGGTCCCCCCGGTCCAGGTCCCTGGCGGCCCAGTTTCGCCGGGAACCTGTAGCGGCGTTCCATTGCCACCCAAAGTTCCCTTGCGTCGCATCACCTCAGCTCAATACGCCAATGCCGTCAGCGACCTCTTTCACGGAAAAATCACAGCCAGCCCCCAGTTTCCTGTCGTGACCGGCGGCGTCACCATAAGTGGGTTTAGTACCGATCCCGAATCCAACGCTGTTTCCCAAGTTGTCGCTGAGCAAATTCTGCACGCTGCTGAAGACACCGCGGTGGACGTCGCCGCCAAGCTCCCCGAGCTCTTGCCTTGCTCCGTGACAGCACCCGACGCCGCCTGCGCCGATCAGTTCTTCGACCAATACGCGCGAAGGGCGTTTCGGCGCCCCCCAACAACGGCAGAACATACAGCGCTCCGAGTTGTGTTTGACAAGTTCAAGGGCGACGGTTTTGACGTGGGGATCGCAGCCGCAACTGTCGCGCTTTTGCAGCTACCCCAGTTCCTCTATCTGGTGGAAATAGGCCCGAGTGACGCCCCGAGTAGAGCTATCACGCTCACTCCCTTTGAGCAGGCCACACGTCTTGCATTTTTGCTCTGGGAAACACTGCCTGACGACGAACTGTTGCAGGCCGCAGAGCAGGGCAAGCTAACAACTGCGGCCGAGTTGAAAACTCAAGCTCAACGCCTGCTCGCTTCACCGCGTGCAGAACAAGCCAGCGTACGTTTCTTTCGAGAGTGGACCCACTTCCACACCTTTACACCCGCAGAACGCGCCGCCGCATTTCCAGATTTCACCGATGCCCTGGCAACTTCTATTCAACAACAATTCGACCGCTTTGTGTTGGATAACACCTTCAAGCCCGGCGGCTCTTTGGAGCTTCTGTTCACCGATAGCGCGTTTCCGGTGAATGCTAGTCTTGCCAAGTTCTACGGGCTGACGGCGCCTGGCACACCTGGGACGGATGCCTTCTCCACCGCCACGCTTTCACGCGACCACGCCGGCGGCCTCTTGGCCCTACCTGCCCTACTCGGGGGCCTCTCGCACGAGAAGGACACGAGCATCATATTTCGTGGCAAATTTGGGCTTGCCAAACTGCTCTGCACCGATCTCCCAAGTCCACCAGCCGGGGCTGTGAGCCTGGCGCCAATGCTGCCTGCAGATGCCACGGCCCGGGAGCGCTCGCTCGGCATTCGCGCCAACGCCACCTGCGCGGGGTGCCACAACCTGATCGACAACGTAGGTCTTGGTCTGGAAGACTTCGACGCCATCGGCCAGCATCGCACGCTCGACAAACAGGGACGTCCGGTCGATAGCCAGGGCGTGCTGCCGGACGGAACGATGTTCAATGGGGTGGCAGAGCTAGGGGCGACACTGGCAACGAATCCCACAGTTCGCGAATGTGTCGCTAAACAGTGGTTTCGCTTCACGTTCAGCCGCCGTGAATCTGCTGATGACAGCTGCACCCTCGAAGAACTCAAACAGCCACTCAACCTTCCGGGGGGATCCTTGAAGGACCTCATGCTCGCTGCCGTTGCCAGTCCCGCCTTTGGTTCACGCAACGTCGGCACCCAAGGAGGTGCACCATGAACGGTGCCTTCAATCGCCGTAAATTACTGCTCGGCAGCGGTGGTCTAGCCATCGGCTTGCCGTTTCTCGAGGCCACGGCGAAGCTTTCACGCGCCGCGGTGAGTTCGCACCCGCAACGGCTGCTAGTTGTTTTCCATGGGGAAGGCACGATGCTCGATCGTTGGCTCCCCGACAGCGTCGGAACCGGCTTTCAGCTTTCTCCGCTGCTTCTGCCGCTCGCCAAGCATCAAGCCCAGCTCAACGTGATTTCGGGGCTCGACAACAAAGTGGCTGAGATCATGGGCGGCAATGGTCACAACAAGGCCGGGCGATCTATCCTCACCGCGCAAACGTACTCAAACGCCGCATCGGGTGGAGGCGACAACGGTGACGCCAACGGGCCCTCTTTCGATCAGGTGATCGCAGGCCGCATCCAGGGTATGGCCCGCCTGAAATCGATTGCGCTCCAAGTTTCGTGTTCAGGTGTGGGCGAATACCAGTTGTTATACGGCGGCAAGAACGATCCGATCAGCGGTTACTCCGATCCGTTCGAAGCCTTCACGAATCTGTTTTCTTCGCTCCCAACGAGCCCTGGCGCACCTGCGCCGCCGGCACTCACGCTCCGGGATCGTCTGATCAAAGGACGCGCCAGTATCTTGGATGGAGTTGCTTCCGATTTTGACGCGCTCATTCAACGTGTCGGTCAAGAAGATCGAGATCGGCTGACTTTGCATGCCCAAAAGATTCGCGAGCTGGAACGCCTCGCCGGCAGCGTCGCTCAGCCCCCACAACCTGGAGCCAGCTGCGCGAGCCCTGATCTTGGGTTCGCCAATGGAATGCCAGTCTGCAATGAGCAGAACGAACCCCTCATGGCAAAGGCGCAAATCAAGAACGCCGCGATGGCGCTCGCCTGCGACGTGACGCGCGTCGCCAGTATTCAGTTCACCGACTACGATGGTCCCACTTTCCCATGGCTGGGTGCTGGGATCCCAGGCAGCTACTCCAATTGGCACGCCATGATCCATCGAGATGGCGGAGTCTTGCCAGGGCGAGATGACATGGTGTTCGCAGGCATGAAATACTACTCGGATCAGGTAGCGCTCCTGCTGGATGAGCTTGCTTCCATCGATGATGGTGATGGTCAAACATTGCTCGATAACACGCTGGTAGTTTGGATGAGCGAGTTTGGTGAGGGCGGCTCACACGACACCTCTAAAATCCCTGTGGTGCTCGC
>JBBSBI010000024.1:0-37941 GCA_038251425.1 Polyangiales bacterium
CCGAACTCACCTCGGGTACTTGGAAAACCAAGCCTGGAGAGCCGGATAACCTGCAACGGCTTCGCTCAGGTTCGTGAGCTTCGAGTAAGCCGCAAGTGTGTTCGCTGGGATGTGATCGAGCGCACCGCCGCTTAGCCATTTCACGATCACAAACAGCTTGATATCCGCGATGCCCAGGCTCTCACCACTGAAGAACGGCCCTTTAATTTGCGCTTCCACCCCGTGCGCCCACACGGCAAGCGGGCCTTCAACCAATTCAGTTCGGCGCCGAACGAGCTCCTCGGGGTCTTTGATGCCGAAGGTGCGTCCCACTTGTGCCCTCAGATTTTCGCAGGCGGAGAGCATGGACTCTTGGCGGGCAGTTTCCCAAGCATCACTCGGCAAGAGCCCATATTGGCGCCCCACATAGGTCAAGATCGCGTTGCCTTCTGAGAGCGCGGGCTTCCCTTCGAGCGTGAGCATCGGCATGTGCCCAAAAGGCGTTTGAGGCTTCAGCGCGGGCCAGTCCTCGCGCTTCACACGATGATCTTCGAAGTCGGCACCCGCTGCAACAAACGCCAAACGGCACTCTTCGCCACGACTGGTTGGGGCATCAAAATAGCTCAGCTTAGGTTTGGACATCGCGCTCATCATCGGCCGGCGCCGAAAAAAAGGAAGTGCCTTGGCGACCCGGCTCCGGCTCCGCTGTGATTCCAGCTCGATGAAGCAGCTCCCGCTCCAGCCGAAGCCCTCCAAGGCACGTAAGTTCTGGCACCCCCTCGCGGGCTGAGCTAGCTTCCCGCCGGATTGACCACAAGCTCTATACTTTCAAGCACCTTAGACAGCGCGCTCGGTTCACCGAAGAACGGGAACCTGGGGCGTCATCTGATCACGCTCACCAAACCCGCCATCACGCGGATGGTGCTGATCACGATGCTGTGCGGTGCCTTGGCAAGCCCAGGCCATGTGCAGTCTTGGTCGGTCCTGGCTTTGGCGATGCTCGGAACGGTCTTGGTCGTTGGCGGAGCAAACGCCCTCAATATGTACTTGGAGCGTGAGAGCGATAAGCGCATGAAGCGCACGCGCACCCGCCCGTTGCCTTCGGGCCAGCTGGCTCCCCGGATAGCGCTCGTTTTCGGTTTGGCGCTCGGATTCACCGGCACGTTGCTCTTAGCTTTGGCTGTTAATCTAATAACTGCCGCCCTGGCGCTGTTTGCACTCGTCAGCTACGTCTGGGTGTACACGCCGCTCAAGCGCGTTTCGCCCTGGGCGCTGCATGCTGGGGCGGTACCGGGAGCGATCCCACCTGTGCTCGGCTACACGACGGTGACGGGGCGCTTGGATGCTGCGGCTGGTGCGCTCTTTTTGATCCTTTTCTTGTGGCAGATCCCCCATTTTCTTGCGATCTCGATCTTCCGGCAGTCAGAGTATGAGGCAGCTGGGATCCGTGTGTTGCCAGCGGTGAAGGGCTTGAACCACACGCTGTACGCAGTGGTTGGGTACTCACTATTATTGGTGGTGGGAAGCCTCGCGCCGTTGGCGGTTGGATTAGCTGGGCCTGTGTACGCGGTGGTTGCGCTCACCTCAGGCAATGTTTTTCTGATTTGGGCCTTGATTGGCTTGCGTGCGGCGTCGCCTCTTGGCTGGGCGAGGTCTTTGTTTTTTGCGTCGATGCCTTACTTAATCGCGCTTTACGCCACGATTGTTGCCGTCAATATTTAGGCTCTGTGAGTGCCTGAGGGCGGCCTCGGTCCGACGGCTAAAACAACGGGACCCTGGGCGGCGAGGGTCAGTGGCAAGAGAAGCGCTGCGACCAGTAGCTGCAGTGCCAGCAACGGCACGTCGCCCGAGCCCCGAGCGAGCAGCGTGAGTGAAATGGCAGCGGCGAGCGGCAGGCGAGCGGGCTGGGTGAAAAGGAGTGCCGCTGAAACCGGCAGGACTAACGCTGTCAGAAACCTGGAGAGGCGACCATCCGCCCACGGCGTGAAACTGGTCTGCAAATTGTCCAGCGAGCGCTGTATCACAACCTGAAAAAATCCAGCCGAAGCCTGGCGTGCGGCCTCGGCTGCTAGGAAGAAAGCGAGCCCAAATCCCAGAGCCCCGAGCAACAGAAACGCATGCCTCGGTCGGCTCGCTGGGTCCAGCGTCATCCCGGCAGCGAGAACTATCCCAAAAAAGCTAAGGAGTTCGAGCGCTGCGAGCACGGGGGAGGGTTGCCCGTGCCTCAAGGCGAATGAGAGTACCTGCGGGAACGCAGATAACATTCGGATCGTTGTACAGAATCCACTCAGGCCCAATGCGATCGCCAGCCAGCGTGTTTGGGAATGACCGACCCCGAGCGCAGCCACGAAAAATAAGACGAAGCTTACGGCGAGGGCGAGCACCAGCAAGAACAGCCCAGGCAAGGGGCGTTGCGTTGCAGCAATACACAGAAAGACACTGAATCCGCCCGCAGGAATCACGAAAACGCGATACACGGTGGGCAGCCGAGAGGTGCGGAGGCTGGATGCTACCAGCTGAATCGCAACCAGAACGCCGAGCAACGCGAAGAACTGGGTTGCCGTCGCGCCGATGCGTTCAGAGGCTTTGATCCAGCCCTCCAGTCCTGCACGCGCACCGGGTAAAGCGGCGCTCAGCCCTTGGCCCAACACGGATGCTAGAAGTGCCGCGGCGGCAGTCAGCTTAAGCGCTCCGGGTGACAATCCAATCTGCCAGGCCGCAGCGACCTCCGAGGGCGAGCTTTGCGGGCGTTGGTTCACAACTTGTTGTGGCTTTACCAAGGGGAGGCCAGCACACTACCAGAGCTGCGCGACCACGTCCCGCTTTCGGCTGCGATGCCCCCAAAGGGAGCCGTGCTGTTCCTTTTCTTCGGGCGCCCGAAGTTCTTGAAACGGGGGACGGAGCGGCTCGTCCACGGAGGGTGGAGCCGTTTTGGGTTGAGCCTTCAGCATGAACGGCCGTGCGAAATAGGTAGAACACGCGTAGAACGGATTGCGGTAAAATTCCCAATGCAAATAGACACGCCCATCGGGAGATACAATTTCCTTGGGGGGCGGGCCAAAGGGCTGTGATTGTTGGATCGCTTGCAGAGCCGCGACATCGAATGCCGTGACGCCGCTCGTCTTGGTGACGCCCATGCGCACGAGTTTGCCGCTCTCCTGATCGAGCACTATTTCAAGGCTCGTGCTGAGGTCCGGCCCGTTCATCACGTGATCTGAGGGGAGCCTATCGAGCGACCCCAAGAAATGAATCGCGTACACCGGATGGATTCGATTGTGAATCGCGTTCAGATAACTTGCGAACGGCACAGCAGCCGCGTTGAGAGCCGTAGTATTTCCGAACTTCACGTTCGGCACGTAGTTTTCAATGGCGCTCCGCCATCTTTCAAGTCCGATAGTTTGGAAAGAGCCGCGGTGGCGGCTACGTCGCTGTTCGGCATCGTGCTCCCGATCGGTTCGCAGCTGTGCTTCACCAATTGCCGCCAGCGCAGTCGAAGGGGCGAGGTTTAAGTTGACACCGTTGTCTGTGATACCTGTGGCGCCCAAGCCTAGAAAATCGGTGACGCGTTGGGCACTGCGAGCTTGGCGCCGTTTTTGAGCAAGCTTTGACTCGCGTGCAACTTGCTCCTCAGCCATCGCAAACGAACCGCCGTTGGCACGCAGCGTGTCGGGGATCTCGGGCGTCGCCTCCTGTGCGAGCTGCCCAGTCCGTGCCTTTTGCGCCTTCTCTTCCTTCTCTTCCTTCTCAACCTTCAAGCCTAAATCACGGGTGTTGGGGGCGTGTTTGGCGGCGGGCGCGGGCATCACGGAGGCTTGTTCGGCGCCTGGCTTGTCTTCCGACTGCGCTAGCTCGTTTTCGTCCGCATCCCCCTCGGCCTCTTTGGGACCGCCGAGGTGCGTGCCGGGGTTAGGTGCCGGATCGTCCTGGTTGGTGGAGGTAATGCGCGCTTGGGTTTCCTCGGCCACTTGGTTCGCGTTGTCAGCGATCAGGGCGGCATTAGGATTGGACTGCGTTTTGTCTTTTACATTCTGCTTAACCGCGATGCGGTTTTGTGCCGCCACCACGGGCAGAGGAAGCGCCTTCTTCTCCTCTTCCTTCTTCTCAGGGGCCTTCGGCGTTTTTTCGTCGGGCTTCTTAGCTTCCGGCTCGGGCTTGGGCTTCTCCTCGGGCTTCTTGAGATCGGGCAAGGGTTTTGCCTGATCGTGAACTGGATTCACCGATTCTGTGCTTGGGTCCGCAGCATCGGGTGTGGTGTTGTGCTTGGGCGGCTCAGGCGCTCTCAATTCTTCTTCCGGAGCTTCTTCCTCGAGCAGCGTGACCTCAATCGGTGGCTCCAGGCGGGTGCGCACGTGGCTCCGCACAGCGTCCGCGAACTCGCGCACCATCTCGCGTTGCTCGGCAGTTCGTGCGCCCTCCTCCAAACCTCCGCCCGAACACAGATGCACGAGCACCGCCATGGCAACCCACAGGAAAATCGGGATCTGGGAGTCGCGCGGCATGCCTCAGCCTTCGACTCAACCTAACACTCTGCCCGATGGCCAGCAATTGAGGGCCCAAATAGCCGGGCCATGTACGATTTTGCTACGTCGCCGGGCCCGAACCTCCCGTCCGCTCAGATTTTGCTGATGCCATCCCAGTGCTCGCCGATCTCTTCAGCTGTCCACACTCCATCGTTCGCTTCCTTGAAGCGACCGGCACTTTCCAGCATGCGGTACACACTGAGCTTGGCACCGGCCACGCTCAAGACAGTGCCGGTGATCTCGCGTGAGAGCTCGCTCGCGAAGAAAAGATAACCTGGCGCTATGTGTTCGGGTGAGAGGCTGCTTTCTATCTTTTCAAACATCGGCAGATCTTCGGTCATTCGAGTTTTGGCGATGGGCGCTATGGCGTTCACGGTGATGCCGTAGCGCTGGAGCTCAATCGCCGAGGTGCGCGTGAGGCCATAGATGCCCGCTTTGGCTGCCGAGTAATTGGCTTGCCCAAAATTTCCGAGCATTCCGGAAACGCTGGTGGTGTTGATGATGCGGCCGCCACCGCCTCGTTCTTTCATGTGAAGCGCCGCGGCCTGAGAGCAGAGGAAGCTGCCCTTCAGATGCACAGCGATCACCGCGTCCCACAGCTCTTCTTCCAGCTTGAGCAAGGTTTTGTCGCGCAAGATCCCGGCGATGTTGATGAGGATGTCGAGGCGCCCGAACGTATCAAGTGCACTGTGGATGATTTGCTTGGCGCCAGACGCTGTGGCCACGCTATCGGTATTGGAAGCGGCTTCACCGCCGAGAGTCTTGATCTCCGCCACGACTTGGTCAGCGGCTTGCGCGTCTTGGCCGCTACCATCGCGCGTGCAGCCGATATCGTTAACGACAACCTGAGCGCCCTCCTTGGCGAACAAGAGCGCCGTGGCGCGTCCAATGCCGTTGCCGGCGCCCGTAATGACTGCAACTTTTCCGTCCAACAAACCCATTTTGAACCTCTTTCGAAAGCGTAGCCTGGCTTGCGCGGAGAGTCTCGGAATACGACTGCATTCGCTAGATTCATAGGCGAGATTCGCTTAGGTGGGGGTCCGCAACTCTGCGGAGGCTTTCGCGGTATGTTGTGGGAGTGACTCCCATGTGTTTTCGGAACAAGCTGATCATGTAAGAGGCCGTCGCAAAGCCGCAGGCATGAGCGAGCTCTTCGGAGTTGTAGCTCGTGTCGAGCAGCAACTGCTTGGCGCGTTCGATGCGCATGCGTGTCAATTCCTGGAGCGCAGAACGGCCGAGCGCACGCCGAAACCGAAGCTCCATGGCCTTTCTGGGCATCCCCAGCGCCTCCCACATTTGTGAGACGCCGGCGCACTCGTGCGCGTGTTCACGAATGTAGCGCAAAGCTTGAGCTACCTTCTCATCCGGGACTGCGATGACCTCCGTCGACATGCGCACCACGGGTGAAAGCGGAGCGAGTAGCAGCGGCTCTTCAGGCACAGGCCCGCCGGCTATCAAGGCGGAGATCATCTCGGCGGCACGGTACCCAATCTCAAACGAGGGAACGCGCACGCTGCTGAGCGGTGGCTTCGACGCATTGCAGAGAACCGGATCGTTATCGACTCCGATGATAGCAATTTGTTCGGGCACCTGGATGCCAGCGGCCTCACAGACTCGAGTCAAGTGATACGCTATCAGGTCCCAAGCTGCAAACAGGCCACACGGAGTGGGGAGGAGCTTCAACTGCGCGGCAATGTGTTCTTGATCAAAGGGGACCCAACCGCCGAAGGTGTTTTCGCAATCCAACACGTGGACGCTGTGGGCCGCCGCTTTTAGTTTTTGCTGAAACCCAGCAAAACGCAGGGCGGCATCTGGGCTTGCCACACTCCCTACAAACGCGAAGTTGCGCAGCCCGCACGAGAGCAGGTGCTCGGCGGCGAGTTGACCCACTGCAAAATCATCAAAGTAGACCGCGGGTAGGCCCACGCCGAGCGGCGTGTTTGCGGCGCTGACGATCGGGATTTCACTCGCCAAAGCTCTGAGCTCAGGCTCGTAAACGAAGGAGATGATGCCTGCCGGTGAAGAGAGCTTGAGTTGGTCGAGAGGGGCGTATTCGTTGATAATCGAGATCCACCAATCACGGTGAGTGCGTGCCCACTCGAGAACACCCTCTAAGACGATGCGTCCGTGGGCCACTGAAAGCGGGATGCGCACACCGATACTGCGTTTCGGAATGGCTTCCATGCTGACAGCGTAACACGCGAAAGCTTAGGATTGACGTTCTGAGCGAAGCTCTTGCTGACGTCGTGCGCGGCGTGGCTCCACGCGGTATCAGCTTCCGTTTCAGATATGGATCGACCATAAAACGCTATGGCGAGTCTCAAATGGGACTGTTAGTGTGAATCCAGTCGTACCGGACAACGAGCGCTTCACGGAGCTCCTGTACGGCAATAGAACGTGCTCCCTTTATGCAGCTCCCGAGCCGTATCTGGCTTGGTGAGTAGGACAAGGATTCGAAGCCTATGCAACGTCTGGATTGTAATTTTCCATTGAGCGCGGCGCTGAACTCCCCAAGATCGCGTACCAGTATCGGGTTTTTACTCCTTGCGACTGGGTTCGCCTGCGCCTGCACATCCACCGTAGGGTCGTCCGGTGGACGTCGACCGGACGGAACTGCTGGGCCCGGAAATAACGTGGGTAACACGGGCGCGGGTGGGAATGGCGCACTGGGTTCTGGTGGCGGCAGCTCCAGCGGTTCAGGGTCGGCGCCAGGTACCGCAGTAGGCGGCGGTGGAGCTGTTGTTACCGCGCCCCCATTCAACGGGTTTGATTGTCCAACCAGCAACCCGTCGGCGGCTGCCCCGCGTCGCTTGTGGCGAGTGAATCCGAAAGAGTACGCGAATACGGTAGCCGCGGCATTAAGCGGGCGACGGGCTGCAGCGCAACCACTGCCGGCTCTTCCTACTGCCTTCGCGAATCCACTCCAGCCAGGCGACACCAGGTACACTACGGAGTCAGGGCTGACGACGGTGTCGCTCGCCGAGTTCAGGGCGAGCTTCACCAGCAGTGCGGACGTTTCGAACCAGATGGTGCAGTCGGTCAAAGCCGGTAGCTGTTGGGCAACGGCCGGCGCCGCGGAGCCTGGGTTTTCCGCCTGCGCTGGCACCCTGATTCAAGAAAAGGGTTCAGTGCTCTTTAGGCGGCGACTCGCTGCCGATGAAGTGACCCACTACGTTCAGATGGCGAAAGATACGATCGCAGAAGCGGGGCCAGATGGTGCACTCGCGGTTGCCTTCCAATCGATGCTGCTCGCTCCGCAATTCGTGTTCAAGCCTGAAATTGGAGCGGCCACGGCGACGCCGTCTGTCTATCAGCTCGACCCGTATGAGGTTAGCTCGATGCTAGCTTACACGTTAACGGGTGCGCCTGCTGACACGGAGCTTTGGACTGTTGCGAATAGCGGAGCACTCAGCACGCCAGAACAAATCAAGACTCAGGTAGTACGGCTGATGGCGAGCGAGGCCCCTGGGGCGAAGAACTTCATCACCGAGTACTTCATGCTCCGTGGCATTCAAGGCGTCGCGAAATCGGCGGACATGATTCTGGCCGGTGAAACAACCACGTGTCATTACAACAAGGTTCGGTTGGTGCTCGGAGCCGAAGCGCTGGTCAGCGACGTGTATCAAACCAGCGCGAACGGAGGCTTTATTAAGGCGCTTTTCACGAATGCCAATGCGTTCGTCGATTGCAGCTCGGAAAAGATCTTTGGCCTGACGGGAGCCTCTCCAGATACGGGTGCACCCATGAAAATGGCCGCCCCTGCAGGTCAACGCGCAGGATTTCTCACCGATCCTACTTGGCTTGGGCAGATGGCAACGCGTGACAACACCAAGCCCGTTCGCCGCGGGCGATTCGTGAACGTTGACGTGTTGTGTCGAGATGTGCCCCCTGTGCCTATCAACGGCGTGCCGGCGCTTGGCGATACGAAGGATCTGACGATGCGCGAACGCCTAGCGGTTCACGCCAAGTTCGACGCCTCCTGCATGCCTTGCCACAGTTTGCTCGATGCGCCGGGTCTGGCGTTCGAGAAATACGACACGGTGGGAGCTTACCGAACCATGGCGGATACGGTGCCAACTGCCAAAGTGATCGACGCGAGCGGTGGACTCGTGGGCGTGGAGGATGCCAGCGTTTCGTTCACGGACGGTGCGGATCTCTCGCTCCAGATTTCTGGTACCAATCGGGTTCAAGAGTGCGTGATGCGCAACGGGTTTCGCTACTTCTTGGGCCGTCAGGAAACGCAGGCTGACCAGTGCAGCCTGAAGCGCGCCAAAGACGCGTATGCGCCAGCGGGTAGCTACGTCGAGTTCATTTCTTCTCTTGTAACGTCCGATTCGTTCCTGAAGCGCAGCTTCTAAGGAGTCTTTATGGTCAGCTTTAGCCGCAGATCTGTTTCGTTCAGCCGTCGATCCTTCGTTCAGCGGATCGGCCTAGGTATGGGCGCCGCCATGCTCGGCCCCCTCGCAAAGAATCTCATCCGCGAGGCGCAGGGCCAAGCGGCAGGGCGCAAGATCGCGATGTTTTGGTTCACTCCCAATGGGATCCACACCAACTGGGTTTTCTCGCCGCCAGAGTTCAAGGAAAAAAATAACGAGGGCGGCCGTCCGGAAAATGACACCATCATCAACAGCAGTGCGTTCACGCTTCCGGAAGCGTTCAGCCCCTTGAACAAGAGCCAAGTCTTGATGCTGGATGGTTTGCAGAATCACCCCCGGAAAGATGAAGATGGAGGCCATGGCGAAGGCTTCGTGGCGCTCACGTGCGTACCTGGAACGGATGTCAATCACTACAAGCCAGGTAACATCACCTACGATCAGCATCTCGCCAACACGATCAGCGCGGGCACCCCGCGAAAGTCGGTGCTGATTGCCAGCTCCAGCCATAGTGACCAGGACATGAAGAACAACCTTTTTGCGGAGGGTGCGGATAAGCCAATCGCGGCTTTTCAGAATCCCGTGCTGCTTTTCAAGGACTTATTTGGCAATGCGATGGCGTCCACCGCAGCGGTGGGAACACCGAGTGTCAAGAATCGCGTGCTGTTTGATGGCCTGCGCTACGATATCGCGCGCTTGGAGAGCCAATTTGCCGCACCCGAGAAGGACAAGCTGTCTCAGTACCTGACTGCCATCGAGACGTACGAAAAGAGCTTAGCCGCCGCGGGCAGCCTTTCATGCACCACTCCTCAGGCGCCGACGCTGACCCAAACGGGTGACGCCATCGACGTCCTTCAGTCCCTGAACGATATGGCAAGCGTGGCGCTCCTATGTGGAATGACGAACGTCATGGGTGTGGACATCGGAACGATCGACTCACACGATTACGGCCCGAACATCAACCATCTGCTCCTCGGTACACCGCTAGATGGCGCCGATGGAACGTCGCTCGGCGATGTGGGGCACGAAGGCGAGGCCAAGCGAGGCCCCGTGCTCACCGCGCTATTCAAGTGGATGTCAAGCAATGTCGCGACGACGCTCACCACGCTCCAAGCCGATACCAACGTTGCGAGTGCTTTTGCAATGCTTTCCAGCGACAATGGGGATGAGCACCACTCACAACACATGCGTTGGCCGCTCGTGCTGGTGGGAAATGCCGGCAGTGCCGTGAATCTGAACGGGCGATTTGTTCGCTATTCGAACGTCGGCTGGCAAGATGCGCTCAGCGGGCAAACGGGTGAGCAGCCTTCACTCATCGACGTGTACAAGGCGATTGGCTTGGGTTTGGGTGTTCCCGATGGGAATTTTGGAACTCACCCGGACGGCAAGGGGCCGAACGCTCGTTCTAACGGGCCATTGCCCGAGATGCTGGCCTAAGGAAGCGCGCGGCTGTTACGCGATTTCCGGTAGTGTCTTATTCCCAAACACACCGAAAGTTGTGGCGGGAAGGCCCAGAAGATTCAGCACGGTAACCAGCATGTTGTCGTAGACGGCTCCATCTTGGTACCGCATGTGGCGGTTGTGTTGCAGGAGCTTTCCGCCTGCTTGGCCGGCAAGGATAACGGGCGTGTTGCCGTAATCGTGGGAGTCGCCCAAGCCACACTCATTCGCGAAGAAAATGAGCGTGTTGTAGAGCAGCGTTTGCCCGCCTTGTGGGATCCCCTTCATCAGCCGGAGCATGTACGCGAACTGCTCCATCTCGTCGGTCACGATCTTGCTCTGCGCTTCACGGCCTGTGGGCGATGTCTCGTGCGAGATACCGTGGTGCCCATCCTCGCCATTCACGGCCCCGATCCACGGGAATTGCCGCTTGTTGCTGCGCGAGGCCAGCATGAAGCTGCCCACGCGCGCAAATCCGCAAGAAAATCCGAGAACCTGCAGGCGCATGAGGAGCTGCGCACGCTCGTTCGTATAGGTGCCGTCGTTCTGATCGATGGGGGGCGGTTCGCCGCTCGTTCGCGCGTCTGGGATCGGGGGAGCTTTACAGTCAGCCCCCAAAGAGGTGACGGGTTGCAGCTCAGTTTCCAGTGCCCGAACGTTGGTGAGGTATTCGTCCAGGCGAGCCTTGTCGGTGAAAGCGATCTCCTTCTTCACTTCGGTGATGTCGTGGGCGATGTAGTCGAGCACGCTCTGGCGATAGTCGACGGACAGGCCTCCTCCCGCCGGCTTTCCGAAGAGCTTCTCGAACAGGAGCGCTGGGTCGCGGGTGGCCTGAGCCGGCGTGTTACCTGTTTCCCAGGAGATATGGTCTCCAACTTCCCCATTCACGCCGCCAAGCGCTACGGGGAGGGACTTAAAGCGCAGGCCAGAGCTGAGCTGCTGAGCTGCTACTTGATCCACTGAAGCAAACTCGCAGGTCAGGTTGCTTGCCAGGGAGCCACCCGTCGAGAACGACGCATGGCCGCGCTGGTGCGCATCACTGTTGATATCCTGATTGCGGAACGCTTCCTGCTTGTCCAAACCTTGCACGAGTGTGAAATCGGACTTGAAATCCGCGAGCGGCATGAGGCAGCGGCTGAGTTCGTAATTCGACCCGGTGGCATTCGGCCACCAAGTGTCTGTAAACACGCCGTTCGGCAAGAAGAAGGTGAGGAAGTTGGGAGGTGCGCCCGCCTGACCCTTCGCGCGACCAATGAGATCGCCGTTGCCATTGAGCATGGCATCCAAGATGGGGAGGCCGATGCACACGCCACTACCAAGGCCAATTCCACGAAGTAAGGTGCGTCGAGATAGATGGCGTTTCATGGCGTAACTCCGGGGGTGACGGTCGCATAGCGGAAGGCGTCACTCGTCGTGATGGCCACAATCATTTCTTGGAGATCGAACTTTTTGGCTTTGAAAGCCTCGCGCGCAAGCTTGATGGTGCAGGCATCGGCTGCGACCGGCTCGCGTCCGTACGTGTAGCGGAACGCCTGTTGCGCCAAGCAACTACTGACGTCCTCGGAACCTTGAAGCAAGGTCGCCAGTTCGCCGGGGCCAGTGAAGGTTGGGTCACCAGGGAGGCCGAAGACTTGACCCGCGCCCGTGAGGGCCTCGCCTTGGGATCCTTTGTCACGATACCGGCCGATAGCGTCGAACTGTTCGAAGCCAAACCCGACCGGATCGAGAAGCTTATGACAAGAGTCGCAGGAAGGATCGGTGCGGTGCTGGGCCAATCGGTCACGCGTGGTGAGGTTGGGAGCTTGTGGCGGTGCGGGGACGCTGGCAGGGACCGCTGGTAGCGGCAGCGTGCAAAGGAATTGGTTTCGGATAAATTTCCCGCGCAAGATCGGCGCGACCAGCTCCTTCTGCGAGATAGAAGCACTGAGGACGCCCGGTTGCGTCAAAAAGCCGATGCGGGGCGAGCCAGCTGCGAAATCTACGCGCGTGAGCGTTGGCCCCGGAGAGGGCAGGCCATAAAGCGGCGCCAGATTATCGTCAAGATAGGTGTACTTTGCCGTGAAGGCATCGAACAGATTCATTCCGGGCTTGCCCCAGAAATCCTCCATGAAGCGCGCGGTCTCAGCCTGCATCGATTGCTTGAGTGTGTCGTTCCATTGCGGGTACGCGGTCGCGTCTCGCACGGCGTCCTTCACGAACTCCACGCCCAGCCAACGATTGATGAACCAACCGATCCCGTCTTTGGCTCGCGGATCGGCCAACATCTTGCGTGTGGTTTGCGCGATTTGGTCGGTGTTCGAAAGCTGCGACACGAGCGCGGTTTGGATCAGATCGGGATCGGGATTGGTGCCCCAGAGCATGTAGGCGAGGCGTGTCGAGATATCCCAACTCGTGATGCTCTTCCAACCATATTTGACGTTCCCTTCCGGGTTTTCGAGGCGCATCAAGAAGCGAGGCGAAGTCAGCAAACCCTGGACCATGAGCTTCGCGGGCCGATAGGGATCCGGGTCGGTAGTGGAGGGAACAGCCCGATCTGCGACGGCTTCGAGGTCCCAAACCCGCTGCTCAGGAATGGCGTCACGGAACATCTGTCGCCCAAGGGGGCCTGCGAAGGCTTTCCTGCACTGAAATCCGGCATCCCCCGGAGCCCCGTAGTCGCAAGTGGCGAACTTGGCTCGTCGCTCGGGCGTGCTCAGCGCAAACTCGGCCACTTTCTCGGCCACATCGAGATAACCGCGGATATGATCCGGTGAGAGGCCGAGGCCAGCGGTGATGTTGCCGACACCGAGCCCATCGCTCTTCAAGAGATTCTGAATCTGCGCGACTTCATCGGGCAACAGGTGGAAAACGTCGCGCGCAGAACGAATGTATTCGTCGTTGGTCAGTCGGCGCAGTAAGCCGGGACCGGGCGTAATCGGAGTCCCGCATTCCGCTATGACAGGAGCCATGGCGACAACAGGTACGGGAACGGTAGCCGTAGTCGTTGGCTTGGTCGTCGCCGACGTGCCGGGAGCCTGAGCGGTGTCCTTGCCGGCGCATCCCGCCAACAGTGTGAGCGCGACGAGTCCACCAAGTTGCCACGGGAAGGGCTTTGGGCTCGGGCGCTGATCTCGGTTTGGCATCAAGGTCCCTAACTAGTGGTCTAATTCGTGTTGCACGGACCAGCCGAATGGCAGGCCCAGCGGCGCTCCAAGCGTGCATCGTGATGGAACTCGCGTCAATCCGCGTGCGTCGCGCAAAAACAGAAATATTTTCATCAAGGGTCGGCTAGCCCCCAGGGTACCCCATCCATGGAGCAGCACGTGGCTGTTTGGACCCCAAACGTCCGCTCAGGGACAAGTGGGTAAGTAAAACTACATCCACCCGCACGCAGCGTTCAAAGTTGAGGGCAGAGCAGCATTCTGAGCATCCCAAGCAGGATGATAGACTCTCCGCGAAATGGCTGGCCACGCGCGGGAGTACGTTAAGATTGAGAAGCTTCTTGCGCGCGCCGGGCTCGCGTTCACGTTGTTGAAGCCGGCTCCTCTATTTGCCGTTGAGGACGAGACCAAGATCGATAGAGCCAACGCAGACGTGCGAGGCACTGCGGAGGAAAGGGAACGCAGCGCTCGAGACGCCAAGCAGGCAGACGACACCACCGATGGCGGAGCCGATCATGATATTTTTGGTGCGGTCTTGGCCGGGCTTTTCAATGCGTCACCCGCGGCGAACGCAAGCTCAGATTCCGATCCGGAACGCAAGCAAGAGTCTTCCGGCACCCTATTCCTCGGTTACCCTTATGAAGCTGGGAACGGGAGCTACGCGCGCGAAGATAGAGGGATCGCTCAGTCTGGGGCGGCTGCCGATCACCGGAAATATTGGAATCGAGGGAGGCGATGCCGGTGGGGGCACGTCGCGCCTCGCGGTGCGCTCCAACTTTGTATTCAAGGATGTTGTTTTCGAAGGTGGAGTAGATCAGTTCTCGGAGCGCACCCGAGATCAAAGGCTCACACTCGTAGAAGCATTGGCTGGGTTTCAAGCTTCCGGCGACTGGCTCACCGCTCGAGTGCATGGTGGAGCACGCTGGCTTGAAGGCGATGGCGGTTGGGGCAATCCCGGTTGGAATCTGGGTACGCAAATCCAGCTTTTCCCAATCCGTCCACTGGTTATCCAAGCACGCTTTGATGGCGGGCGAGTGGGCGAGTCCAACCTGTTTCGTGCCAGTGCCACCGTGGGCGCCATGCTCAACCGCGTGGAGATTTTCGGTGGGTATGACCTCTTGGCCTTTGAAACGGTGGGTTTCTACGGTCCAATGGCTGGCATGCGCGTTTGGTATTGAGTCGTCGGAACTCAATCAAACGCGCTGTTGGCGGAAAATTCGCTCGTTCCTTCAACCTAATTGTTGAATCCTTTTAACTTAAGCCCGCCGGGGGACGATACGGCGCTGTACCCTTGGCGTCCCGATGCTGGGAGTAGGAAAAGCGGCCGCAAGTTAAGCACCGCAAGGACCAGAGCGTTATGAAAAGAACTCGGCGAAGTGTGCATGTCGGACTCGTCCTTGCCGCAGGGCTCACCGTTGGTGGCCTTTCGGGCTGCAACACCTCGGCTAAAGGGCCGTCTGGCCTGGGATCAAGCAATACCGCTGGAATGCAACCGGGACTGCCAGGAGTGCCAGGTTCATCGGCTGAGCCTGGAACCCCCGGAGTACCCACCGGCTCAACCACAACTCCGGTTGTGACCGATCCCAGCGCACCGATTGTTCCCGTCGAGCCGTTCGACGCGTTCACTCCGCAGGTCTACGCAACCAAAGTGAAGGATCTTCTCACGGGCTTGCCGCTCACGGATGCCGAGTACCTGCGCGTGAACGCCGATCCCACGACGCTGAAGGAGTTGATCGGTGAGTGGATGACACTGCCAAGCTTCAAGACCAAGATGCTGGAGTTCTTCACGCAAGCCTTTCAGCAGGACGGCGCCGAGATTACTGATCTTAATGATCAATATGGTGGCGTGAATATCCAGGCCTGGCCGGCGCGGGATTTGTTCCTTAAGAGCTTGTCCGGGAGCTTTGCGCGCACAGGTTGGGAGCTTGTGGTGGCCGGAGATCAGCCATTTACGCAAACCGTGACCACACGCAGCTTCATGTTGAACCTGCCACTCATGATCGCGCTTTCGTACATCGATGCGGCACCTGTCTCCGACGTGAAGACCAATTCGGTGGAGGTTCCGTGGCTGTTGCCGAGCAACACGCAAATGGCGCAGTTTCTCAGCACCGCAGATGGCAATGCAGCCATCCCGCTTTCGGACACGCTCAATCCGCAGTCTCCGAACTACATGAAGTGGACCTACACGCCCGTCGCAGGAAGTCCCTGTGGACCGGCGACGAAGAAGGGCCCTGCCATTTTAGTGAGCGCCTTTCAGATGATGATGGGTTTTGGGCCCGTGGTGAACTGCAAGGTGGAGACTCCGTTCACTGACGCCGATTGGTCCACGTACAAGCTGGTTACCATTCGTCGCCCCACCGCCGCCGAGAAGAAGACAGCGTTTTGGGACCCTTCCGTGCTTCGCAACGCGAATGAGCTCGTGCTCGATACCGATCGCATTGGATTCATGACCACCCCTGCGTTCTTTGGGCGCTGGGCCACCAACGACAGCAACATGTTTCGCGTCACCGTGAACCAATCGCTCATCGTTGCACTCGGAAGAAGCATTGAGCCAATTGGCACGGCCATCCCACTCGATGATTCCAACCTCCAGGGCGAACACGCCGCACCCGGCACTCCCTGTTACGCCTGCCACGTCACCTTGGATCCGGCACGCGAATTCTTCCACCAGAGCTACTCGGTCTACTACTCGCGACGGCTCTCGATGGACACCAAGCTTGGAAAGCCGGTGCCACCCACGAGCATCTTCACAGTTTTCAACAGCCCGGCGCTCCCTGGGAACGGTATTTCTGACCTCGCCAATGGCATTGTCCAACACCCCGGCTACGCCACGGCTTGGGTTCAGAAGTTCTGTGAGTACGCCAATTCCGGTGATTGCTCGGCAGACGATCCCGAGCTCACGAGGATCGGCAATGCCTTCAAAGCCGGTGGCTATCGGCTGAAGGATCTCATCACGGAAACGTTTTCGTCGCCCGTTGTTACGTTTGCTCAACCTACCAAAACCTCAACTGATTTTGGTCCTGCCGTCGGCATTGCACGCCGGGAAGTCTTCTGTGCGCGTTTGACTGAGCGCCTGGGGATTGTGGATGCGTGCAACGCGGTGGGTCAAAATTCGCTGGGCACTTCGATCACAAAGGCTGTCACCAAGCTTGCACTCGGCGTACCCAATGCGGGCTTCGCTCGAGGTGAGCCGCGCGCCATCCTGCCTCGCGACCCCAATCTCTTTTTCTCGAACGGCACAGAGAAGATCTGTTCGTCAATTTCTAGCGGTCTGATTGGCTCTGCGATGCCCAAGTGGGCCCCGACTCAGAAGGATGCCGCGTTCAACGACTTTGTCAGCATTGTCATGGGTGTACCCCCATCAGACCCCAGATTCACTCCGCTCCTCGGTGTGCTGTCTTCACATTACGATCAGGCCATCGCGGCCCAGGCCAAGGACACAGATGCGCTGCGCTCCACCTTCGTGGTGGCGTGTTCATCTCCATTGGGTGTGTCTTCCGGACTCTGAGGAATTTATGGAACGTCGAGATGCTCTCAAGTTATTGTTTGGTGCCAGCGGCGTAGGACTGACGGCACTTGCCACCGGTTTGCCGGCTTCCTTTCTCTTGCGCCCACTAGCTCCTGTGAAGGGGCAGGCAGCGTGTGATGCAACGAAGGGTCAATACCTGATCATGAGTATTTCCGGCAACGGAGATGCTGTGAATGCCAACGTGCCCGGCAGTTACGCCTTCCCGGATATCGTGCACGCGGCGGATCCCTCGATGGCCGCCACGCCGATGATGTTGGGTGGGAACAGTGTCATGGGCGCCAAGATCTGGAGCACGTTGCCTCAAACGGTGCTGGATAGAACGGCCTTCATCCACCACAGCACGCTCACGAACAATCACCCCAATCTTCCGAAGGTCATGCGCATGATGGGTGCCACGGTGCGCTCCGAAATGATCGCATCTATTGCGGCAAAGCACCTTTCTGGCTGTTTTCAAACAGTTCAGCAAGCGCCGGTTTCGGTCGGTGCGGGCACAACCTTCACCTATTCGGGTCGGAATTTGCCCAATCTCCTACCCACCGCTCTCCGCGATTTGCTCGGGAATGATACGTCAGCGCTGGGAGGCTTGCAGAAGCTGAGAGATTCCGCGGTCGATCAAATCTACGGCGTGCTCAAGACGAACGGCACTCGGGCTCAGCTTTCGTACCTCGACAATCTGGTGCAGTCGCGCACCCAAGCTCGATCGATATCGCAAGATCTTCTGGCGATGCTGGCTCAAATCACCACTGACAAAGAGCCTGGTCAGATCACTGCGGCGGTCGCATTGATCAAGATGAATGTGGCCCCCGCCATGCTGGTCCGCTTTGCCTTTGGCGGCGACAATCACACGGATAACTTGCTCATGGAACGTGAGGTGCCCGAGCAAACGGCGGGGGTGGGCTACATTGCCACGCTGATGCAGGCGCTCAAGGACAATGGTCTTGAAGACAAGGTCACGTTCGCGATGATGAACGTGTTTGGACGCACTTTGAAGAAAAAGGGGACTGAGGGCAGGGATCATTGGGCGGGCCATCACGTCACGGTCATGATCGGCAAGAACGTGAAAGCTGGCGTGATTGGCGGCTTGGTGCCGACGATAGCCAACGACGACTACATTGCGGGTGGGATCGACTCAGTTACGGGCATGCTCTCTGCGACAGGAGACATTCCGCCTGAGCAAACACTCGCTTCAACGGGAAAGACGTTTAACGCGTTGCTCGGTGTGCCGAACGACGTCATAGAATCATCGATGACGTCGGGCAAAGTGATTGCCGCGGCTGTCGCCTGATTGAGCCAAGCTCATTGTCAGGTAGCATGCCGCCTCCATGTGGTTGCGCGTAGGTTGGGTGTTCTTTGTTGTGCTGCTCGTCGCCTATGCGGCGGTGTTGTTGTGGTTCCGTGCGAACGAGAATTCTCTTCTGTTCGCTCCGGTCAAGGGCACTCTTGAGCCTCCCGCGGTGGCTCTCGCCTTGCCTTATCACGACGTTAGCTTTCACGGTGGGGACGGGCTGGAGCTCTCGGCACGCGTCATATCCCCGCCCACTGTAGACGGTGTGCCCCGAAGCAACCCAGGCTGGCTTCTCTACTTTCACGGAGCCTCCGGGAACGTGGGCACGCCTGGATACAACGAAGCTTGGGCGCGCTTTCATCAGCTAGGATTTGGCGTCTTTGCCGTCGACTACCCAGGCTATGGCCGAAGCGCAGGGGAGCCGTCGGAAGCTGGCTGTTATCGCGCCGCGGTTGCGGCCCACGCGTACCTGAAGCGTGACTTGGCGGTGCCCGAAGATCGGATTCTGATCTACGGATATTCGCTGGGCTCTGCCGTGGCGATCGATCTCGCAACGCGCGTGCGGGCGAAGGGACTCATCGTCGAAGGAGCGTTGCTTTCGGTGCCAATTCGAGGCGCCGAGTTGTATCCCTGGCTGCCGGTGGCTTGGCTCGCACGCAATCAATTTGCTTCGGTTGATAAGATTGCACACGTTGCATTGCCCAAGCTCTTTGTTCACGCTCGACATGATGAAGCTGTACCGATCGTGCATGGGCGCCGCTTGTTTGAGCTTGCGCAGGCGCCGCGTCAGTTTGCGATGGTCGAGGGCGGGCACGCCGATGCTTACCAGGTGGATCCGGCGTTTTTTAAGACAGTATCTGAATTTGCGACTTCACTTGGATTGCCTTAGTGGTGAGTCTATCTACTCAAACTGCCCCTGTGCCGTGGAATCCGAACGCCCGCCTCCAAAAGTACCCCGCAGGCCGATCGAGGGCACGCTCACGGGGCCAAAAGTGGCTGTGACGCAGCCCTTCGGAAAGCAAGACACACCCAAGACCTCGTCTTGAAAGGTGGCGTTCAGCATTTCCACGATCAGCATCAGATCGCTCCAGCTCGTCTTGAAGGATTTAGAGAAGCGCAAATCCCAGCGCACAAATGCCTTGCTGCGATCACCAGTGCGCCCTCCCGTATCGCCGAAACGGCGAACGGGAAGCCCAGAATAGGTGAGGAAACGCGTGCTCGCGTAGTAGCCATGGCCCAGGTTGTAGCCCAACGTGGTGTTCAGAACGTGCGTGCGATCAAAGCTCGAAGGCACATCAAGCCCACCGATGTGGCGTGTAGAACGAGAGAGCGTGTACGCGAGTGTGCCGGATAGCCTGTTTGAGAATGGCCGGCGCAGCATTAGTTCTAGGCCAAAAGCTCGACCTTTAGGGTGCAGCGTGAAGTTGAAATCCTCTTGGGGAGGTTGAGCTCCTTCGGGCGTGCTGCCGATTTGAAGCGGATCGGGAGCCGTGGAGAGGGAGAGCGGATCGGAGAGATCTAAGTACTCATTGTAGAAGCCAGTCGCTTCGGCGGTGACGACTTGAGGTATCGCGTAGCGGAGTGTCGCTGCGCGTGCGAGCGCCTGTTGCACGCCACCGCGCAATTCGGCGGGGCGCACGGCGGGAGTTGGGACGACGGCCGTGGGGGCTTGAGTGCTGTAGCCGACTGCCAAGATCGCTTTCCAGTAGTGGCTGAGATCGAGAGTCGACGAGATTCGGGGTTCGATGCCGAGCGCTCTGGCTTCTCGCGACTGATAGCCAGAAAAACGCAGGCCAGCGTCGAAATGCACGCGATCCTCCGGCGAAAGCCGCCCCTCTGTCCACCACGCAGGCTGATAGTCGGTGCGGCTAACGGCAATGTTGTTGGGCTCTCCAATGAACGTGGGTGCACCCGACGTGTCGTAGTCCGTGGCATCGAGGGCGAGCCCGCTGGCCCACTCCCAGTGCTCCGAAGCCACGTAAGTCAACGCACTGCCGACGCCGATGGAATGAGTCTTGAAGCTTTCGTTGGTGGTATTGAAACGCGACCGCTCGGCACCCACGCTGAGGTAGTTCTCAAGGTCCACGCCGTGCGCGAGGTTTCGACTGTAGCTTCCCTTGATGCGCTGAAAGCCGCTGTCGATCTTGACGTCGGTTTGGCCGTCAGCATCTTGGCTCACAAAGTCTCCGGCTCCAAGGAAGAGCAGGCTGAGTTGATCGCGCGGAGTTATCCGGTAGCTGGTGAGCGCTTGATAGTCCCAATACCGCATGTGAAGTTCGGGATTGATGAGGTGCAAGAGTGGCTCCAAATGGCTAATTTTCCCGCCAATCGCGACGCTGGCCTGCCCATTTGCCAGGGGTGTGCCGGCAAACGCCGACGATTCGAAGGCTTTCGCTTCGACCTCACCCGTAGCTTCCGGAATGTCGCGCACGACGCGTGCCGTAATGACTCCGCTTGTCGCATCGCCGTAGCGCGCTCGATAAGGCCCCGAGCGAAGGGCCACGGCTTCGACGAAGAGTGGGTGCAGAATCGAAGAGCCGGGCCCCACATGATAGAGTTCAGGCACCTTCGCATCATCGATGTAAAAGCTCACGCTACCCGCGGGCGCCCCACGCACGAAGAAATACGGCACTCCAGATATCAACGGAGTGATGCCTGGCAAAAGTTCCACGGCGCGTAAAGGATCGCCAAATGTGCCAGCCATGAGCCGCGCTTCGGCGCGCTGAATAGCTCGCTCGGTGTCGTCCACGCGCGGGGCTGTGACCACAATATCGAGTGGTTCGCCATCCACCATTTGGAGTTCTGGCTTGGGGCCATTGGGGGCTGCTTTCGGGCTTGATGGGGTCGGAACCGGCTCCCGACTCACCGGCTTAACGCTCGGCGCCGAGTACGTAAAATCCACCGCAACCAGGATAGTGGCGGGAATGGCGACCCCATCCCGTTCAGCAGGTGTGAATCTGCCGTTCTGAGCCGCGCGTGCCGCGGCTGAAGCGTAGGGCTCATCGCCCGTCGTGACGTTGACGCCCGTGACCTTGCCTTCCGTGTCGAGCGTGACACGCAGAATGACGCGCTGATTGCGTGTACCATTGGAAGGATATTCGGGAGCTAACGGTTCGATGAGCTCCGGAAGCTTCACCTCGGGTGGTCTTCCTTCGGCGTACAGGGTGAGTGGTGAGAAGAGTGCCAGGGCGAGCACGGCTGCCGCAAAGAAGCGGAGCCTCACTTGATTTCGAGCTCTTTCACAAAGCTTTTCTTAACCTGCCGGCGGAGCGCCAAAATAGTATTGGAGGGCCAGCTCTTCTGAATGAGATTGACGAGCCATGCCGGAAGCGAACCTTTGGGATCGGTCTGGATCTCCACGATCACGAGCGTTTGCTTCCCCTTAGGGATCAGTGTGTAGGAACTTCCCACCAGCTGCGCGCGCACACCCACGGTGGGCGGCGCCTTCGGATGTTTCACGGAGTGCATGCGGAGCGTTATCACTCCCGTTTTCGCGTCGCGCGAGCCCTGGGCCCGGTACACGTAGTCGCGATCACTGAGCAGCACGGGCAGCCCGAAGTGTTGGTAGAGTACAAAGTCGAAATCACTTTGTCGTTCGAGCACCGTGGTTTTTTTCAACCGATCGACCCAATCCGTGCGGTGTTGGTTATCGGCGAGCACCCAGCAAAGCTTGGCTATCGGCGCGTTGACATACCCCATGCCCTTAAACGCCACCAACGACGAACCCGCAACATCTCGTCGAAAGACGCGAACGCCTTCGGTGACATCGATCTCTTCCCAGGCTGCGGCGAGCCTTGAGAATGTCAGGTCCGCGAACCCGAGTGCACTTCCGACGAGTAGATCCCTGCGCTGCATTCCCGCAGCCTAGCGGAAGGGGACACCCGCTGAGAACAGCCGACTCGCCGCGGGCTCACCCACGGCTGATTCCAGGCGAGCACGCCCGAGTGGCGTGTTTTGGCTGTGCCAGCTCAAGCTTTGGGCATTCCCGATTTTACAATAGGAACTTCAGGGCAATCGACTAGCCTGCCATCGAATTCCCATGACCAAAACTCCCACGATCATCTACACTAAGACCGACGAAGCTCCCGCCCTGGCCACCTACTCGTTGCTCCCGATTGTTCAGGCCTTCACCAAGGCAGCGGATGTGACCGTGGAGATTCGCGATATCTCGCTCGCCGGTCGCGTCATTGCGGCTTTCCCCGAAGCAGTGAACGCGTCACAGCGCATAGCGGATGACTTGGCTGAGCTCGGTGCCCTCACGTTGCAGCCAGAAGCTAACATCATCAAGCTGCCCAATATCAGCGCCTCGGTGCCGCAACTCAGGGCCTGCGTGGGCGAGCTGCAAGCTCAAGGCTACAAGTTGCCGGATTATCCGGAAGTCCCCGAGACGCCCGAGGAAAGAGACGCCAAAGCGCGTTACGATAGGCTGAAGGGTAGCGCTGTGAATCCGGTATTGCGAGAAGGCAATTCTGACCGCCGCGCGCCCAATGCAGTCAAGGAATATGCGCGGAAGAATCCGCACTCCATGGGAAAGTGGACGCCGAATTCCAAGACCAGCGTGGCTACGATGAAGGCCGGAGATTTCTTTTCGAATGAGAAATCAGTGACGGTGCCGGTGGCCACGACGGCGACGATAACACTCACGACGCAGGATGGCGCGGTCACGGTTCTGAAGGAAAAAACGGCGCTCTTGGCAGGAGAAATCTTGGACGCCACCCTGATGAGCAAGCAAGCGTTCGTAGCCTTCTTGGAGCAACAAATCGCCAGGGCCAAGAGCGATGGTGTGCTCTTTTCCCTGCATTTGAAGGCCACCATGATGAAGGTCTCTGATCCGATTCTGTTTGGCCTCGCGGTGCAGGTATTTTTTAAGGAGCTGATTGCTAAGCACGCCGTGCTCATCCGGGAGCTCGGGGTGGATTTTAACAACGGATTTGGTGATCTGGTGGCGAAGATCCAGTCGTTGCCGGCCGACAAGCGAACTGAAATTGAGGCGGATATTCAGGCGGCGTACGCAAAGGGCCCCGGCCTCGCGTACGTGAATTCCGAAAAAGGCATCACCAACTTGCACGTGCCGAGTGACGTCATCGTGGATGCTTCGATGCCGGCGATGATTCGTACCTCAGGCCAGATGTGGGACGCAGCAGGTAAACAGCAAGATACGCTAGCGGTGATTCCCGATAGCAGTTACGCGGGCGTTTATCAGACGACGATCGACTTCTGCAAAACCCACGGCGCCTTCAACCCAACCAGCATGGGCTCAGTCCCGAATGTTGGGCTCATGGCGCAAGCAGCCGAAGAATACGGCTCCCACGACAAAACGTTTCAGATCCCGGCGCGCGGCGTGGTGCGCGTGACGGACGGTCAAGGCAAGGTGCTTCTGGAGCACAACGTGGAAGAAGGAGACATCTGGCGCGCTTGCCAGGCGAAAGATGCGCCGATTCGAGACTGGGTGAAGCTCGCCGTCACGCGCGCCCGGGCTAGCCTCACTCCCGCGGTATTTTGGTTGGATGAAAAACGCGCTCACGATGCCCAAATCATAGCGAAGGTGACGACGTATCTGAAGGAGCACGACACGTCAGGCTTGGACATCCGCATTCTGCCGCCAGCCGCCGCCACCCAGTTCACGTTGGATCGCATCGTCCAAGGCAAAGATACGATTTCCGTGACGGGCAATGTGCTGCGCGATTACCTCACGGACCTGTTCCCGATTCTGGAGCTTGGGACAAGCGCCAAGATGCTCTCGATTGTGCCATTGATGAAAGGCGGCGGCCTGTTTGAAACCGGCGCTGGTGGGTCAGCCCCCAAACACGTTGAGCAGTTTCTCCAAGAGAATTATCTGCGCTGGGATTCTTTAGGCGAGTTTCTCGCACTAGCCGTTTCGCTAGAGCACTTCTCCGATACCTTCAAGAATCCGAAGGCCAAAGTCTTGGCAGATACGCTCGACGCAGCCACGGGGAAGTTTCTTGAATTGGACCGTTCACCGTCGCGCAAAGTCGGCGGCATCGACAACCGCGGAAGCCACTTTTACCTGGCTCTCTACTGGGCTCAGGCCTTGGCGGCGCAATCCGCGGACTCCACTCTGAAGGCGCGCTTTACGGCTATTGCTGAACAGCTCACGGCCAACGAGAAAGTCATCGTAGCTGAGCTCGCGGCGGTGCAGGGCAAGCCAGTGGATGTCGGTGGGTATTATCACCCCGACGACGCCAAGGCCTTCGCAGCTCTTCGCCCAAGCGCCACCTTCAACCGCATTCTGGGCGCCTTATAGGCGAACGGCGGCTCCTGATGGAACGTCACCTGCTTTTCCCTGACGAGCCCGTCGCTGTCGAGTTCCTTGCCGGGTCTCCCGTGTCTCCCTATTTCATCACGTGTGATCATGCAGGCCAGCGTTTGCCGCGGGTTTTGGGGACACTTGGGCTGAGCCAGGCCGATCTCGAACGCCATATTGCGTGGGACATCGGAGCTGCGGGTTTGTCGAGAAAGCTAGCGCTGGCGCTCGAGGCAACCCTCTTCTTGCAACCTTATTCGCGCCTTGCGATTGATTGCAATCGTCCGCTGATTCACGAGGGCTCGATCGCAACGCGCAGCGAACGCACTGAAATTCCCGGAAATCAGGCTGTCAGCGTAGCAGATGCGGAGCTCCGGCAGCGCGAGATCTTCAATCCGTACCACGAGCGCATCAGCTTGGAACTGGACGCGCGGAAAGCCCGCAATGCGCCCACGGTGCTCCTTCTGATGCACAGCTTCACGCCCGTGTATCACGGCGTGAACCGGGCGTGGCATGCTGGTGTGTTGTATCAGCGAGATCGAAGGCTGGGCCAGGCTTTGCTTTCAGCGCTACGTACCGAACCGGGCTTGGTGGTCGGAGACAACGAACCGTATTCGCTGAGCGATGACAGTGATTATGGCGCTATTGTGTACGGTGAGGGGCGCCAACTCCCACACGTTGAGATCGAGATCCGCCAAGATTTGATCAACGATGACGCAGGGCAAACCATCTGGGCGGAGCGCTTGGCGCGTCATCTCCGAGCCATCGTCCCCGAGCTGCTCCAACCTGATGCAAGTGCGTTAGGGTGATAACGATGCGCTACGCGTTGGTTTAGTAGGATCCGCGGTGGATCAGCGCCCGGATTGAACCAAGGCGAATTCACTGGCGTTGGTCGGCTTGTTGTCGTTGATGATGTCTTTCCACTCGTAGATATACCAAAGATCCGTGTAGCTCGAGATGGATGACATCATCACATTGGCGAAGTACCAGCTGCCTGCGGTGGTGCCCAATGCGGAATAGCCGTAGGCGACGAGTAGCAAGCTGCCGTTGGTCGGTTCGCGTACGACCTGAATGACAATAAAATCATGGTCGGCGCTCAACCCGCTAACTTTCGTGACCAAGCTGTCATCCGTGCTGCGTCGCAGGTCATTACCAATGCTGTAAATAGGAGCGATGTGCGCGGCGTTGACGTAGTTGACGGGAGTGCTCACGGAGTCGCCGCCGGCTAATACGAGGAGCTCGCCCGGTCCTACGAGAGCTTTGCCCGTGCCCTGCTCAATCGTGGCGCTATCGGTCTGGCTCACGGTACGCGGTATTGGAGACGGAGTGCAGCCGGAGCTGAGCGCATTTCGGATAACATTGCTGGCGTCGTCGTCGCTAGTCACACCGTCGTAGACGCTGGTGACGCCGGCGTTCTGGCAAACGTTCTGAAGGCTCACGAGCAGGCAACTCACACTGGTTGCAGTGGCGCAAAATTCTGAGACACCGCAGGCTCTGCCGCAGGAGCCGCAGTTTTGAGTATCCCGCGAGAGATTCATGCAGGAGGAGCCGCAACAGGTTTCGTTCACGGTGCAGGTAGAACCGCAGAGCGACATGCCTGCGCCGCCTGAGCCTGGGGCACCTCCCAACGTGCCAACGGAGCCCCCTATTGTGCCAATGGCGCCTCCAGCGGCCCATCCGAAACCTGTGGTGGTGCCGCCCGCGGCGGACGTCCCAGCTGTGCCGCCCTGTTGGGTTGCCGATCCTGAGCCGTTCAACGCTCCCCCGAAAGCGGTCAAGAAGCCCCCGAGCCCATTCGTGCCTCCAAGCCCCCCCGAACCACCTGTTGCTAGCAGTCCGCCAACGGGGAGTACGGTGAAGGCGGCGCTCAGCGTATCTGAAAGACCTTCCGGTGTGACAACGGTGACCGAATGGCTTCCGACCGCTAACCCAGCCGGTGCCAGAGCTGTGAGCACCGTTGAATCCACTGGCGCAATATCGGCTGCAGCCACCTCAGTAGTGTCAATCAGCACGCGGAACGTGCTCCGAATCTTTACGACGTTCGAGTCGCTGAGGCGCACGTTGGCGTGGACGTAAAAATTGTTCCCTTTGATGCGGAGCGCTTGCTGCGGGCCGAACTCAAAAAGGAGTGGGTCCACGGAAACGATCTGTGGGCCTTCGCGTTCCCACTTGCCGCACGAAACACTCAAGCCCAACGCTACGCAAACAGCGCGGACCCCCGTCCAGGGTCGTCGAAGTTCGGGCCAGGTTTGCTTTTCCATGAAGCGCAGGTGCTCGCGAGGAGCGACACTGTTCTAACGCACGCAAAGCGCCCCACTTTAGTAAGTGTACAATGTCCGCGAAAACGGGGGCGCTTGGTGCGCCCCATGCCCGATTTACTGACACGACCCGTTGGTACAACTCTGACCGGGTTGGCACGCCTTGCTACACCCGCCACAGTTCTGCGGATCCAACAACACATTCACGCACGCGCCGTTGCAGAGGTTGGTCTCACCGGCGCAGCCGCAGGCTCCGTTCAAACAGGATGAGCCAGCTGGGCAAGCATTGCCGCACTTGCCGCAGTTGGCGGGGTCTGACAGCGGATTGGCACACACGTTCCCGCAGCTGAGTGCACCGCCAGGGCAACCACAGGTGCCGCCGTTGCAAACAGCACCCTGACCGCATGTCTTTCCGCAGGCGCCGCAATTATTGGGATCATTGAGTGGATCGGTGCATGTCCCATTGCAGCTCTGCAGGCCGCGACGACAATTGCACTTTCCGCCATTGCAGCTCTGCCCGCTGCCACAGGCTTGGCCACACGCGCCGCAGTTGTTCGGATCGCTTTGCAGGCTCACACAGGAATTGGCCTGGCACTGCACAGAGTTCCCAGAGCACATGGCCTGGCAACGGCCGTTGCTGCACACTTGATTGGCGCTGCACGCATTGCCGCATGTACCGCAGTTTTCGTGATCGCTGCGCGTGTTTGCGCAGGTTCCGTTGCAGAAGGTGGTTCTAGCGTCGCAGCGGCAGGCACCCGAAATGCAGTCTTGGGATGCACCGCAGGCGCGGCCACAACCACCGCAATTGGCGGTATCCGTGAGGGCATCGACACAAGCTCCGCTACATGCCGTTTGGCTATTCGGGCACGAACACATGCCAGCGTTGCAGGCTTGCGCGGCACCACAGGTGAGTCCGCAGGTTCCGCAGTTGGCGTTGTCGGTAGCAGTAAATGCGCACACACCACCGCAGTTGCTTGCCCCAGCCGGGCACACGCACAGCCCGCCACTGCAACTCTTGCCACCTGTGCACGTGAGCCCGCAGCCACCACAATTATTCGGATCGTTGAGCGTGCTCACGCACTGCCCGTTGCAAGCGGAGGTGCCATTCGGACATCCGCACTTCCCACCCGAACAATCTTGCCCGTTCGCACATGCCAGGCCACAGGCGCTGCAATTTTGGCTGTCAGTGCTCACGTCGACACATCCGCCGTTGCAGTTCTTAAGCGGAGCCGTACAGCTCACGGCGCACTGGCCAGCCTGACAAACTTGACCGCCGGGGCAGGCCTTACCACAGGCCCCACAGTTGGCGGCATCGGCGCTGGTGTTCACGCAGGTGCCGTTGCAGTCCGTGGAGGTTGCATCACATTGACACGCGGCTCCCGAGCAGGTCTGACGCGCGCCGCAAACCGTGCCGCAAGCGCCACAATTATTCGGATCGGTGGTGACGTCTTTGCAGACATTACCGCACGCAAGTTGGTTGCCTGAGCAGCGGCAGCTGCCTCCTTGGCAGGTTTGGTTGGCTGCACAACTGGTGCCGCAGGCGCCGCAATTCACCGGATCCTTGGAAAGATCGAGACAGGCTCCGTTGCAGGAGCTCAGCGGCATGGGGCACGTGTCTTGGCAGGCTCCGTTGGCGCAGACTTTCCCGTTCCCGCAGATGTTGCCGCAGGCGCCGCAATTACTGGGATCACTATCGGTGAGAGTGCAGGTGTTGTTGCAGCGGCTGCCGCCGTTGGCGCATTCACACTTGGCATTCAAGCACTTGGACGAGGCGTCACAGGTGAGCCCGCAAGCGCCGCAATTCCCGCCATCCGCGTTGAGGTCCACGCACTGGCCGTTGCAATTCTGGAAACCCGAGGGGCACACGCAGGCGCCCCCGGAGCAGGTCTTCCCGCCACCACAAGTGAGGCCGCAGGCGCCACAATTGAGCGGATCATTCAGGCGATCCACGCAGCTCAGCCCGCAAGCTGAAAACGGCGCTTGGCACTGGGAAACGCAGGCGTTGGCTTGGCAGAATGGGGCACCTTTGCCGCAAATGTTGCCACACTTGCCGCAATTGTTGGGATCGTTCGTGAGCGGTCGGCAGGTACCGTTGCACAGCTCACTACCTATTGGACACGAGCAGCTACCCTGTGAACAGCTTTGGGCAGTGGAGCAGAGGGTGCCGCACGTACCGCAGTTGGCTGAATCGCTATCAAGCTTGACACAGCTATCCCCACACTTGGCTAGGCCGGGGTTGCACGTCCCGGTGCAGACGCCTGCTTGGCACACCAGGCCGGCGCCACAACTCTTACCGCAGACACCACAATTCTTGGCATCGCTCGCCAGTTCTACGCATACGCCATTGCAGGCCGTGCCGGTCGTGCAGACCAACGTGCCGCCGGTGCCGCCTGTCCCATTCGAACCACCGCTGCCGATGGCGCCGACCTTCGGACAATCGCCTGCGAGGGTATCGCACAGCTCCGTACGGGCGCAGCTCGGTGCCGAAAATGCCGCGAGCAGTAAAAGACTACAGGTTAACCACCGAGCCAAAAGCCTCCAAGCGGAGTTTCTGGGCTGGCGACGGTCGGAAGCGTTGGGTGCGGGGTGGCGGAGCATGAGGAGGGAGCCTTATTGATGAGGGGCGACTCTGAGTTGCCAGCGTTCACGCTAAAGGAGGGGATCCGTTGGGAGGCCACCCTTTTAGCACGGGCCTTGGCATCCCCACCTTGGATTACAATGGGAGCTTTCAGAGGTTCAGGGTGTCCTTGGCTCTCCTGGGCGGCTCAGGGCCCGGCCCTTCGTTCGCAATGACGCGGTGTTTCCAGGGAGATTTGTCTCAGATTGGCGAGATCAAAACCAGCAACCGGGTATGGCGTTTGTCCGAAGGGGGGGCACACCTTTATGCCTTCCATTCCAAATAGATCCCAAACCACGCCGCGCCGTGGCACAGCATCCGTGTCCGCCTTTGAAATGCCCACATTGCCGCTAGGAATCGCGGTGCCTCGGCAGCTGCACCTGGCGCTTGCGGACGAGGATGAGCCGACGTTGGCGCTCCCGGCAGTTCGCTTCGATCCTGAGCTAGACATTCCGACCCGAGAGTTGCCATCAATTGCAGATTACGCGCAGCGCGTTGCTTTAAGTGGGCAGCGGCACAAGCCTCGCCTGACCAGCGGCCCTTCGATAATCCGAGTGGTGTTTCTGTTGGTGGTGTGCGCGCTCATGGGCAGTGTGCTCGGAATGGGCGTCGGTGTCCTGGTGGTGCGAGGTTCGCTTTTCTAAGTCGGAAGCTTCAGCCTATAGTGCGGCCCATGTACCTCGTGCGTGTCCGACGACTGACCACCCCTTTCACTAGAGGTTTCAGCCTCGTTCTCGTAGGAGGCCTGCTCTCCGCCTGTTCGCCGTCTGGCGCCTGTCCGCCAGCATCTCCGACTACGCTAGGAACGCGTGCGCGCACGGAGTTTCCCGAATTCATCCTTGAGCAGGGGGAGCTCCAGGTGCTGATCTATCCGCCGGATCCAGCCATTGGACACTATCGCGGGCCGCGCTTTGACTGGTCGGGCATGGTGGGCTCCGTACGCGTGGGCTCGCACACCTTTGTGCAGAATTGGCAGGAAAAACACGACCCAGTCATTCCTGATGCCGTGAATGGCCCAGCTGAGGAGTTTGGAATTGAGGCGCCGCTTGGCTACGACAGCGCGGCGCCCGGCGGAGCCTTCATTAAGATTGGAGTGGGGGAGCTGCGTCGCATCAGTCGCGAGCCCTATTTCTTTGGTGAAGTGTATCCTGTGGTGCGTGCGCTGCCATGGCGTGTGCAGCACAACCGAACGAGCGCCAGCTTTGCGCAGGAGCTGCCGCTCACACGCGGTTACGGGTATCATTATAAGAAGCAGCTCACGCTCGCGCCGGATGGCCGCACGCTGAGCATCCAGCACAGGCTCAAGAATACGGGCACACTGCCGATCATCACGAATCACTACGCGCATAACTTCTTGCGCTTAGACGGGCAAATGACGGGGCCTAACTACCGCGTGACGTTCGACTCCCCGGTGAGCGGTGAGATCCAGCCGGCTCGCCTCGCCGAGCGAACGGGCAACGTGGTGCAGGTCGTAGCGCCGCTGCTGGCGCGGGAATCACTTTTTGGAAATCTTACGCCGGAGCCGAGCGTAGACAGTTTTTCCTTCACTGTTGAGAACACTCAAGTGGGGTCAAAGGTCCGAGTCTCCGGGGATTTTGCGCCTGAAAAATTCTCGGTCTGGGCGCTTCGCGAGGTCTTCTGCCCAGAAGTGTTCATTAAGATAGAACTCCCCCCAGCTGCAGAAAAAATCTGGACTACACGTTACGAGTTTATCGTTCCGCCGCCGCTGCCCGACGAGTGACATATGATCAGTGGTGGTGGTGATCATCGTCGGAATGGCCGTGGTGGTGATCGTCAGAATGCACGTGGCCGTGAGCGAGCTCTTCTTCTGTCGCCGCACGCACGTCCACGACTTCAACATCGAAGTGCAACGTTTCTCCGGCTAGGGGGTGGTTGAAATCAATGACGACACTGTCTTCAGTGACTTCCTTGACCCAGAGCGGCATTTCGTCGCCCTCTTCATCTTCCATCGCGAGCTGCATCCCGACCTCGACACCCGGGGGAAACGCGGATTTTGGCATATTTTTGGTGGAATCAGGATCTGCCTCGCCGTAGCCGTCGGCTGGTGCCACAGTGACTTTGAGTTTGTCGCCAGCGCCTTTGCCCTCAAGCTTGCGCTCTAGGCCAGGCACGATGTTCTCGTGGCCGTGCAGATAAACGAGGGGTTCATCGCCAGATCGGTCCACTTCCTTGCCTTCGCCGAGCGTGAGGACATAGTGGATGGTGACGACGCGGTCAGTTTGGGCAGTCAGAGCCGGGTTAGCCATGCGGCCGACTATCAGGTCATCCGTGGGCTGCCAAGCATAATGCACAAATCCCTTGAAATTGGGGGTATGCCTAAAATTTCTGACCCTTTGGGAAGCACGCTCCGCGGCTCCCGTGCCGCCAAGTTCCTCCGAGTTCCGGAAAACGCTCGAAGGACAACCCTTTTTCCGGAAAGGTGCTAGGACAGGGCGCTTGAAAAAGACAACTCAGAGATCGGGTGATGCTTCGGGTCTAGAGAGTGATGGCGTAAGGGCCTATCTCACTAAGATGGCGCGGACTGCGCTGTTAACCCGTGAGCGCGAAATCGAGATAGCGAAACGCATTGAGGAAGGCCAAGTCCAGATCCTTGAAGCGCTCTTCAGTAGCCCTTGGGCAATGGAGGAGCTCATGCGTCTCGCCGAGCAACTGCGCCTGGGTAAGATTCGGGCCAACACCTTGTTGGGAGATCTCGAAGACATCGAGAACCGCTCTGAAGAAGAGTCGGTGCAGCGCTTCCTCGGGCTGATCGAAAAGGTCAAGAAGTTCGAGAAGCAAATTGCGCAGGTGCTCGAAGAGAACAAAGGCGTCAACGCAGAAAAGAAGAAGGAAGCAACCCTCAGCATTCGTGAGATGCGCGGCAAGTGCATCGAGATCCTGAAGCAGATGCAGCTGAGCGGTAAGCTCATTCAAAAATTGATCAAGCACCAGAAGACCGCGCACTTGCAGCAGATGCAGGAAAAGCAGCTCTCTTCAAGCGCAACGCTGGCAGCCCAAGCAACCTACGACCAGATTTGTAGAAGCGAGCGCCTCACCGAGCGTGCCAAGGCGGAGCTCGTGGAAGCCAATCTGAGGCTCGTGGTGTCGATCGCAAAGAAATACACCAACCACGGCCTTCAGTTCCTGGACCTCGTGCAAGAGGGCAATATTGGCCTGATGCGCGCCGTCGAGAAATTCGACTATCGTCGCGGCTACAAGTTCTCAACGTACGGCACCTGGTGGATTCGCCAAGCCATCACGCGCGCGATCGCCGATCAATCACGCACGATCCGCATTCCTGTGCACATGCTGGAGACCACCAACAAGGTGTTCCGTACGGCACGCTTCCTGATGCACGAGCTCGGTCGTGAGCCGACGCCCGAAGAGATTGCCAAAGAGTTAGAGATCTCGCCCACCGAGCTCAACAAAGTGTTGAAGTTGGTGAAGGAGCCGCTCAGCCTCGAAACGCCTTTCGGGGAAGAGGGCGATAGCTGCCTGGGAGATTTCATTGAGGACGCGGGCGCGGTGAGTCCGGTTGAGGCCGCCATTGAAAGCAGTCTGAGCGAGCAAACAGGCCGTGCCCTGAAGACGCTCACTCCGCGCGAAGAAAAAGTGCTGCGGATGCGGTTCGGTATCGAAGAAAAGAGCGAGCACACTCTCGAAGAAGTCGGGCAAGATTTCGAGGTCACCCGCGAGCGCATTCGTCAGATCGAGGCGAAAGCCTTGCGGAAGCTGAAAAATCCCAAACGCTGCCGAATGCTCAAAGATTTCCTCTAGCCGCTCCGCTCAGGATATTTTCGGCTCCGCGCGCCTCAGGATTCTCTGCGGCGCGTGAAGTCCGCACCCGCCTCCACGGGGACCAAGAATGCCTCGTGGGCGCCCGGTGCGGGCGCGCGCCCATCCTCCAGGATCTGTATGCGTAGAACGTTGGGCTCACCAGGAGCGGGCTCGACGGCAACGCGCAGCGCCTGCCTCGGCTTCGGAAGGGAAGCGTTAACGACCTTAGCCTGAGCGATCGGAATGGTCTCAGGGGAGCCATCGACCACCGTTGTATCGGAGAAGTCCGTTTCCAGTGTGGCTCCGGTAGCGCCTTGTTTCGAGAGCTGTGGCACCTTGAGCAGCTGACCACCCAGGGCTGATGAAAGACTCGCCACCGTTTGAGCTAAAGCGCCCGCACGTTTTCCCAGATTGGCCCGCGTGGCAGCCAGAGTTGCTCGCTGCAGCCAACGCAGAGCGTCTCGTTCGTTGCCCTCTTTCCAAGCTGCAGAGCCACTGATTAGCGCAGCGCTCACCGCTTCCGGATCACCGATCTCGACTTCCGGATAACTAGGTTTCTCGTTTCCCATAGGCGCCGCACGTTCGGCGCAATCATCTTGGT
Organism: Polyangiales bacterium; assembly: GCA_038251425.1. Taxonomy (GTDB): domain Bacteria; phylum Myxococcota_A; class Polyangia; order Polyangiales; family Polyangiaceae; genus JBBRRP01. The sequence continues at coordinate 33,785 of JBBSBI010000024.1, forward strand.
CGATTGTTGCCAGCGTGGAAAGCGCCGCCACTTTTGGGAGTCAGAAGGCAACTGTTTCGAACTAGACTTCGAAACGGAAATGTCACTTGCAGATATGCAAGGTATCGTCGAAGCGGACTAAGGGAACCCCCGGAGTTTTGAGGTGCCATCCGTTGGCACAAAGATTGCTATAGAGAATCTCGGACGGCCGCCTTGGCGATCCCCCCCTCCGCTTGGGCAGCCGTCGCTAACTCCTCAGCGGCTCAGAGTATCCCCCCTCACTCTGAGCCGCTGTTTTTTTCTAGGGCCCCGTAAACGCTAGAAATCCTGCGAGTCTTGCTCCAGGTGTTAAGTGTTCGGTCGCTAGGACGTTTTATTGGATGCGTGTCGCAACGCTCCTGAGGCCGGGCTAGGGCGTGAAAGCTTTAGTCCGGCTTCTTCTTTCTGCCCATTGCGCTACACGCACCAGGAATGAAGCCCCTTCTTCTGTTTGCGCCCGGGGCCGGGGCGCCTTCCAGTTCCGAGTGGATGCGACGCTGGGCCGCTCGCCTAGGCACTGTCGGCAAGGTCAATGCGTTCGACTACCCGTACATGCAGCGAGATCGGCGGCGCCCCGATCCGCTTCCTGTCTTGATCGCGGCGCACCAAGCAGCGTTGGCTGCCGCGACTGTCCGGCACCGTGGGCCCGTTGTCTTGGTAGGCAAGAGCATGGGAGGCCGAATTGGATGCCACTTGGCACTGAAAACAAAGGCGAATTGTCTGATCTGTTTTGGTTACCCGCTGCTCAGTTCAGGCAAGGTAATAAAAGTTCGAGATGAAGTGCTGAAAGAACTGCGAACACCGGTGCTGTTTATTCAAGGCACCCGCGATCCACTGTGTCCTCCCGAGTTGCTGGCTCAAGTTCGAAACCAGATGACGGCTCCGAGCGAGCTCTATAGCGTCGATTCGGGTGACCATTCGCTCCAGGTTTCAAAGACCTGGCTCGCCCAGAATGGCACCACGCCTACCAATGTGGAAGCAGGCATCCTCAGTGTGGTCCAGGAATTCGTGGCGCGGTATAGCACCCAAGCGGGGGCTCAGCCGCTCCCCTAGGACGCCGCAGGGCGACTTCAACTTTCGCCAATTTTCTGGGGTTGTGGGTCAAAAAGGGGGCTCATTTAACAGAACCGGTCACTTAGGCATTCCATGGCAGATTTCGATGCAGGTCATGACAGCACCGCCTCCTCGCACGCTAGCTTTTTCCGACCGGAACCCGCACGCTCTCGAATTGGTGTCGGTCGAAGCTGAGCTTGTGTCACGCTCCCTCCGCGGAGAGGGGCGCGCTTTTTCTGCCCTCGTCAGTCCACATCTGCCGTTGCTCTATAGAATTGCGCACCGCGCCTGCAGAAGCTCCGCGCTCGCCGAGGATGCGGTCCAGGAAACCCTCACGATTGCATTCAGAAAGCTAGCTCACTACGAGCCGGGAACCTCGCTCAAGGCATTCCTTGGCGCGATTGCGGCACGCCAGGCACTGACGCTGCTGCGCTCCGAACGTCGGCGTCAGCGCCGCGAAGAGAAGTCGGCAGCCCTCGTCGATGCGGTGACTCCCGTCGAAGAGTTAACGGCGAAGCGGCTTGCGGAGCGAATTCGCCTGGCACTGTCTGATATGCCCAAAAAGCGCCAAGAAGTCGCACTCCTCAGGCTCGACGCCCATCTGTCTTATCTTGAGATAGCCGAAGCCACGGGCACTACCGAAGGTTCGGCGCGAGTTCTTGTGCACCTTGCAGTGAAAGAGCTTCGGGAGAAGCTCGCCGAGCTTTTGATCGATGAATAAGAAGAAGGACTGTATGAAGATCCAAGATGATTCCAACGAGCAGAGCGGGCTAGGCGGCTTGTTCGATCAAACGGCAGAGGCTCCGAGTGGGCCCGAGCTGACGCGCCTAGCAGCAAGAGCCGAAGATATCCCCGCAGGCGCTGGAAAACGCTCCGCCTGGAAGTGGTGGTTGCCGCTCGGCGTTTCGGCGATGGCCGCGGCCACCGCTCTTGGATTTTGGCTGATTGAGTCCAAGCGCGAAGGGCGCGGCGCTGACGTCGCCGTCGCGGTGCGAGCTGTGCCCCCGCGAGTTATGGCCGAAAGTGTTGAAGGTGGGCTCGCGCTGATGCCGAGTTTAGCAGAGCCAAGCACTCTGGCAGAAGAGGGCACGGAGGAAGAAGAGTCAGTCGCCGACGTTAATCTGGAATCATCAGATGCGGAGCCGGGTGTGCTCGCTGTGAGCGAATTCTTTGAGGATACGGATGGCTTGCGAGCATTCAACGCTGAGGATCTTTTTGGTCCAGCACTGGATTCCGATGTTGATGTGTGGATGCTGGCAACGAACGATTTGCCGGGAGAAAAACGATGAAGAGGCGAGAGAGTTTTGGGGTTTTGGTTGCCCTTTGCTTGGGCTGCACGTGGCTTTTGGGCGCGTCGAACTTGGCGCACGGGCAAAGCCCCGCTCCCTCGGCGCAGTCGCAAAAGGAGCCGGAGAGAAGGGCTGCTCGGCAGCAGCGCATGACTACCAATCGGGAAGAACGCCGCCGCGCTCTTAATGAGCGGTTAGCGGGAATGCGCCGGCAGATCCTCAGTGAACAAGTGGGCTTAGACGATGCCCGCAAGGATTTGGTCGAGAAAGTCCTGCTGAAGTTCAATACCAGGAAATCCGAGATCACTCGGCGCATTCACGCGAATCAAAACCGAATTCGCCAGCTCTTGGCTGAAGATAGCCAGGATCAAGCGGCCTATCGGCAGGGGCTTTCTGAGATCCAAAAGGCGTGGGAAGAGATCCACCGTCTGCGGAGCGAAGAGGTGGCTGAGCTGAGCAAGCTGTTGACCCCCAAGGAGCAGGCAAAATTTGGGCTGGCTTTGCAACGCGTGCAGCGAGGCCTGCGCAGCGTTTTGCGTCGAAATCAGGAGCGAGCTTCAGACAAGCGCGGCCGTTGGGAGGCGGGCCAACCACGCTAACGATTCGAAATGATGAGTGCGCGGAAACATATCAAAAATCGCGAGATCTGTTAGTTGATAACCGGAAGCGGTTAAAGTTTTCAGATCCCGCGCCAGAGCTACCGGATCGCAGGCCAAGTAGGCGATGTGCTCACAGCCCAGGTTCACGAGCGTCGGCAGGATCGTCTTGGCACCTTCGCGTGGCGGATCCAGAACGACCAGATCGAAAGCCGGAGTAGCTCCGCCACCTTCGCATTCGGGATTTGGCTTTCGATTCATGGCCTCTAGGCTCATCGCCACATCCCCGGGAATGCACGCGAGGCGCGTCTCCAGCTTGAGCTCGGCTGTCTTTCGCGCTGCCGCGGCGATCGCTGGTGCGGAGTGTTCCAGCGCCACGCCGCTCAAGCCCGAAGCGCACAAAGGGATCGAGAAATTCCCTGCACCCGCATACAGATCCAAAAAGCGTCGAGCCCCGCGCGCGTGCGCGCCCGCCACGACAGCTGCCACGAGCTTTTGGTTGATACTCGGGTTGACCTGGACAAACGCCGCTGGTGGAACCAACACATCAAGCGCAGCGCTGAGCGGCCAGCGCTGCGCTTCGGCCGCGCGATACTTACCCAGCGTGACAAGAGCAAACTCCTTCTCCAACAGCCGCACGAAGTGGCGCGTCAATTCCGGCTTGAAGCCTGACCGACGTAGCACCAAGCGAACGGCGAGACTCGGTGCCAACGGGGAGTATCGAACTTCCGCCTCGGAGAGCCACTTGCCAACTTCGGGGTGGTTTGTCAGTGCTTCGCGCAAGAAGCGCAGCCCGCGGACGACTTCTCGGTGCGAAACGGGACATTCAGCCACTTCGACAAGGGTGTGGGAGTTTTCGGCAAAGAGCCCGATCGTTCCAGCTTCGCTGACATGAAAGCGCTGTCGGTTCCTGTAGCCCAGGGCTTGGCTCTCCGACTGCGCGACAAGCTGAATCTCTGGCAGCGCTGTGAGCTTGCCAACGCGTGTAAGAGCGTCTGTTAGCAACCCCCGCTTGGCTTCTAGCTCCGCGCTCCGACTTAGCTGCATCCAATCGCAACCGCCGCAGCGCTCAAAGTGAGGGCATTCAGGCTGTGACCGCTCCGCCGCCGGCTCAGTGAGCTCCCAGGCCAGCGCCTCGACAAATTGCCGATGGCTCTTGGATTGGAGGACCGTAATGCTGTCCCCTGGCACCACTCCGCCC
>JBBSBI010000025.1:0-37297 GCA_038251425.1 Polyangiales bacterium
ACGAGGAAATCGACGTGTACGCCCCCGCAGCTTCAGAATTCGCGGGATAGGGATCGGGCTGGAACTCGGTGAAGACAGGCACCCCGGTGGGCAGGGCATCGCTTTGGCCTCCGCACGCGGCGAGCAGCGATGAAACGGCGAGGATTAAGGATGATCGGATGTGCATGGTCCCTCCACGATGGTCAGCGTCCCCCTCATGGCTTGGGGGCTGTCGTCGTGTCAACCAGCGAGTGGCGGGCGAAACCGTGCACCCCAAGGCTTTGGCCGTTGCGGTGTTGAATTCGCAATCAACCCTTCACTGAAACCGCCTGGGAGACACTCAATGCGAACACTCCGATTCACTGCGCTATTTCTACTGTTGAGCACGCCCGCGTTCGCTCAACCACACCACAGGTCGCAGTCCCTCTACCTTTTCGACGATGACCTGCTGCAAGGCCTCAGCACTTTTCCAAGCAGTCTCGAAATTCACGTCCGAACGCCGAAGCGATCAGCCGGCTTGATTCGTCCACGCACTGAGTTTGTTGAGGAGCTTCGAAGAACGGTCGATGATCTCTAGGAGGCTCGGCTCTCCATATTTGCAGCCTCGAATAACCCTGCGGCACACCGCGCCACCGCGTTTGCCAGTACCTGCCGACGGATCTCCCGGCGCCTCTCCGAGCCCAGCACACCAAAGGCAAGGAGCGCTGAAGTTTCACCTTTCGCTTGTAGGGACGGCATCTCACGTGCGGCTTCGGCGAATACGTTTCGCGCAACAGACGTTAACTGCGGGTGAGCTGCGAGCAGGAAGCGCACCGTCTGCCAGGCGAGAGCCGCGTGCTTGCTTTCGTCCGTCGCGATTTGCTGAAGCACGCGCCGGACGACTGGGTCCGTCGCGAAGCAGAGCGCTTCCTCAGCTTCAACCGCCGCCACAGTTTCGCCGATGCAGCCTTCGAGGATCGTGGTGACGAGGATTTGTTCAGGTGTGATGTCATCCAGCGAATGGTCGATCGCTAATAGGCCAGGGCCAAGGCGTGTGCCTGCAAAGGCGCTGGCCAGTGCGAAGCAATCCTTGGCGTGGCGAGTTTCGTCCGCCATGGCGCTTTGGCTTTGAGCGAGCAGCTCGGCGGGTGCGCCAATTGCCATCAATTGTAGGGAAAAACGGGCAAATGCCGCTATCGACGCGTGCTCCATGAGGCCATTTTTGGCCCAAGCTTCGGCAAGCTCAAAGCGGGTGGCGGCGTCGAGTGAGCTGAGATCGGGTGAGGTGTCGCTGGATTGCCAGCCAGCTGTGTTACTGAGTGGGGCTAAGCGTTCGGTGCCGAGAACTAGAAATGGCCTGCCGATCGCGGGGCATCGAGAGCACTGGCGTGAGCCTGTTGTGCCATCTATCGGGTTCTGACTGACACAGCGTTGATTGAGGCCTTCCACGAGCAAACCGCACTGGGCGTCGGTCAGGCAAGTGTCTCCAGAAGCTTGGCAGCCGTAAGCGTGACTGAAGCAGGTGTCGTAGGTGGCGCACAGACTGTTGGCTCCGCAGGCTGCATCGTCTTTGCAATTGCTCTGCACGCATTGGCCGACCGAATCACCACACTCGCAGATATTGCCTTCGCCACAATCAGCGTCCGAGACGCAGCCATAGTGGCACCCGCAGGCCCGTGGAGCGGCGACCTGCCACGTGTCTGGCTCGAAAGAGCAGTAGCCGTTGGGGGCCGCGGTGCAGTCCGAATCATGGCTGCACTGGCTGACGGCGCTGGGATCGTTGGGATCGGTGCAAGCCGCGTCGCGCGGGAGCTTAGAAACACAGCTGACAGCACGGGCTCGGTGCTTGAGCCCGTTGTCGCAACTGAGAAAGCCAGTATCTGAACCGTTAACCAGAATAGGCTGTGAATTCGAACAGACGTTAGTCGTCACGTCGCCGCCTGAGCCCCCGGCAGGTCCACCGCTGGAGCCCCCGGTTCCACCACCACCAGTTATTGTTATCACTTGACCGCCGCTGCCGCCTGCGTTCAGCGTACCGCCCGTGCTCGTACCGCCCATGCTCGTACCGCCCATCTTCGCGCCACCGGAGTGGCCTACGCCGCCTGTGTTGGTAGCTCCGCCTGTTGCAGCGCCGCCCGTTGTGGCTCCGCTCGGGCTGAAGGCTTGGCCACCACATCCCGGCAAGAGGCCAAAGGCTGCGGCAAATGTCGTGCACCAAACTTCAACTGAAACTCGTAGTCGCATATATTTTCCTAAGGGGCCGCGTGCCGTGTGTTTGTCGGCAAAGGTGTGCCAAAGGCAGACTGAGCGGCATCCATGTGCCTAACCAGAGCAATGAGTGTGCCACCCATTAAATGCGCGAGGAATTAATGAATCAGCGTTCCTATACAACGCCAAACAAGCACCCGACTGCCTAAATGGCACAGTATGCGCCATTGACAACCCTGACCAAGCTCAGCTGGCGTATCGAGACGAACCGCCAGCCTCGAATAGCCCTGCGGCACACCGCGCCACCGCGTTTGCCTGTACCTGCCGACGGATCTCCCGGCGCCTCTCCGAGCCCAGCACACCAAATGCCAGGAGCGCCGAAGTTTCGTCTTTCGCTTGTAGGGACGGCATCTCACGTGCGGCTTCGGCGAATACGTTTCGCGCAATAGACGTTAACTGCGGGTGCTCTACGAGAAGAAAGCGCACCGTCTGCCAGGCGAGAGCCGCGTGCTTGCTTTCGTCGGTCGCGATCTGCTGGAGCACACACCGTACGGCTGGGTCCGCCGCGAAGCAGAGCGCTTCCTCAGCTTCAACCGCCGCCACAGTTTCGCCGATGCAGCCTTCGAGGATCGTGGTGATCAGGATTTGTTCGGGAGTGATGTCATCCAGCGAATGCTCGATGGCTAACGGGCCTGGGCCAAGCCGTGTGCCTGCAAAGGCGCTGGCCAGTGCGAAGCAATCCTTGGCGTGGCGAGTTTCGTCCGCCATGGCGCTTTGGCTTTGAGCGAGCAGCTCGGCGGGTGCGCCAATTGCCATCAATTGTAGGGAAAAACGGGCAAATGCGGCGATCGAGGCGTGCTCCATGAGGCCATTTTTGGCCCAGGCTTCGGCGAGTTCGAAACGGGTGGCAGCGTCGAGTGAGCTGAGATCGGGTGAGGTGTCGCTGGATTGCCAACCGGTTGAGTTGCTGAGCGGGGCTAAGCGCTCGGTGCCGAGAACTAGAAAGGGCCTGCCGATCACGGCGCATTGAATTCGTGACTGGCATTGGCGTGAGGCTGTAGCGGTAAGTGTGCAGAAGGATCCGGCGCCGCATTCGGTGTCGGTCAGGCAGGAATCTTCCGGGGTTTGACAGGCTAAGGAGTGCTGGTAACAGGTGTTGTTGGTGTAACTGGCGCACAGACTGTTGGCTCCGCAGGCTGCATCATCTTCGCAATTGCTCTGCACGCATTGGCCGACGGGATCACCGCACTCGCAGATTTGGCCTTCGCCGCAATTGGCGTCCGAGACGCAGCCATACTGACAATTGCAGCCCGGCACCTGACCACCCGAGTTCGTGGCGCAATATCCGTTGGGGGACGCGGTGCAATCGGCATCTTTGGTGCAGCCATCGACGCCACCGGGATTGTTGAGATCAGTACAGACTGCGTCGCGTGGCAGCTTCGAAACACAAGTGACAGCCTTGGCGCGGTGCTTAAGCCCATTATCGCAACTGACGAAGCCAGTATCTGAACCGTTAACCAGAATAGGCTGTGGATTCGAACAGGCGTTGGTCGTCACGTCGCCGCCTGAGCCCCCGGCAGGTCCACTGCCGCCTGCGTTCAGCGTACCGCCCGCGCTCGTTCCGCCCGTCTTGGCGCCACCGGTGTGGCCTACGCCGCCTGTGTTGGTAGCACCGCCTGCTGCAGCGCCGCCCGTTGTGGCTCCGCTCGGGCTGAAGGCTTGGCCACCACATCCCGGCAAGAGGCCAAAGGCTGCGGCAAATGTCGTACACCAAACCTCAACCGAAACACGAAGTCGCATCCCTGCCTTATAGCAGCGTCTGCGGTTCGTCGCTAAACGGAGTGCTGCTGAAGTGCAAAGATCAGGTGTGACGCCACGCTCTCGATTTCTTCCTCGCGTAAACCAGGGAAAATGGGCAGTGCCAGCGTTTCACGGGAGGCTGCCTCGGCAACTGGAAAGTCGCCTTCAGTGAAGCCCAGAGTGGCAAAGCAGGGCTGAAGGTGCAGTGGTTTCGGATAGTAGATCTCAGTGCCGATATCATTGTGGGTTAACAGGGCACGCACCTGGTCGCGTTTGCCCCCCGGAATTTGGACGACGTACTGGTGGTACGCATGCCCCGAGTTGGGCGGCGTCAGCACAAGCTCTTGGTGGTGCTTCGAGAGGAGTGTGTCGTAGAGTGCTGCAATCTTGCGTCGCGCCGCGATGGTTCGTTCGAGGTGCGGAAGCTTCACTCGAAGCAGTGCCGCTTGAAGCTCGTCTAAGCGAAAGTTACCGCCTAGCTCAGAGTGAAAATACTTGGGGTTGGCGCCGTGGACTCGAAGGCGCTTGAGGCGCAGCGCCAGGTTCGCATCGTTCGTGGTGATCACGCCGCCATCGCCGAAGCCGCCCAAATTTTTGGTGGGGTACGTGGAGAAACAGGCGGCATGTCCCAGATTTCCTGCTTTCTTTTCCCCGAAGCTCGCCCCCATGGCTTGCGCTGCATCTTCGATCACGGCGATCCCGCGCGCGTTGGCCAGCGCTAAAATGGCATTCATCTCCGCACAACGGCCGAATAAGTGAACCACCAAAATCGCCTTGGTCTTGGACGTCAGACGCTGCTGAACGGACTTCGGATCCAGATTCAAGGTGTCGCGCTCCGAATCGGCAAACACCGGCGTGGCCCCCAGACGCGCAATCGCACTGGCCGTGGCCAAGAACGTATACGTCGGGCAAATCACTTCGTCTCCAGGCCCTACATCAAAAGCCATGAGTGTGGCGAGAAGCGCGTCGCTGCCTGAGGACACGCCCACGGCGTAGCGAGTTCCGACTGAGTTGGCCCATTCTGCTTCGAAGGCTTCCACCTCCGGGCCCAAGACATATCGCCCACTTTCGAGCACACGTGCAAACGCAGCTTTCAGCTCCGACGTGTGCAGTGCTGCCTCACGTCGCAGGTCTTGAAAAGGGATGGGCTGCATGGCTCAACGCACTGGCAGAGGCTGCTCTTCGGAGAGGTCGAGACAACGCAGGCCCGAAGGCGTTTCTTCGTAGTGATTGCCACTCAACGGACACCGCCAAGCACCCGGACTTTCGGGCTCCAAATGCGCCCCATGCCGACTCATCCAGCCAGTTTGGCGTGCCGGTACGCCGAGCATGAGTGCATAGTCAGGCACGTCGTGGGTGACAACGGCGCCGGCTGCCACGAAGGCATAGCGCCCAACCGTCACTCCGCACATGATCGTGGCGTTGGCGCCAATCGTGGCGCCGCGTCGGACGCGGATGCTCGCATATTCAGCCTTACGATCGATCTCCGCACGCGGATTTTTGACGTTGGTAAAGACTGCCGACGGACCCAAAAAAACAGCGTCTTCGATCACGCATCCCTCGTACAAAGAGACGTTGTTTTGGATCTTCGTGTTGTTCCCCACTTGTACGCCGCTGGCGACAAACACATTCTGGCCGAGCGTGCAATTTTCTCCGATCCGGCAGCCGCTCATCAGGTGGCAAAAGTGCCAGATCTTCGTGCCCGCTCCGATCTGAAGCGGTGGATCCGCGTAGGCCGACGCGTGGATGAACGGAGGCTCGCTGGGCATCGCGCCCGACGTAGCATGATCGGCGTCAGAAAGAGAATGCTACGCGAGCAGCTTGGCGATGGCAGGCTCCAGCTTCTCTGGCGTGTCGGACGGGCCAAAGCGCTTGAGCACGGAGCCCTTTCGATCCACCAGGAATTTCGTGAAATTCCACTTGATAGCTTCTGTGCCGAGCAAACCAGGCGCGGCGCTCTTGAGTGCGCGGAACAGGGGGTGCGCATGGGCACCATTCACATCGATCTTTTCAAACAACGGAAAAGTAACCTTGAAGTGCTCTCTGCAAAAAAGCGCGATTTGCTCCGAGCTGCCTGGCTCTTGTCCGCCAAACTGGTTGCACGGGAAACCCAATACCGAAAAGCCCTGCCCGGAAAACTTCTTCTGCAGCGCTTCGAGCCCTTGATATTGGGGCGTGAAGCCGCACTCGCTGGCAACATTCACGATCAGCAGTACCTGACCGGCGTAGGGCGCTAGCGAAGAAGCCTCGCCCGCGAGCGTGTGGATCGGAGTTTCGAACAGAGACGTGCTGGCTACCATGTCTGTAGATAGCTCGTGCTCGGAGAGCTCACTGTCAAGGTGCCGTGCCTGCAGAATTCACGTTTCGGTTGACTTCAAGTGGCGACGTGAGTTGCGGATTATCGCTTCCTCGGACGTTCGATCCAGCCACGCAAATAGAAAAACGCAGTGAGGAAAAGCGCGAAAACGGCCATGATCCCGAGGGAGAACGGATAACCGTAGCGCCAGCGCAACTCCGGCATGTTCCACGGCGAAACGTTGGTATCGAAATTCATCCCATAGATCCCCGCCACGAAGGTGAGCGGGATAAAGATGGTGGAGATCAGCGTTAAGAATCGCATCACCGAATTGGTGCGATCGGCGGACAATGAAAGGTAGAGGTCCATGAGTGAAGAGGCCAAATCGCGTTGCGTCTCGATGGTATCCAAGAGGCGATTGGCGTGGTCGTAACAATCGCGCAGATAGGGGAGCGTTGATTCGCGGAAGAGTTGGAGATCGTTACGCTGGAGCGCCATGATCAGATCGCGGGTTGGCCTGAGCACGCGCTTGAGCATCAACACATCGTGTTTGGCGCCTAACACGCGCTCGGGAGCGTCTTTGGGCAAGCCGGCCACGATCTGATCTTCCAGAGCTTCCAACCGTTCATCCAGCCAATCACACACCGAAAAATAATGATCGACGACGCTGTCAAGAATGGCATAGGCGAGATAGTCGGCCTGATTTTGGCGCAAAAGGCCGCGATTGCCGCGCAAGCGTTCCCTGAGCGGCTCCAAGCAATCGCCCGGTTGATCGCCTTGAAAGGTGATCACAAACTTCGGTCCGAGAAAGAGTGAGAGCTGTTCGGAAAGGAGATGCGGCTCTGCGGCGGCCAACATTCGTGCAACGATGAACAGGTGCTGATCGTAGGCCTCTACCTTAGGCCGCTGCCCCCCTCTCACCACGTCTTCGAGTGCGAGAGGGTGGAGCCCGAGCTGGTCGCGAAAGTACTCCAGCGTGGCAATATCACCCGGGCCTTCGAGGTTGAGCCACACGACAGGCCAATTCTTGAGCAGTTTGGGAATTTCCTGAACGTGCTCGACCACGCATTCCAAGAGGTTCGTCTCGGAGTACGCGAAGGCTGTGATCTTAGTCCGCTGATTGCCGAGCAGGGTCTGAAAATCGCCGGCCTGCCGCGCTTCTGTCCGTTTTCGTTTGGGAATACGTTTCATTCGGCCTGGCCGCAAAGTAGCGGTGCATTTGCTGGCTGGCCAGGATCTTGGTGATGGTGAGAGCCTTTAGCGTTTGCGAGCGGCGCTCTTGGTGCCCGTGGGCGGCTTAACGGGAGTTTCCGCTTTGTCGACGCTGATCGTGGAACTAATGGTCGGAGTGGGGCTCACTGCTTTGTTGGGATTTTCGGTGCCTTGATTCGGTGAATTCACGCGACCGGCGCCGTTACCGGGGTTGGTGCCATCGCCGAGCCCCGAACGATTGTCCTTCGTCTCGGAAGCCTTCATGAATAGGGCGGTCAGGGCGGGCGGCGGCTTGCTAGGTGTCTTGGGTTTCGCTAAAGAAACCAGCGACGCCATCGCAGGCTCCTGTTTCGATAGGATTTGCTGCGCAACGCTAGCGGTGGCACTCTTGAGAGCGCTCGTTGTGACTGCATTGTTCGGGTTATTGGTGCCTTGGTTGGGCGAATTGATGCGGCCCCCTCCGTTGCCAGGATTGCTTCCGTCGCCGAGCCCGGAGCGATTGTCCTTGGGGGCCGCCGTGGCCGCGGGCTGTGCGGCGGCTGGTGGGCTAGCGACAGGCTTGGGGCTCTGCCCGGGCAAGCTGCGCACGTTGATGATCGCATCGTTGAAGTCTCGATCGCCACCGCCTCGCAGATCCTCAAAACCGATCGTCACGCCACCGGCCCCGGCAGTGGACTTGGCATGTTGGAAGTTGTCCGAGTTGGCACTTGCCGCCCCAGTCTTGAAGAAGTCGCCCTGCCCATTATCGATACCAAACTCGATCTTGGTTCCTGCTGCGAATGTCCCGATATTTACGCTTGCCGTTTGATTGTCGACACCGATGTAGTGGCGCGTCTTCCAATTGTCAGCGGACCAATAGATCTTGTTGTCGTACCCGGAGTCCGAATTCTTGATATCCACAACTACAGCTCCCGCACCCGCCACGAACGCGGGTGCGCCGGACTTGGGCTCCGGCGGCGCTGGGGGCTCCGGCGGCGCTGGGGGCGCTGGGGGCGCTGGGGGCCGGACACCGCCGCCCAGGGTGAGTCGCGCAGCGGGCCCCATTGGAGACTGGGTCGCTTCGGTTGGCGTTCCCTGAGGCTTCGAGTTGGACGCGCCTTTTGTCTGCTGTGTGAACACGTACGATGAAATGGAAGCCTTACCAACCGATGTCGCCAATTCAATTCTCCTTGAAAAATTCCTACAGGAGCCGAGCGGCGTGTGGAGCCGGACCTTTAGCCGATAAATTTTTTGAGACGAGTAGCTGAGGTGCTGTCCACCACCTCCCCCTCCCCTGTGGCTGACGTGGGAGCACCTGCTCGCCTGTGGGCGCTTGTGCCTCTGGATGATATAGCGGTGGCGTTCGCCCGATGCCTTACCCTTCCTTCTCAGCCCTCCGGGATTCTCGTGACTCGAGCGAGAGCATCAAGAGTAGTGCGCCAACGCCCGCGCGTGGCTCGGCTAAAACTTGGCTTCCGGTGCTGAGCGCGGCTGTCTGCTTTTTCGCGTTCGTAGGTTACGCGTTTTTGGCACCCACGGAGTATGATGCGGTCGCTCGAATTTCTGTTTCCGTCGCTACCGCTCGCTCTGAGAGAGCCGAGCTTGCGCCGGCCCAAGCACAGACACGCCTCCTCGGGCTACTGCTCGGCCGAAACCAGAGCTCCGGAGTACGTCCAGAACAGGCTAGGTTCACTCCTTCGGACGCTCTCCTGAACCGAGTCGGGCCTTCACTGGCAGTCGAGACCGTCGACGCGCGCGTGTTCCAGCTCAGTTTGAAAGCAGGTGACGCCAGCGAAGCCGCAGAGAGCTGCAACACGATCGCAAAGTACGCCGTTATTCGGGTGATAGAGCTATTTCCCCCGGGTTCCAGCGCGCACGTGTTGCAAGCGGCTATCGTGCCCGCAGCCCCAAGCTCGCCGAATCGCCCGCTCTTGTTGCTCCTCGGTGTGGCGGTGGGCGCTGTTGCCGCGACCCTTTCGATGTTGGGAACGTCGCAGGGGTGGCTCGCTTCAGTGTCAGTTCCACTCCTGCCACGGCGCGAGGGAGCTTCGGATGCTCCGCCACCTGTCAGTAGTCGAAAGAGCGTTCGGATCCCGGTAGCAGCGCCGGTCGCACCCGAGCCACAGTCCGCGCGTCCTCGGCTCCCGTTTCAACGGACGATGACACAGACGTTTGGCTCTGTCCCCGTCGAGGAACAGCGCGTTTCGGATCGCGTCGCACTACCCAGGGTGACGCTCTTTCAGACCCAGTGGAAAGCGAGCCGCTTGCTGGAGCCGGATGTGCGAGCGCAGCTTTGCGACCACATTTTATCTGAGCCCGCCCGAGGTTGTTTGGTGGTTGGTGTGACGAGCGCCTCAGAGTTTGCGCAAGAAAAATCGCTCGTTGCGGCTGAGATTGCGCTGATCTTGGCGAACATTGCCGAACCGCGCGTGTTGCTGGTTGAGGCGGATTTTCTGAGTGCCAAGGTTCACCAGTTGCTTGAAATTGAGGTGCCTTGGGTCGCAGGTTTTTCGCACCAGTTGCAGACACGAGAAACGCAATCCGAAGAGCCCTGGCGCTTGGGCGAGTGCCTGCCCACGCTCCACGTGCTGGCCGAAGGTGCGATGCGGAGCCCGGGTGCCATCCTTTCGCATCAGTTCGAGCGCTGTATCCGAAAGCTGAGGCTGTGTTACGACTTCATCATCATTGATGGGCCGTCGCTCGCCGCTGGCGTGGATTGTCAGGCGTTGAACGAGGTGACAGACGCTATCATTTTGGTCACGCGTGCCGGCGATCTGCGCGGTCGTGCGGACGACCCGCGCACTGCAAAGTTTGATGCGAAGCGTTTTCTGATCGATGAAGATTTCTAGGGTTTGCTACGCCAATACGCCAACAAGCCCGACAGCGCATTGCCCACCGATCCCGATTCATGTCGAATCCCTCGAAAATATTCCAGGCCGTAAACGAGCGTCGTTCCTTTGAGCGCTAGCCCTTCTTGGCCCCGTTCGTCCAACCACAACGAGAGTGACATGACGGCCGACGAGAGCTTGTCTCCGAATTGCGGAAGCAGCACGCTTGAAAGCAGAAGCGGCCTTGAAATCGGATTGACCAAGAAGAGGAAGCGCCACGGGTTGGAGTTGTCAACGTGTGGGTGACGCTGGTTAATTTTCGTATCGTAGACGCCGTAGTTGAAAGCGCGCTTCAGCCACACGCCGAGGTCCGTGTGGTCGGAATCGTGTACCGTGGCGGCCCTTTCTGAGTACACAAAGCTCTTGCCTGCGGCCTCCAGGCGGATGCCAAGCTCGCGATCTTCCGAGCGTTTCAGCGTTTTATCGAAGCCACCGACTTCTAGGTAGTCGGCTTTCCGTAACGACACGTTACCCGTGCAAAGGTGCACGCCGCGCGGGCGGCTACCTTGGTTAAAGCCCTTCACCATCTTGTCCAGACGTTCGGCGTGGAAGCGTTCAAAAATAGGCATTGCGCCAATGTTGGCGGCAGGCCGAATCAGGCCGAGCACGACGCGATAGCCGAGCCGATGCTGCGCTAGATGCGCCTCCAAGAAATCAGGAGCCAGCTCCATGTCATCGTCCACAATCACAATGATTTGGCCTGAGGCTTCGCGGATGCCACGATCGCGTGCGCCCGCCTGGCCGGTGTTAGCTTGTTCGATCAACGTCAGTCGCAACTGCCCGCGATGTGCTTCGACAACCGCCCGGACGGGTTCCTTCGAACCATCGTCCACAATCACGACTTCGAAATCTTCGGCGCCGAGCGTTTGGCGTTCGAGATCCCGCAAGAGACTCGGCAAGAGCGCCCCGCGATTGAAGGTAGCAACCACCACCGACACTGAGAAGTCAGCAGCCTGCTCGTCGTGTGTGAAAATCATGCGCGTGCTTAGCCCAGTGAACGTCCTGAACTAAACTGTCCAAAAGCTCCGCCGCAAGTCAAGCCGCCTGCGAAATTGCGCCACAAATGCGGGAATGGGTTCCCTGCGGATGTCATTAGTGGCACCATCCGTGATCGATCAACCCTCAGTTCGTTGCATAAGAGGTTCATGCTCCGTTTTCTCCGCAGGTTCTCCGACAGCCTTTTTGGCGGCCCTTCCCGGATCGCTCCGGAAGTGCTGATGGGGGGCTCCGCCTTGGGCCTCCGCATCTTGGGGACGCCTGAGCTCGAAATCGAAGGGTCTGTCGTTTTGGGGAGCGGCGTCACGATCACTGCCGATCAGGGTCCGACGCGGATCCGTGTGGGTCGCAACGGAACGCTAGTGCTCGGCGATGGCGTCGAGGTAGCGTTTGGGTGTGTGCTTGCGGCCGAGCGGTTGCTCGCGATGGGTCCGCGCACTCGGCTCGGGCCGTATGTGTTCGCAGTAGATTCGAACATTGGAGATCCCGATCTGCCGGACCCAAAACCACTGCCAATATTGGTTGGTGCCGACGTGGAGATCGGGTGCCGAGTCACGTTGCTCAAGGGCGCCAAGATCGGGCCGGGCTCTGTCGTGATGGCAGGCAGCGTCGTGGCGTCTACGGTGTCGCCCGGGGCTACGGTGGAGGGCAATCCTGCGCGCATTGTGCGCATGAAGCAGATGCTTTCCGCATTCGAGCCGCTGATGCGGCAGGCCTGGATGCGGCCCGAGCAGCCCGCGCTGATCACCGACGCGGGGAGCTTGAGCTATGCAGGCCTCTGGCAGCGCGTGGCGGACATTGCACGCGCGCTCCATGCTGCCGGTGTAGGCGCTCGCGAGAATCAGGCCGTGCTCGTGTGGTCGGCAGATCCTGTCGACTTCATCGCAAGTATCTTCGGAGTTTGGTTGGCTGGTGGCGTCGCTGTTCCTGTTCCAGACGGCGCGTCGCCGCAAACGTTAGTAGAGATGGCTCAGGCGGCCCGGGCGCGTTTTCTCGTACTGGATGCGCCGATGCGCAACAGAGCCGGCGCCTTGCTAGATACACTGGTGGCTCACGTGGTGGAGCTTGAACTTGTGCCGCCACACGTGGATCACCTTCCCTTTAGTGGGTTCGAACGCCCGCGGGCCTCCGCAGATCCTGCCCTGATCTTGTTCACCTCCGGCACCACGGCGCGCAAGAAAGCGGTACTTTTGAGCCATGCCAGCCTACTTGCGGCGACCTCAAACATTACTACCTTCATGCGTCTATCGCCCGACGTGCGCGAATTCGTCTCGGTGCCCCTGTATCATTCGTTCGGCTTCGGCCGAGTGCGCGCGGTGCTCGCCGTGGGGGGTTGCTTAGTGCTGCAAGCCGGCCCGCTGAATGCACCGGCCATGATCGCTGCGATTGAAAAGTTTGACGTCAACTCCTTAGCGGCAGTTCCGGCGGCGTTAGCGCTCTTTCAAGGCAGGCTCGCGGCGATGCTGGAGCGCGTGGGGCCTCGCTTGACGTGGGTTGAGCTGGGAAGCGCATTTCTCTCCGAAGAACGCAAGGCGGCGCTGTGTCAGATTTTTCCGAATGCTCGGATTTGCATGCACTATGGCCTCACCGAAGCTTCGCGCAGCACGTTCCTTGAGTTTCATTCCGAGCGAACCCAGCTCGCGACAGTGGGCAAGCCGGCGCCCAACGTGCAGATCCGGATCGTGAATGAAGCGCTTTTGCCGTGCTCCGCCCTAGAGGAAGGGGAGGTGGTGATCTTTGGCTCGCATCTGCTCACCGAATATTTTGGCGACCCCGAACGCACAGCTGCAGGTTTTACTGAGGCAGGTGGTTTTCGGACTGGTGACTTTGGGTTCTTGGATGCTGAGGGCTACCTGCATCTGCGCGGCCGCAAAGATGACATGATCAATAAAGGCGGCGTAAAAATCTCGCCGGAAGAGTTGGAAAGCGCCATGCGCCCGCTCTTCCCGAATCTGGATTTCTGCGTGCTTGGCCTGCCCGATCCCGATGGAATTGCCGGTACGATACCCGTGGTGGCGCACACCGGCCCTGAGATCGCGCTCGCGGATCTTATCCAGCAGCTCGCCCAGCATGTCGACAAGAGCAAGCTACCGGACAAGATCGTCCAGGTGAGCCACATTTTTAGAACCGAGAACGGGAAGCCGCAGCGCCCGTTGATTGCCCAAGAAATAGCGCGCCAGTGGCAGCTTGCGCTCAATTAGCGCGTCACCCAAGTTTCGGAGACCCCCCC
Organism: Polyangiales bacterium; assembly: GCA_038251425.1. Classification (GTDB taxonomy): domain Bacteria; phylum Myxococcota_A; class Polyangia; order Polyangiales; family Polyangiaceae; genus JBBRRP01. The sequence goes on from JBBSBI010000025.1 coordinate 13,568, forward strand.
ATGATCATCGAAAAGCTCACCAACCATGAATCCCTGCCGGCGCTGGTTCGGCCCGAGCACGGAGACACGGATCTCCTTGGGCTAGCTGAACGCGAGCGTGAAAGGATCCGGCGCGCAACCGTGGAGCACGGAGCCATTCTCTTTCGAGGCTTCAGCGTTGAATCCCCCGCCGCGTTCAATCAATTCTGTCGGTTGCTGACGCACGAGCTTTTGCCTTACACGGAACGCTCAACACCGCGTTCGCACGTTGAAGGCGAAGTCTACACCTCCACGGAATATCCGCCTGAAGCGACCATCCCGCTCCACTGTGAGATGGCGTACACCAAGACTTGGCCCAGCTATGTGTGGTTTTACTCCCAAATCGCGGCTGAAACGGGCGGCGAGACGCCGATCTGCGACGCCATGAAGGTCTACGAATTGATTTCTCCTAAGACGCGTGAGCGTTTCGCTGATCAGGGTGTGCTCTACGTCCGTAATTTTCGGAAGGGTATCGATCTGCCTTGGCAGGAGGTCTACGGCGTGAGCACTGAAAGTGAACTTGAGGCGTATTGCTCGGCGCACGATATTGGATTCGAATGGTTGGAGCAGGGTGTGCTGAGAACGCGTGCTCGAGCCCAAGCGGTGATTCGGCATCCGTCGAAAGGGCAGATGGTGTGGTTCAATCAGGCGCATCTCTTTCATGTGAGCAACCTGGAGCCAACGCTTCGAGGGTTCTTGCTGAAGCGCTACACCGAGCTTGGAGTGCCGCGGAATTCATTTTACGGCGATGGAAGCGCAATTGAGCCGGAAGTTTTGGCGGAAATCCGTGCCGCCTATGCCCAAGCAGAGTTAGCTTTTCCCTGGGAAGCGGGCGATGTGCTGATGGTGGATAATATGCAGGTGTCACACGGGCGCAGGCCCTTCACGGGTGAGCGCAAGACACTGGTTGCGATGGCGGAGGCGTTTTCACAATGAGGCTTCTCGACCAAGTTTTGGGCAAGCTCGGACGTGATCGCGAACGCCTTCCTCCCAACGTTCTGTTGCGTAAAGCGTTCCGCTACGCGGAGGGCCTCGCGCTCTCGTCAATCTATTTGCGTTATTGCACGAGCGTGGGAGCGCGTGCACGGGTTCGCGGCAGGCCCTTCATCGAGAATCTTGGCAAGATCGTGATTGGCGATGATTTCAACTTCGTGTCGCTGTTTGTGCAATCGCACCTGGTGACCGGTCATGAAGGCGTGCTCGACATCGGGAACTCTGTGAATATCAACTTCGGCGCCGCCATTTCGGCCCATGAACGGGTGCAGATTGGCGATCGTGTGCGGATTGGTCCGTATTCGATCATTATGGATTCGGACTATCACAGTGCGAATAATCGCGACCTGCGACCGAGCGCGCCGATCGTGATTGAGGAGGATGTCTGGTTGGCGGGTCGCGTGTCGGTGCTGAAGGGTTCGCGCATCGGTAAAGGCAGCGTGATCACTGCGGGTAGCGTTGTTTCCGGGAATATCCCGAGTGGCGTTGTGGCCGGTGGCGTTCCTGCACGCGTGTTGCGTGCCATCAACCCAGAAGATCCGAGCGTGCTCGGCTGGGCGGCCTTGGAAGACACCAGCGTTTTTATGCCACCACAGGCTGCTGGCCAAGGATTTGGTGGCTCCCAGGTGGGCCTCACCTCACAAGCTAAAGCCTTCCCAGAGCGGGAAGCTTCGTCCGATGAGCTGCCTCCGCCTTCCGAGGCGCGCCCAAGAGGTGTCGAGGCTGCCGCCACGAGTGAAGGAAATTCCGATGAATTGGAGCCAGAAATCGCCGAAGTGATTTCGACCACGTTCGGGCTTTCCGGGCCAGTTCAGATGGCGTGGGGTATGGGCGATATCCCGAAGTGGGATTCGCTTGGCCAGCTACGGCTGGTGATGGCGCTTGAGGAGCGCTTCAACATCAGCATTCCCGAGCAGCAGCTGGTGCAGATGAACAACGTGAGTCGCGTGCGCGACGTCGTGCGCGCGTGCACACGCGTTTAGCGGAAAGCAGCCGATCCTAAGAACTTCTGTTTACCTACGGCCTGGATCGTTTTCTTGGCGTCGCCCACGCGCATTTCACCCACTTTGGCGCAGAGCACCGCGAAATCTGCGCTCCGCGCGAGAGGCACGGTCACAGGATTCTCCGCCGTGGGTGCGAGCGCCAAGATCACGGGGCCCGACTGCATCGTCAGGCGCACCTGGGCAATAAATTGCGCATTACTTTGAAGTGTAAGATTAGTGCCGTCGGCCACGTGGATCTGCCGGCCTAGGTGCACCATGCCCGTTCTCGCCAGAGCCACGGCGACGTCAAGCGTGAAGCTCTTTGAGCTTCCTCGCCCAGCGGGGACCAGCGCCAGTGCGCCCCAGGGGCGGCTCTGTATCGCGAGCCACAGCCGCTCCCAATCATGCCTTCTCCAGGCTTCCACCGACTGGGGAGGACGTAGGGCAAGAGCCTGGGTGCTGGGCAATTCGGGAGTGGTCAAAGCGGGCTCTAGGGAACTTAGCTCAAGTCAGCGATTGGGCCAATAAGGAGCGCCTCCCATCGGGCGCTGATCCAGCGGCGTTGATCGTAAGTGTTTTCCTGTCCGGAGCACTTGTTCGGCTTCGGCAGCGAGGCCTCTCAAATGAGAACCTAAGATAGTAAGCATGCTTACTATCTCCAACGAACAAAAAGGGCAGCTCAGCTGGTAGGCGTGCGAAGTGGCCCCGCAACCTTATCCCGGTCTGCCCGGTCTGCCCGGGGGAGGGCATCAACCCCAACTTGGTGTCCTCTCCAGATCCAGGGCGCCCTCCGCTGGATCTGGCACACCAAAGCACAAACTTCCCCTTGGATTAAGGCTTTCGCGTCGTCATCCTAACTCAGCAATTAATGCACAAGCGTTGCCATGCAGCTGGCTTCGCAACAGGTCGCTCGTTGTCCCTCGTGCTGCTGCTGGAACGCTCTTTGCGTCGACGATTGGCATACTTATGACATGGGAAGAACGCTGGCATCCGTTGCGCCAAGAGTGGGTTGTTGTGGCCGCTCATCGGCAAGATCGACCTTGGATTGGCGAAGAAGTGGCCGCGAAGGCTGCGCTTCTGCCGCGCTACCTTTCAGATTGTTACCTGTGTCCTGGGAATTCGCGGATCAGCGACGCTCGGAATCCGGCGTACGAGGGAGTGTTCGTTTTCGATAACGATCATCCCTGTGTCGGACCGCGCGCACCAAGCGTTGTGAGCCCGGCGCATAGCATTTTTCAGGCTCGCTCAGCGGAGGGCCATGCAAAAGTCGTGTGTTACACACCGCGCCATGATTTGACTCTGGCGGAGCTTTCACACGAGCAGCTCCTGGCGTTAATGAGAACTTGGCAGACAGAGTATCAAACGCTCGGTCAGCTACCGCAAGTGAATCACGTGCTGTGTTTCGAGAACAAAGGGGATGTGGTGGGCGTGTCCAACCCGCATCCCCACGGCCAGATTTATGCGACGAACTTCATCTTCAAGGCAACCGAGATTGAGGTGCAAGCCACAGCGGCCCACACGAGCGCCACCGGAAGGTCGCTCTTTGGCGACATCATTCAGAGCGAGAAGCAAGATGGGCGGCGCGTGCTCGACGAAAACGAACACGCACTCAGCTTCGTTCCCTATTTTTCACGCTACGCTTACGAGCTGTATGTGGCGCCTAAAGCGTCGCACGCGAGCCTGGCCGATCTTTCTTCAGCTGAGCTCGATGCCTTCGCCCGAATCCTGAAGCTAGCGCTCGTGCGTCTCGATAACCTGTGGAGAATGCCCCTGCCCTACGTGATGGTGCTGCACCAGGCGCCCACGGATGGTCAGAATTATCCCAACTATCATTTCCACATTGAGTTTCATCCGCCGCTCCGAAAGCCCAACTTGCTCAAGTATCTGGCGGGGCCAGAAATCGGGGGCGGCAACTTTGTGAGCGACACTTCGCCCGAACAAAAAGCCGAAGAGTTGCGTTCCCTTCCCACCGAACACTACAAGTCTCAGAATCGCGAAAAGGAACGCTAAGCGTGGAAGCCGCAGCTTTTTTACCAGTCCTCTCCGAATTGCACGACGCCATCCGTTCTGCGGTGGTGCAAGCCTGCGAAACCGAGAGCGTCGAAGCCGTATCGGCGATTGCGGACGATAACGATGTCGCGGACACGATCTTTGCTATCGACAAAGTGAGCGAAGCTCTGCTGCATGCTAAGCTCGCTCCGCACGCGAAGCGTTTGGGAGGCCTCTTGCTGATTGCCGAAGGTCTGCCGGAAAAGGGCCTGTGCTTGCCGGAAGATCAGCCCAGAGAATCACTCAAATGGCGCGTGATCGTGGATCCCATCGATGGAACGCGCGGGCTCATGTACCAAAAACGCAGCGCGTGGGTGCTCACCGGTGTTGCGCCCAATCGCGGCCCAGGCACGACGCTCCAGGATATCGAGTTTGCGTTGCAGACCGAGATCCCGCTGATCAAGCAGCATCTGAGCGATGTATTTTGGGCCACACGGGGTGAAGGTGCAGAGGCCCGGCGCTTCAATCGGCTGACGGGGGCCACTCAGACATTGAAAGTGAATCCCTCGCGAGCGCACAGCATCGAGCAAGGCTACGCGATGCTCACGCGTTTCTTTCCTGGGGCTCGGGATGTGTTGGCAGCAATGGATGAGGAGCTGGTGGCGCGCGTTTTGGGCGCACCCAGAGCCGGGCGTGCGGCGTGTTTTGAGGATCAATACGCGAGCACGGGTGGCCAGCTGCACGAGTTGATGGTGGGCCATGATCGCTTCGTGGCGGATCTTCGGCCACTCATGGCGCCGGTGCTGCGCGAGCGCGGCTTGCCGAGCGCTATGTACTGCCACCCGTACGATATCTGCACGGCTCTGATCGCCGAGGAGCTAGGAGTGATCGTTCGAGCGGCCAATGGCGAAGCGCTTTCGGTCCCGCTCGACGTGACGACGCCCGTCGCTTGGGCGGGGTATGCGAATGCGAGCCTGTGTGCTCAAGTTGAACCGGTATTGCTCGCCATTTTGCGTGAGCGCGGCTTCATCGAGGGTTAAGTGATGCTCACGTTTTCAGGTGCCGCAGACTGGCCGGGAGCCACTCGCTTCTTGGGTGCACTGGAAGGCCTGGCTGGACACGAGTCCGCAGAAGCGCGAACGCTCTTCGACAGCCGATTGCCTGTCGCTGTCGGTCGAGCCCCGGGGCGGCTCGATGTTTTAGGGGGGATTGCTGACTATTCGGGGGCATTGGTGCTGGAGATGCCACTTCAGGAGGCGGCGTTTGTAGCGACTCAGGCAACAGCAGAGCCCCGGATCCGGTTAGCGACGCTCGATGCCACGAGCGGCGCGTTGAGGTACTTTGAGTTTCCGAAGAGCGACTTTGAAGGTGGTCGGTTTTCGACGTGCGAGCGGGCGCACGCGTACTTCAAAGCGAATCGTGAGCACGCCTGGGCAGGCTATGTGGTGGGCGTGCTGTTGGTGCTACTTGACGAATTGAGTCTGGAGCTCCCACACGGTTTGTCCCTCTTAGTGTTTTCACTCGTGCCCGAAGGGAAAGGTGTGAGTTCATCCGCGGCGCTTGAAGTCGCGAGTATGAACTCCGTACTCGGTGTTTTGGGTCGCTCACTCGCGCCCGAGCGCATCGCGATCTTGTGTCAAAAAGCTGAGAATCTCGTCGTGGGTGCACCCTGCGGCATCATGGACCAAATGACGTGTTCGCTCGGGAAATCAGGCGAATTATTGGAGCTTTTGTGTCAGCCAGCAGAGGTGCTGGGCACGCTTCGGCTGCCGGATGAGCTTTGCTTGTGGGGTATCGATTCTGGCGTGCGCCATGCTGTTTCGGGTGCTGATTACACACAAGTTCGGGTTGCCGCGTTCATGGGGCAGCGCATCCTCAGCGCCAAGCTTGGGTTCGAAGCCGCGCCCGCAACCGAACAGCACCGAGGAGTCGGAGCTCACCTCGCCAACATCGCACCGAGCGAGTTCCTGAGTCGGTATGCGGGAGAACTGCCGCAAGAGCTAAGTGGCGGTGCGTTCATTGAACGCTATGGGACAACCCGCGACCCAGTCACGACCGTCCTGCGTACTACAAGTTACCCTGTGGCTGCTGCCACGGCTCATCCGATCTTTGAGAACCACAGGGGCAGATGCTTTGGTGCGTTGCTGAGGGCGGGGGCCAAGAACTTGGAGTCTTGGCAATTGCTTGGCGAGTTGATGTATCAATCGCACGCGAGCTACGGCACCTGCGGGCTCGGTTCGCCGAACACGGATCTTCTGGTAGAGCTGGTGCGGCGCGAGGGCATCCGCGCAGGTCTCTTCGGGGCCAAGATCACGGGTGGAGGCAGTGGCGGGACAGTCGCAGTCCTCGGTCGCTCGGGGAGCGAGGGCGCGATCGAACGAGTGCTGTCGGCGTACACGGCAGAGACGGGTATCGTGAGTTATCTCTTTTCCGGATCGTCACCCGGAGCCGCGGAATTTGGCGCACGTTGGTTGAAACCTGAATAGGCGCGGATGTGGGGCACGCCGGGGCACGCCGGGGCACGCCGAGAATTGTGGGTTGTGGGCCGCGTGGCTGGAACGCCAGGTGAACTGCCCTTTTCGTTCCTTAGCAGATAGTAAGCATGCTTACTATCTGCTGTTCGACTTGTGAGGTAGAGGTCATGGGCGAGTTTGGGAGCACTTGGGGGTGCCCAACCTTTGCGCGGGTGCGGTGCAGAATCTCCACGACGGCTCAGCCCAAGAAAACACTCAAGATCAATGCCGCTGGATGCGGTCGGAAGGTGTTGGCTAGCTTCGCAGTTTGCCGTGTGGCAAGCTGCTTGAGGTTTGCCGAGCCTGCTTCGAGATATTGTTGAGCTCTCTCGCGTTGCCCAAGGGGCCACGGATGCCAGAAGCTTTGCGAAGTCCCTGGCTCTAGATGGCTTCAGCGTGCTCGCCCTCACGCGTGCACGCGAACAGGCGCGGCGCTTCCACATTCCAGGGGTTAACCGGGTGTTGCGGCTAGCTCAGCTGGCGGTCTTCGGAATTGAAATAGGCAAGGATGTGGAGCTGGGGCCCGGCGTTTATTTCGTGCACACGCTGGGGGTGGTGATCGGTGGCAACGCCAAAGTGGGCGCACGAGTGAGCTTCATGGGGAATAATACGGTCGGGACAGCCAAGGGCAATGGCTACCCCATCATCGAAGAAGACGTCGTGGTGGGCTGTGGGGCACGGATTTTAGGGCCAGTTCGAGTTGGCGCGCGCGCCAAAATCGGAGCCAACGCGGTGGTGCTCTCGGATGTTCCGCCAGACACCGTGGTCGTCGGGATACCCGCCAAGCCGGTTGGCGGTGCAGGTGCCGCCGCGAGCGTTGGGCTTTTTTGATTCAAGTGAAATGAGATGCAGAGCTCTTCGGTTTCTCGACTCCTTGATGTTCACCCTTTGCTGCCGGAAGGGGTGCTTCAAGCATTGCTTGGGCGCGCGCTCCGTGGTGTGCGTCTGGCTTTGTGTTTGCACCGCGTGCAGTTTGATACGAAGCCTACTCTACCGGTTTCCGCGACCACAAGTGCGGCCGCGGATTTGGATGCACTGATCACGCTGCTGCTTTCGGCTTGCCCCAGAAACGAAAATGGCTGGCTGACTATCTCGTTTGACGATGGATACAGCGACGCGGCCGAGTACGTCGCTTCACGCTGCTCTCGCTGGCCGAGCGTGCGTTGGCTCGTGTTCGTGTGCCCTCGTAAGCTCACGGCGCGTGCTGGATTTCGCTGGGATTTACCGGGGGGAGCTGCGAATCGCGATCCCTTTGTGGGTGCTTACGACGTGACAGCAGAGAATCTCAGATCCGATTTACTCAGTCTCGCCGATGCCCGCGAGTGCCGGCTGGCAAGTGTTGAGCAATGTCAGCGTCTGGCTGAATTGTCAGGCGTAACGTTGGGCAATCATACCAACTGTCACTTTCGGCAAACTGGCCTGAGCCTCGCGGATGCCAAGCAAGACCTTCTCGAATCCAAGGCAGAGTTTGAACAGCTGTTTGGTCATACACGTGAGTTTGCATTTCCTTTTGGCACGCCGCGCTCTGAATTCACCGAAGAGCACGTTGCCCTCGCGTGCGAGGCTGGCTACGAGCACATTTGGTCTACGGAACCACGGCCGCATGCTGCCGCAGAGTTCGGAGCCGGCCGGGCGCTACCGAGAATCGCGATCTTTGGAGATTGGCCCATGAAGAAGACAGCCGCGTATTTGGCGCTGCGCGCGCTCAAGTATCAGATTCGTGGGCGTCGCCAACTGAAGCCCCAAGGAGTGGATAAATGCGCCTAAAATACGGTTTTGAGGTCGCCCGCAGCGCTATCCAATCGGACTTCAATTCGCGACGCCGCTACCGTCAGAAGTACCATCAAGATGCGATCGAGGCGGGGCGTTTGCCTCAAGATCTGGTCACGAAGATCGGACTTCAAATGCTGGGCGTGATCCGCGTTATGCAAGGGTTGGAAGCGGCTGAGGTGCCAGTCTTGCCGCAAGTGGTGTCGAGGTTGCTCCGCCACGCTTACGGCGCGGAGATCCATTGGAAGGCAGACATTCAGCCAGGGGTTTCGTTGGTGCACGGCAATGGGCTCGTGATCAGCAAGGATGCGAGCGTGGCGCCGGGTTGCATCCTTTCCCAAAACGTAACGCTGGGCCACGGAGTGGATCCGATCACTCGCCAAGTGGGTGCGCCAACACTGGGCCGCGACGTGCACGTGGGGCCTGGTGCGACGCTGCTCGGCCCGATCTCTGTCGGTGAAGGCAGCAAGATCATGGCCGGAGCGGTCCTCACGCATTCGGTGCCCGCCTATTCGTTAGTGCGCCCCGCAGAAGTGGTGATCACTCGGAGAAAATCGGGCATATCTGGCGCGAATGACACGGACTAAGCGGCAGGTTTTTGCCGCCGCGTACGGATCAGAGCAACGGCGCTCTTGATATCGCGCAGGCGCACCACCCTGAAGCCCAGCGCGAGTGCCACGTAAACTGCGCAGTCGATCGCGAGCCGAAGAACAGCGTTCTGCTCGGCCAGGGCAAATCGATCGAGAACTGCAACGCTCGCTGCGATCCCGAGCGATAGGCCAATGCAATACACGCTCTGGCGATCAACAGATCGCTTACCGACAAACCAGAACAGGGCAATGGCGGTGAGAACCTCCATGCAGGTGACGGCGATTGCCGTACCAACCCCTGCGCCGCCGGGACCCATTCCGCTGGTGATTGGAACCAGCGCGGGGATCATCAGCATTTGTAACACCAGGCCACCGAACGTAATGAACGTGAGTTGCCAGCCTTTGTTGGCAACGATGAGCGCGTTGGCGAGCAGCATCGTCAGGTAGGTGGCTGTGAAGATGGGCGCCAAGAAACGCAGCGAATGAGCTGCAGGTGCGAACGAGGCACCAAAAGCCAGACGGATCCAAAGCTCTGCTCCGAGGCCCAGCACCATCGTGACCGGAATCGCCGCTACGAGAAGGCCTTCAATGGCGCGGCGCAAGAGCGCAAAGAACTCCGCTTCCGAGCGATGATTGGCGCGCGCAAACAACGGCATGAAGACCCAACTGATAAGCGGCGTGAGCAACATCGCCAGGCCTGCCAGATTCTGGGCTGCTCCGTACCAACCGATCTCTGTTCGGGTGGAAAGAAATCCAAGCAACGTGATGTCCACTCGATTCACGAGTGCTACCGCGACCATGCTGAGATAGAATGGAACGCAGGCCTTCAGAATCGGCCGCAATATGCCGAAATTGATGCGTAGGCGTAGGCCGATCGCTCGCCGGGTTGCTCGGAACAAAACCCACGCCTTGATCAACTCGGAGAGCAAGAAAGGTGCTGCTAGCGTGAGAAGTGGAGCCTTCAGCATGATCAGCGCCACGAGGCCTATGCCCCAGAGCAGCTTAGACACCACATTCTGAATCGCGAGAGCACCCACCTGGCTCGAAGCCTGGAGCATGCAGGCGAAGGATGAATTGAGGGCTTGCACGAAGCAGATCGCTCCAAATATCAGCGTGAGTACGGCAACATTCGTCCCGTGGCCCGCGCCTTGGGTGCCGAACCACATCGCGACGGCGAGTGGTAGCATCATCGCTGCGCGCAGCACGAGCACAGAACCAAAGTAATCCGAGGCGTGCTCGGGGCGCACCGGCAACTCACGCTGGCTATAGGTATCAACGCCGAGCGTCAGCGTCACCGCAAGTGCCGTCGCCAAGCTCTCACTGAAGCTATACTCACCAAAGGCCTCTGGCCCTAAATAGCGGGGCAACTGAAAACGGACGATGAGCGCAACACCCCAAGTGGCGAGCAATGACAAGCCCAGCTTCACGGCGTTGCGCGCCGCGAGTGCGCCATCACCAGTTCCCGCTGCTTCAGAAGTCACTGGAACTGTGACTTCATTTCCACGACACCGCCGGGCGGGAAGTTCGAAAAGGTCTCCTCCACGGTTTGCCCGTCGGTTCCGGTCACCCGAAGATCGAAGCTGCCCTCGCCGAAGCCCGATGTATCGGTAAAAGTGCCGTCAGCAGCCCGTGCCAGAGCCCTGAATGCGGCCCGATTGGGGTTCACTTCGAGCTTCTGGATGGGCATCCGCGCCGCGCGCACCCAGAGGCTTGTCCAGTAGGGATTCGCTTCGGTCTGATACTGCAACAAGATCTTTGAGCCCGCGGAGCACTTCGCGAGTTGCCAGGTCATCGGCCGTGGATTCGCGGACGTGCCCTCAGGATCGTCTTGTTGGATCGCGTTGTAGGCTTCAGTGCTAAGATCCATATCCCCAGAATTTTTGGAGATTCCTGCGGTGACAATGCGCACGAGAGCTGTCTTTCCGAGCCGGGTTGTGATGAGTGCGCACGCATCGCACAGGCTGCCATCGCCATTCAATCTGAGGTCGACGCCTGCCAAGTAGGGGCCTTCAGCGTTCGCAACCTGAGCTGGATAGGGTGCGCAGGAGTTCGTCCACATGGTCTCGGCGAAATCAACGGGGCCGATATGATAGCTGCCGGAGTGCACCGGCCCAAATGGTGTGCCATCTCGCGGCGCTGGGCTTCCTGGCACCATGCCCGAGCCCAGCGGAGCTGACGCACCCGGTGTTGGAGTCGTCGAGCTTTTAGCTGGTGTTGGCGAACTTCCGCTTCCTGAACATCCCGACAAGAAAAGGCTGAACGCTGAGACCGCCGCAAGTCCTCGGAACACGTAGATCGCCACAGTAATTCGGGAGCGTAGCCAGTTTACGCGCAAGTTTCAATCAATCCGCCGGGGCTTTCAGCATCCTAGCGTTTGGCGTACCGTGCCGGCTCAAGCCTGACTGATCCGCCAGCGCTTGCATGCCCCGAGCTTCGTTCAAGCCATGAACTTCTACGCTTCTCCTGCCTTCTTAGAAACGCTCGGCCGCGTCTATTTTCCAGGAAAACCAACGCGGCTCCGAGATTTTGAAATAGACGACAAAGTCTTTCGTTTGCTCGAAGTTGGAGGCAAACGAATTATTACGTCGTTCTGTTTTTATGACTATGTGGAGCCACTCTCGGTCAGCGAAGTGAGCCATGCCGAGAAGCGCACGCTCTTCTTGCCGAGCGTCGCACTCAGCAGTGTGCCGATTGCTGAGTGGTCGGAGGGTGCGGCCCGGCTGGAGAAGCCCGCGCCTTACGTCGATTTTCGGGGGTTTGGCAGCTACGCCGATTACCAAGCCATGATTTTTCTGCGGGGCAGTCGTTTCAAGAAGAATCAGCGCTTGCGTGAACGCCTTGCGGAGGATTTTGGCGAGCTGTATTTCAGGGTCCACGACACGGCGCCTGATGTATTTGAGCTCAGCTTTGCCTGGAAGTCGTTGCAGTTACAGGCTACCGGCCTTGAGGATATCTACGCAGATCCGAAGAACTGCCAATTCCTTCAGGCGCTGCGCGACGAGGGGGTGCTGCGCTGCTCAACGCTGCGTGCGGGTGATCGTCTACTCGCCTCTTGGCTCGGCTTTATTCATGAAGGCGTGTGGTCAGGCTGGGTGTTCGCCCACGATCCGGAACCCGAGCTTAAGAAGTATTCGCTGGGTTGGCAGCTGATGGAATCGCTGCTCAAGGAGTGTTTCGATTCGGGGCTCACCGGTTTCGATTTCTCGGTCGGCGCTTCGGACTATAAATTTGGCTATGGAACGCATGTGCGCTTGGTGGCTCCCTTTGGCCGCCGCTCAGCGAGCGCGGCGTTTGGCATTCAGGTTAAAGCCGGTGCCAAACAAGTGTTGGAGCGTGTTCCTGGATTGCTGGAACGTGCACGCGAAGTGCAAAATTTGACCAAAAAAACACTGAGCCGCTTCGGGCAGCGGCGCTACTGATTCGAATCGGGCTTTTCGCGGTTGGTGCGCACCCACTCGGCTCCCGGAGCGCCCAGACGAAGCACACGAATCGCCAGCTTCCAAACGATGTACGGTGGCGCCCAGAGCAAATCCAGAAGCGCGCGCGCGCCGAGACCTGAGTGGACCACACCCGAGAGCACATAGAAGACGATGCCGAACGTGGCGAGCCCAAAGGGAGCAAAGAGCCAGAGGCCTTGATCAAAAAACACAATCAAGCTGAGCGAAAGCAGGCTGCCTAGGCAAACATAAGCGACTAACGAAGCCAGCGGCGGCAACAACACATCTACGCCCAGATCAAAGAGCAAGAGGCTGCGCTTCCGCAGCCCTTCGACGATCAAGCTCCGCCCATATTGGCGCGCAATGGCTCGCCTGCCGGCCTCCCAACGCTGCCGTTGGCTGCGAGAATCTCGTTCATTGGCGACCATGTCGCCGTACACACTGGCGTTGGCCGCGTTGTGCACGCGGTAGCCTTGAAGGCCGATTTTGATGCCATATTCCAGATCTTCAACAATGGAATACGCGGCGTGCGGCACCACACGCACTAGCTCTTTTGAAAAGCACATGCCGTTGCCACGGAGGCCGACCGAAAGCTGAAGGCGTTCGCGGCCGAGTGAACGCACGCCGTGGAACAAGGTGAGCGCTAGTGTCATCAAGCGAGTGCGCCAGGACACCTGAGGATTTCGCACTGTGTAGTGAGCTTGGACGGCGTGAGCGCCGTGTTCGAGTTCCAGAGCAAAGGCATCGAGCAGATTTGGCGAAACTGAAGTATCGGCATCAATGATCGCATAGGCGTCAAACACGCCCTCGGAGTTGAGCGTGTCGAAGGCGTACTTCAACGCGAAGCCTTTGCCACGCTGACTCATGTCGATTCGCTCTAGCACGCGCGCACCCGAAGCTCGGGCCCGCGAAGCTGTCTGGTCCGAACAATTGTCCGCGATCACGATGATTTGGAAGCGATCAGCCGGGTAAACGAGCGTCTTCAAACTATCGATGGTTTCAGCGATGCCCCGCTCTTCATTGTGAGCGGGCACCAGCACTGCGAAAGTGGGCGTGGCAGTGCGAACTCGATGCCCCGTGCTCTTCCGCGCCAAGGCTGCCAACGCAAACAGATAGAAGCTGGCGGCAAGCGAGGGCAGCCCCGCCAGGAATAAGAGCGTGTCGAGTGCGAGCAGCATTTTACGTTTCAGATTCGTCGGGAGGGCCCACTTCGGCCAACAGCGGCAGCCCAAGTTGGCGGATCTGCCAGACATCGACAAAGCGTCCAGAAAAGAACTCCCTCAGGCCACCCGCGAGGAAGCCAAGCAGCAGGGCCGCGGCCAAGCTAGCCGCAACCAAGAGCGGGCGATTGGGCTTCAGAGGCTTCCGCGGTGGCTCGGGCCTATCCAGGATTTTGTAGCGCAGTTTAAAGGCTTCCTGCACGGAATTGAGCTCGAGCTGCGCACCGTTCATGCGGTTCTTGATCTCGTTGTAGCTGTCCAAGCGTGCCGTTAACTGGGAGCGCGCTGTCGTCAGCTCGGGAGAATCCGTGGCCGCGGCGATGAGCGGAAGGGGTGTCCTTTCGCCGCCGACACCCCGGTATTGAGTTCGGTTCGCGCCTCCGGGGCCGGCGCTCGAAGACTCGCGTAGCAGACTTGAAAGGCGGCGTTCTTCTTCGCGCAAGTGCGCGAGCTCCGCGGGCTCGACAGATGCTTCCTCGACGCGCCGCACTTGTTGAAGTACGGTCGGGTGGGAAGGCCCGTACACGCCACGCAGCTCTGAGAGTTGCGTTTGCACGGCCTGCAGGCGTTGCTGCCAAGCGCTCTGGATGTCGTTCATCTTTTGTCGGACGTCGCCCAGGGCAACGGCCAGCTGAGGATCCGGCGCCACGGGTGCCACGACCACGGGTTGCGGCACACGCACTTCGGCATGCGCGTCAGGTTTTTGAACTTGAACTTCTGGCGTTGTTGGCTTGCCAGAGTCTCTGAGCGCGAGCGTGGCGTGGCGAACTGCTTCGAGCGCAGGTCCCAGATCATCGGTGGCCTTCTTGAATTGGTTCTCCAAAAGTTCGATAGCCGTGCGGATTGCCGCTGTTTCGCTAGCTAGACGCCGATCCAAGAAACGATCCATTCCCACCGCAACGAGCTTGGCAGCCATCAGCGGTTCACCCCAGTAGACTCGGAGGCTCATCGTGTAGCGGCCCTCTGGAATTACCTGGAGCTGTTGCTCCAGCATTCCCGCCAAGGCATTCTCTTTGTCTTGGAGCGAAGTCGGGCCAAGCAGCGAGGCGCGAATCCAATCTAGTGCACGCCCTTTAGCGCCCCGCGTGGCATCCCATTGGTCCGCAACCTTGGCAGCGCGCACGAGCTCCAGCAGGTTGCTTTTTGACAAAATAATGTCTGAGGCGTCGGAAAATGGATCCGGGTTAGCGGCTCCTCCGCCCGGGTTGCTCAGAGTCCGAACGTTGTTGCTGCTGAGGTCCACATGGATTTTACCGCTGGCCTCGAAGAGCGGAGGCAACAAGAGCGCCATGGTGACGCCGAGCACTCCGATAATCAGCGCAACCAGTACTGCCAGCCCAACATGCCGCCGAAATGCGGCGCTCACAAATGTGAGAAGTTCTCCGGCTCCGACGCCTCCGCCTCCCCCATCCTCGTCGGAAGGCTCTTCCAACTCCTGCGCTTCTGGTTCCATCAACCGTCAATCGTGCCGACCGTTTCTGACGCGGGGCAAGCTAATTCGGGAGCAAGCCTGAACTTCACGCGCGCGCCTCGCCCTCGCTAGTTGCGGAGTTCGGCGTTTCGTGGCCTGATAGGCGGAACTCTTGTGGTCTCTTCAGGCATCTTACGGTTTGTGGCGTGTTTATCCGGACGAGCCGTGCTCATCCTCGCTGCGGGTGTTTGGGCGTGCGGGCCGAGCGGCAGTTACGTATGGGGTCGCCACTATCGTGCCCAGCCTCCGGTAGGCCCAGGCGAATTGATTCAGCCGGGGGATAAGGTGAGCGTGCGCGTCTTTGGGCAGGACCCAATGTCGATTCAGGGGCAAGTGCGGCCGAATGGCAAGCTTGCTGTGCCGCTGCTTGGTGAATTTCCGATGGCAGGCCGAGCACCGGAGGTCGTGGCCGAGGATCTGAAGCGGCGCTTGACGCCATTTGTGGCAGCGCCTCAGGTGATTGTTGTGATTGATGAATTCAAGTTGCGAGTCACCGCTTTCGGTGAGGTTCGCCGGAATGGGCGTCTGGCGCTTGAGCCGCCAGCAACGCTGCTTCAAGGCTTGGCCGAGGCGGGTGGGCTCACCGAATTTGCTGATGATAGTGCGATCTTCGTGTTGCGCGACAGCCAGCGCATTCGTTTCACGTACGAAGAGCTCGTTAGGGGCGAGCCCTCCGCCCGCAAATTTCTTTTGGTTAACGGCGACGTGATTGTGGTTGAGTAGCGGGCGCGAAGCTCTTTTGGCATGGGCATTTGGCTATCATCCATTCTTGCGCAGGCGCTCAGCTTCTCCGTTGAAGATTCGGTTGGCCTCCGGGCGCGCCTGGCTGCGGATGTTGTCAGCCTGGATGCAGAGATGGATCCGGGGCTCACCCTTGCGCTCCGTCAAAAGCGCGCTGCTTGGACGCTTGGGTATTACCCACGGCTCGCGCTGAACGACTTCAGTGGCTCTCCGCCTGGCTCGCCAAGTATTAGCCACACGCTCAGTGCCCAAGCGAGCATTGCTTTTCGCCGAGCCCAGCTCACTCTGAGCCAAAGCGGCAGCTACGGAACACAGAATCTCCGCGTGCCCGCCCTCTTTGCGGCTCCTGTTCCCGAGCCGGCCCCGGAAGCACCGGATGCGATGTTGCCAACCGACCCGAATCCAGCGCCGCCACCGATCCTCGCTCAGCCCACGCTGATCACTGCGGCGTATGATGGGCCCATCCGCTACGCGAACTCCAGCAGCTCGGCGGCACTTGGCCATGTTTTGTCCCGCCGCCTCACGCTTTCCGAAACGGTGGGCTACAGTTTTGGCAGCGGCCTCAACGCGCCGGCGCGAGTGCTTTACCCGCGGCAAGATCAAGTCGGTGCGGGCGTGAGCCTGGGAACGATCGTGTCGCGCACCGACACACTGACCTCGGCACTCAATGCGCAGCTCACCACGACGAACAAAACAGATGCTCGCATCCTAAGTGGTGCGGAGTTCTGGGCGCATCGTTTCTCTTCCACGGTGAATGGTGATATTGGTGCGGGGTTGGCGTACACTGAGAGCGTTGACCCAGCGGGAAGCCTCACCAGCGTGTTGCCGGTGGGGAGTGTCTCAGTATCGCTCCAGCAGCCGCGCCGCCGAGTACGCCACAGCGTCTCTCTTTCACTCGGGGTCGCGCCCCAAGTGGATCGAGTGAGCGGTACCATTGATTCACGTGCGACTTGGTCGCTCACGGGCGTGCGCACCCGAGGGCCGCTCACGCTGTCCCTCAACTCAGCCGGGACCTCTTCCTTAGACCAGAACTCTGCGAATCGGTTTTTGGCGCTCGGTGGCACGGCCCAAGCTGGCTACGCAGTCACCGAAGAGTTCAGCGGCGCGCTCAGCGTTGGCAGCACGTGGCAGGATTTCCAAGCTGCAACCTCGACCCCACCAGTTTGGTTCGGTGCGCTCTTGCTCACGTATCGTCTCGCCCCTCAGCCGTTTTAGATCTTCAATTGCCCGATTCGACAAGCTGAAATTCGGCGGGGCTGCCGGGCAGGCTGTCCGCCCCTAGATCGCTCCACTCATAAACGTACCAGGTGTTTGTGTAACTTGAGAGTGAGGGCATCATCACGTTCGCGAAGAACCAAGCGGCGGCGCTCGTACCCGCTTGGTCAAACCCGTACGCCACAAGAACCAGCGTGCCCGTCGCTGGATCGCGAACGGTCTGGATCACGAGATAATCGTGGGTTGCGGTGAGGTTGGACACAGCCTTCACAAGGCTTTGATCCAGGCTGCGACGAAAGCTGTTTCCCTCGTTGTAAATCTTTGCAATGCGTGAGGTGTTCAGGTAGCGCACCAGGTTATTGTACGCATCGCCTCCGGCACCCACGAGTAGCTCGCCCGGCCCAATCAGTGGTTTGCCAGTTACCGAATCCACCACGTTGGTGGCTCCCTGCGGGACCATTCGATCAACCGGTTGTGGTGCACATCCGGTGTGAAGGGCCGCGACTAAGACAGAGCTCGCTGCGTCGTCGACCGTGAATCCATTCGTGACCCCTGCGACTGCAGCGTTGGCGCACAAATTTTTGAGGGTGGCGCCCAAGCACGCAATGCTGGGTGGTCCTGCTACGCTGGCGCAAAAATCTGTTGCGGAGCACGCGTTACCGCAGGCCCCACAATGCCGGATGTTGCTCGCCAGAGCGAGATCAACACACTCTCCGCCACAACAGGTTCCTGTTGTCGGGCACGTTGAATTCTCGGGGCTGCACATGGCCGGCGCCGAGCCGCCAGCCCCCGCCGAGCCGCCAGCGCCAGCTGCGCCAGCCGCACCGCTCCCGCCGCCCAAAGCAGAACTGCTGCCGCTGTTTGAGCCGCCCAAAGCAGAACTGCCGCCGCTGTTTGAGCCCCCGCCTGTCCCCCCAAGGGACGCTGAGCCTCCCGTTGAGGCACCCCCCAAGCCCGAGGGCGTTCCGCCTGTGCTTCCAGAGTTGTTGATTGTCCCACCCAGTTGTGCGCCGCCAAGGCCTTGGGGCTGACCCCCTAGCGCCGAGTCAGCAGGTGAGCCCGCGCCCTTGTTGGAAGAGGAACAACCGATCAGCGATCCGAATGATGCGACTAACGTCACACCGAGCGCCGGCGACTTAAAAGCAAGGAGCCCCATGGTGGCCATGTGTACTCCCCATGCCCAGCGAGTGCAAACGGGCGGTGGCTGGCTCGTATCAGGAAGGCAACAATTTCGAGGCGGGAAAGCATTGCCCTCAGGGCAAGGCAAGGGCAAGGGCAAGGGCAAGGCAAGGCAAGGCAAGGCAAGGGCAAGGGGAGGGGGAGGGGCAAGGGTGTCCGATCCCCAAACCTGCTCCTATTTCGGACTCAAGCACGAGAGTTTAAGCATTCAGGCTTGCGCGAAGTGCATCGGCTGTCACGCTAGGCAGTTCCCGTCCACCGCCCAATCTACGTAGTCATACAAGTGCGTCCGCGGAGGTTTTCTCCTGAAAACACCTTCACATTATTCGCGAATGAAGCTACGCTCCCGAGCTGAATCTGAGGAGTATTATTCTAATGCGCGCCGTTAAAGGGATGGTTCTAGTCGCCGGCACAACTTATCGTATCACGCGGTTGTCTCCTGGTTTGTACGAGGCCACCCGTATTCTGGACGATGCGAACGTGGGCACCTTTGTATTGGGTCCACCTCTGCAGGTTGAGGCGAGCGGAATCGATGCCAATTTGCTCAGGGAAGTGGCCCGTGCCGCCGTCCAGTCGGCGCGCACAAGTTGGGTGGGTCGGCTTGTTAACATTTGAGGTCTCGGGGTTCTGCCCCTGAGCTGGGATCGTGGCGATGCCAAGCGGTGAAGCGCCGCACGTAGGGCAGCCTGCTTTCTACAGGCGGCGTAAGCGCCGAGGGTACGAGATCGGTCAACTCCTCCTGAAGAGCGAGGCGATCACGGCCCAGCACTTGCGAGAGGCACTGCGCTTACAGCGCGAGCAAGGGGGCCACGTGGGGGCCATCCTGCGTCGCATGGGGGCCTGCACATCACGTGAAATCACCCAGGCATTAGTAACACAAAAGCAGCTTCTTGCCGTAATCGCTGAGGAGCGGATGAGTCTTGTTGAGCAGGTGCGGGAGTCCCCCTCGCTCCTCGGGCTAAAGGTTCACTGCAAGCCTCTTTTGGTAACAGTGCTTTTGGTTATCACCGACGCGCTGGCATTGTTGCTGGGGGCCGCGGTCGTCGGGGGGTTATCTGGCCCAATTGCAGGGCTGCCCTACGTGGTCTTGGGCGTTGTGGCTGTTGTTCCGCTCTGCCTGAGTGTGTACGCGGCGGCGCATATCTATGCGGTTCCCCGGCAAAGCCCGCCCGAAGAGTTGCGGCGCACCTCCCTCACCACAACCGCCGTGTTCCTTGGGTTTTGGTTGGTAAGCTTTCTTGCGCACCGTTCCGTATTCCCGGTGTCTACCCATTTAGGCTGGTTTTTGGGGTGGGTGGCGACGTTGTTTTTCGTTCCTGTGCTTCGGTCAGGAACACGCAGCCTGCTATCCAAACAGCCATGGGGTTCGCATCCAGTCGTCATCATTGGTGCAAGTAAAGTGGGGCGGGCTGTGGTCTCAACGCTCCAGCGCCATCCGGAGCTCGGTTTGAAGCCTGTAGCGGTATTGGATGATGACCCAACGCGCCAAGGTACGATGCGAGCGGCTTGGGGCGAGGATGACGTCCAGTTGGAGCCGGTTTCGACGAACGCACCGCCGTCGTCCATTGCGCGTGATCTCGCGATATCAGTGCGTAAACAGGCAGCTTGGAGTCGGTTTGCGGAGATCGAAGGTGTGCCCATCCTGGGCGGCGTGGAGCTCGCACCGCTGCTCGGTCAACGCCTCGGCATTAAAACGGTCGTGATTTCGGACCCAGAGCTTGACTCGCAGGAAGTGCTGCAGCTCATCGAAGCCTACGTGGATTCGTATACCAACGTGTTGGTGATCCCGGACTTGTACGATCTCACTCAATTCGGCGCACCGATGAAAGATATCGGAGGCGTGCTGGGGATTGAAGTTCGGCGTCAGCTTCTGCTCAGAGGTCCTAGGCTCGCGAAGCGCTTGATGGATCTTGGGCTCACGCTGGTTGGCAGCCTGTTTGTTTTTCCGATCTTGTTGGTGCTTGGGATTTGGGTAGCGCTAGATTCTCGTGGTGGCGCCTTTTATCGGCAAAAGCGTCTGGGTCAGGATGGTGTGCGCTTCTTCGCGCTCAAGTTCCGTACAATGTACGGAGACGGTGAAGAGCGCCTCCAGGCGGTGTTGGATCAAGATCCAAAGCGGCGTGCCGAATACGATGAGTTCCACAAGATCAATGATGATCCGCGCGTCACGCGTGCCGGCAAATTTCTTCGAAAATACAGCTTGGATGAGCTGCCTCAAATCTGGAGCGTGTTGGTTGGGGACATGAGCTTGGTCGGCCCACGCCCGTACATCGATCGCGAGCTGCCCGAGATGAATCAACAAGAGGCCGTGATTCTGCGAGTGAAGCCGGGCATCACAGGTTTCTGGCAGGTCACAGAGCGCAATGAAGCGAGCTTTGAGCGGCGCGTTCAGCTCGACGTGGCCTACGTGCGGAGCTGGTCCCCATGGCTGGATATTTATGTTCTGGCTCGAACGTTACCTGTGGTTCTGGCGGGCACAGGCTCTTAGTCAAGGGGGCTCCCCGGCATCGCCCCCGTCGCCGCCGGCTCGTTGCGGGAGGGGCAGGACCGTGATTGATGTAAAGGGGCCGCGCCGCAGGAGCGCCAGGCGAGCTGCCCTTTTTGTTCCTTGGGAGATAGTAAGCATGCTTACTACCTTGTGTTCGACTTAGAGCGGTCACGCACAAGTTTGGGAGCACTTGGGGATGCTTAGCCGTGGAGCGGGCGCCGCGCCGAATCTCCACCACTGCTCACCTCAAAGAATGCGCAAGATCTACCCGCCCGCTCTGGCCAAGGTACGGGGCTTGTGGCGCCAAGATTGAATGCGTTACCCTTTCAGCCATCGTGGGGGGAAAGAAAGGTCTCGGACTATGTACGACGCCGCTGAGCAGACTACTCAACTAACCGTTTGGCGAGTGCGCGGCGCGGGAGCTTTCGGGCTCCTGCTCGTCGCATTCGGTTGCGGGACAGACAACGTTGGCAGCTCGGGTTCTACGGCGAGCCTCGGTGGCACTTCAGGTGCCGCATTGGGCGGTGCCCAGGGCAAAAGTGGCGGCACCAAGGGGATGACGGGCGGCAAAGCCAATTCGAGCTCGGGTGGGAAAGCCAACAACGGAGAGGCGACAGGAACCGGTGGTGGCCAAGGTGGTCCTGCTGGAACGCGTTCAGCAGGGTGCGGAAAAGCTGGCGCTCCGATGAGCGGCTACGTTGAGCCAACGGTCGACGGGCAGGCACGCAAGTATTACTTATCGTTCCCAGCGAACTATGATTCGAACAAGGCTTACACTCTCGTGTTTGCGTTTCATGGCTATGGCGACACTGGGGATAATTTTCGCCAATGGGCGGGTGTGGAAGAGAATTCGAATTCAGAAGCTATTTTCGCCTACTTGGATGGCTTAAATGGTATCTGGGATCTAGAGAACAACGGCAACGACTTCAAGTTTGTCGACGCCATTTATGCTTCGGTGCGCACTAACTATTGTATCGACGAGAGCGATGTTTTTGCGTTTGGTTTCAGCTACGGGGGGTGGACCGCAACACAGGTCTCTTGTGCACGCCCGACGCTCATTCGCGGCATCGTGTCCATCGCAGGGGGTGGGCCAATGGGAAGCTGCAACCAGGCGGTGGCGGCTATGATCGTCCACGGGACGATGGACGACGCAGAAAACATCTCATCTGGCAAAGCAACCAGAGACGAGTTCAAAACGAACGACGGCTGCGGTGATACCGAGTCGGCAGCAGCGCCAAGCCCGTGCGTCACATATCCCAGTTGCTCAAAACCGTTGCTCTGGTGCCAACACGACGGCGGTCACGGGATACCGGACTTCGCGAAACAGGGCACTTGGACCTTTTTCGCCGGGCTCCGATAGACGTCGACCACACGCTACCCAAACCATCCAGAACTCTACCGATATTCAACTTGAATGTACGGGCGATTCAGCGGATCGGCGGCGTTCGCGTTGAAGTAATACACGCTATTATTGCTATTGGGGAGAATGACGACGTAGGCCATGCCCGGGAATGTGAATGCGGTCGTTAGGGAGGACCACCCTACATCGGTGAACGCAAGTACGTTTCCAAGATCGGGTCCGATGGCTGCCGCCCCGAGTGGTACGGGCAACTTGGTGAAGAGATCTTGGCGTGTGAAGGGTTCGCTCAGCCAGAGTTCGCCGCTTTTGTCGGAGGGGGCGAGTGCGTTCTTGGTGGCTCCGAGTATGAGGTAAACGTCGGTAATGCTGTGCCCAGGAGGCGGCAGGCGGTTCACATTAAAAGAGAGATAGGCCCGTGCGTCCGAGCCGCCGCTCGGCTGATCCTTCCCAACTTGAAACTCGCCGGGAGCTGTTTGCTGCCCACAAGCGTCAGGGTTTGGCTGGTTGGTGAACACGCAGTCCGCGGTCTCTGCGTAGAAAAGCATGTTGCAGTAGTCGATCGTATTATTGACGATCTTACAGCTGTGGATACACGCGGTGCTGACGGCGTCGTATTCGACGCAGCCGTTGACTAGCGGTGGCGAGCCTCCGGTACCACCAGAATTGCTGTTGCCACCCGAGTTGCCGATACCACCCGAACCGCCGCTCGACAGTGTGCCGCCGGCTGCTACGCCGCCGCTGCTCATCGCTGAGCCAGATCCGCCAGTGCCACCCAAAGTGGAGCCCGTTCCACCCAGCGTTGCGGGGGCGCCTCCGACGTTGACAGTTCCGCCAGCGGGAGTGAAAGGTTGGTCACTGCCCATGACGTTGAAGGCGTGATCGAGACTGTCCGACAAACCTTCAGGGGTGATAACAGTCACTGCGTGCGTACCGACGTTGAGATCTCCCGGCACGGTGATCGTGAGGGATTCAGGGCGGGCATCCGTGATGCTTTCGGGTGAAAGCTCGGTGCTATCGATCAGGACGCGGAAATTCTTGCGAATTCTCACTGCGTCGGTGCTGCCGAGGCTTACGTCAGCCTGCGCGTAGAAGTTCCTGCCTTTGATGATTGCAATGGATGGCGCCCCTCGCCAAAGTGGGTTCGGTGTGACCTCGTCAATCTGCGGTGGCTCCCGCTCCAGCTTTCCGCAAGCGCTGATAAGCCCGAGCGCCAAGAACAGGTGCTGGCGTCGCGCTGAGCGTCGGCGAAATCTTTCCCCACGTTTCCCCTGTGACCTTTGTTTCTGCATGCTCACACTCACGGGTCGCAAGGCCCGAGTTACTCCTTGGAGGGAACGGCAATTAGAGCCGATTCTTCAGAAGCGTGCGGGGTGAGGGGTCGTTATTGTGTCATGCGTGCCCACCTGCACGGACTCTCAGGTTGAGCCTCGGGAGGGGGCGGGAGGGGGCGGGAGGGGGCATTCCAAGCGTTAGAGACTCCTGTGCTTCAAGCTCGGAAGCGACGCTCGAATGCGCGCCAGCTGCGCCAAATCTAAATCAGCAACCACGACTCCAACCCCATCGGACGCCTGCGCGACCACGGTACCCCAGGGATCGATGATCATGGACCTTCCGTAAGTGAGCCGATCGTGCGAGTGGCGACCCCACTGGGCGGCGGCTAGCACCCAGCACTGCGATTCGATCGCCCGGGCTCGCAAGAGAACTTCCCAATGGTCGCGACCCGTGTGCAGCGTGAAAGCTGCGGTGACGGCAAGTGCGGTGGC
>JBBSBI010000026.1:0-35589 GCA_038251425.1 Polyangiales bacterium
AGTTCGTATTCCTTCCAGCCGATGACACTCTCTTCAACTAACACTTCGTGGGTCGGGGACTGCTTGAGCGCCCAGCTCACCTTCTCATCCAACTCAGAAGGGTCGTCGACGACCGCTCCTCCTGAACCACCCATCGTGAAGCTGGGGCGCAAGATCGCTGGGTACCCGGTAGTTTCAACAACCTTTCTAGCCTGCTCAACGCTGCTCGCATATCCGCTGCGTGGACACTCAAGACCGATGGCGACCATGGCCTCTTTAAAGAGCAGGCGATCCTCTGCTTTGCGAATCGCATCAATCTGCGCGCCGATGAGCTTCACCCCATGCCGCGAAAGGACGCCCTTTTCGTTGAGCTCAAGCGCCAGGTTCAGCGCCGTTTGACCGCCCAGAGTTGGCAAGAGCGCATCGGGGCGTTCGCGCTCGATAATGGCCTCCAGCGTCGCTACGTTGAGAGGCTCAATGTAGGTTCGCCTCACAAGCTCCGGATCCGTCATGATCGTGGCCGGATTCGAGTTCACCAGGACCACATCGTACCCAAGGCTAGTTAACGCCTTGGCTCCCTGGGTGCCTGAGTAGTCAAACTCGCACGCTTGGCCGATCACGATGGGACCAGAACCGATGAGAAGGATCTTGTTTATATCTGTACGACGCGGCACCGTGAGCGGCCTTAGCACAGGCGAGCCAGAGTACTCTAGCGACCTCCAACGTTCGCGGTGGCTCGTTGGCTCCTCCCGTTTTGCCCTCAGAAATCCCACGTCGCTCGGCCCCGATGCCACGTCTTCCCGGCCCTTCCTTGGCGTCGTGGGCCTGGACATACCAGCAGTGGTTTTTTGTGCTTGATCAGCCTGCTTGACTCCCGCTGCACGTTCCGCCATATACGCGCGCTCCCTGCGCCCCGGCCGTATTTTCATACGCTGGCTCGCCGTGAGAGATTCGACGCGTTAAGGAAAGGCCGTAAAGTTAAGATGCCCAAGATGAAAACGAACCGCGCCGCCGCAAAACGCTTCCGGCTGAGTGGCAGCGGGAAAGTTCGTCGCCCCAAATGTGGAGGGCAGCATGGCCTCAACGGCAAGTCGCGCAAGCGCCGCCGCCGTCTTCGCAACAATGACATGGTCGACTCCGCTATGGAGCACAGGGTCAAGATTCTTTTACCCTACGGCTGAAGCTTTCGAGAGGAATTGAGCAATGCGTGTAAAACGAGGACCTGGGCCCCGGCGTCGTCACAACCGAGTCTTCGAGCAAACCGAAGGCTTTTGGGGTGGTCGAAAAAACGTGTACCGCCAAGCGGTTCGTTGCCTCTTTAAGTCGTGGCAATACGCTTACGTTGGAAGAAAACTGCGAAAGCGCGATTTCCGTGAGCTCTGGATTGTGCGCATCAACGCCGCTTGCCGGGAGAATGGCGTCAGCTATTCGAAGTTCATCGGTGGCTTGAAGAAAGCTGGGATTGAAGTCGACCGGAAGATCTTGGCTGATCTTGCCGTGAACGATGTTCCGGCGTTCAAAGAGCTCGCGCAATTGGCGCGCGCCGCCATTCAGCCTAATTGAAGCCGAGCAATTGGGCGTGTCGGATTCAGATGCGTCTCTAGCGACCGCCCTCGAGGAAACTCCAGGGCGGGCGGAGCGTTACTTCGCAGAGGCAGACTCCGAGCTCGGCCTGCGCGCAGCCCGAGCCGAATTCCTGGGAAAGAAGGGGCATCTTACGGCCCTCCTGCGCGGAATGGCTGAGGTCCCCTCCGACCTACGCAAAGCTGTTGGCGAACGTGTCAATGTTGTCCGCGAGCAGGTGGAGGCAGCGTTCGAGACGCGACTGAAGAGCCTGCGTCTGGCCGAACGACGCGCAGCCCTTTCGGGCCGCCCAGAAGATCTCACGCTCCCGGCTCGATTTGGAACGCCGAAAGGCCACCGGCATCCGATCGCTTCAGTGCGCGATGAGATCCTTGAGATCTTTTCGTCCCTTGGTTTCGAAATCGCCTGGGGTCCCCAGGTTGAGCTCGAGACGAACAACTTTGAGAAGTTAGCGTTCCCACCGGATCATCCCGCAACCGACATGCAGGACAGCTTCTGGGTTCGCGTGGAAGGCGCACCTGAGAATCAACGTGTGCTTCTAAGAACGCACACGAGCAACGTCCAGGTACGGCAAATGAGTACCCGCACGCCTCCCATGGCCGTGGTGAGCGGTGGCGCCGTCTACCGGCGTGACGATGACGTCACTCATTCGCCCATGTTTCACCAAATCGAAGGCTTCCGCGTCGATCAACGCGTCAGCTTCGCGGAGCTCAAGGGTGTCTTGATTGAGTTTGCTCGACGCCTGTACGGCTCGAGTACCCAGGTGCGTTTCCGCCCAAGCTATTTTCCCTTCGTCGAGCCCGGTGCCGAGGTCGATGTTGGGTGCGTGTTCTGTACCCCAACGGACGGGACACGCGCCGCGTGCCGAGTTTGCAAAGCCACCGGATGGCTTGAAATTCTAGGCTGCGGGATGATCCATCCCCAGGTTTTTACGGAGTGTGGCATCGACGCAGAGCGTTATACCGGGTTTGCATTTGGGCTCGGTGTGGAGCGTGTCGCGATGCTGCGTTACGGCATCCCTGACATTCGGTTGCTGTTCGAGAACGATCCGCGCTTCCTTGCGCAGTTTTAACCAATAAGGGCTTGCAACCCTGACACCCGTGGGAGCCACCCACAGGGCCCTGACATATCGATCCGGGGAGTGTGCCAGTGCGCGTGACGTCACGCCTTCCAGGCGTGTCCTAGTCGCCCCAACCACCCCATTGGGGCCTTGACGTTGTTCCAAACCGGACCGACGTTATCGTCTCAAGCTGGGCCAATTGGCTCAGCAAGTTGCTTCCCCAACCGTTCTGGGACACGAGGCCGCATCGGCGAGCCGGCAGTTCTTCCGCCGGCCTTGACAATTCTGAACTGAGCTTGAGCCGGTACGGACATTGCATGATGTTTGGAACAGCCAAAGCCGGTCAGGCAGAAAACAGCCAAGATTTTTACCGCCAAACCCCATCCTTCGCATACACGCGCACCTTCATCCAGTCAACGCAGAGAAAATTCCAGGAATCATTTCGAGGATCCATACGTTAGCGCACATAAACGCTCACAGACGGAATCTCAAAAATCCAAGCCTATCGACCGGCCAGACCTAATGAAATTATTCAGCTGAGACGTTCTCATCCACTGAAAGCCAGTCAAAACCCATGTCACGACCAGCCAACGCCATCCGTTCCGAGTTTAATCCACGGTTCCTTGACGCCGGCAGGCAGCGCACCCGCCAGCAAGGCTCGAGGCCAGATACGCTCCCTCCACCAAGCGCGGAATGGAAGGAGGCCCGCATGTCGGACGCCCCTCCCCGGGGTCCAGTCGCCGCTCGAATGGGTGCTGAAGACAGCATCGGTGGTTCGACACTCTCACTCTATTTTAGGGAGATGGCTGCCCACCAAGTGATGGGAGCTGAGGAGGAGCTTCGAGCGGCCCAGGGAGTGGAGCAAGCCGAGGTCAATCACTGGGTGGCCCTGCTTTCGTATCCTGCCGCGGCGGAGTTCCAGCTTGCGCAATTGGCGGTCGATATCGCCCAGATGGCTGAGGAAGATCGCCCCGACCCTGCGCGAATGCTCGCACTCGCAGAGCTATTGGACAGCTTCCGAAAGCAACGGGGAAAGTTCACGCCTCAGCAGTCCGCACTGTGGACGAAGACAACGACCGATTTCGCGCTTGCGATTCGTCTCGCAGACTCGGACCGGCTGTGGATGGCAAATGCCTACCGCATCGCGCGGGAGATCGTGAAGCCGCCTCATCCCGATGAAGCGGCTCGCGAGGTGCTTGCGGAAACCGCTGGCTATCAGCGTTTCTTGGGCGCCATAACTGCCACAAATCTCCGACAACAACAGGCGAAGAATCGCTTCGTTAGAGCCAACCTGCGTTTGGTGGTGAGTATTGCGCGGCGTTACAACCGCGGACGCTTGCCGCTGATTGACCTCATACAAGAAGGCAACATCGGGCTCATGAAAGCGGTTGAGCGCTTCGATCACGCTCGTGGTTATCGCTTCTCAACCTACGCATCTTGGTGGATTCGTCACGCTATCAGCCGGGCTCTTGCTGATAAGGGTCGTGCGGTTCGAATACCAGTGCACATGTTGGATACTTACAACCGAGTATCTCGAGCCACGCAAACGATCATCGCTCGCACTGGACACGAGCCCTCTATCGAGGAACTCGAAAAAGAAACAGGTGTCCCCCGAGACAAGCTCGACAAGGTGAAAGACTTGTACGCGGAAACGCCATTCTCATTGGACCGACCGGTAGGCGACGAAGACGGTAGGCGGTTTATCGACTTCCTCGTCGAAGAGAACGCACTCTCCCCGTACGATGCGCTTGCAGGTCAGAAATGGTCTGATGAAGTTCGGCGTCTGTTGGAGACTCTGACCCCCATCGAATCCCGGATCATTCGTTGGAGATTCGGCCTCGACAACGAAGATGAGCTCACGCTCAAAGAAATCGGAGACAAGTACAACTTGTCCCGAGAGCGGATCCGCCAGCTCCAAGAGCAAGCGATCGGCAAGATCCGCAAGCAGATGCGCGACTTTTAGTCAGTCGATAACGACCGGGCACCGCCGGGCTTGTTTCGAGGTGCCCACCAACAGGACCTCCGCCCCGGTGGCGGGGGTCTTCTGGTTTTGTGACGCTCCCCGGGCGAATTCGCATGAGCCGCCTACCGATCACGAGTTGGCCGGATAGCCGATTTTCGCTTGCGGTCAGACTCGTGCGGGCTCGCTATCTCACGAATGCACGGTGCGAACCTGGGAATCCCTGCGACTTTACCTTTAGCGCAGGAATTTCCATTTACATTTGTCGCGAGCGATCCATATAAGTCGCGCGAACGACGCGCCTTTGCGTCGCTGATTTCGGCTGCAATTCCCCAATAACTCCCCTGTGCCGTCTCGCCCTGAAGCCCTGGTTCTACCTCACGCACTAGTTCGCTAGCGGGGGCCCCCTATCGCTTCCCCTTAGGCATCCATGTTAGGGGTCGGCCAAGGTTCATCCGGCGAAGGACTTCGATAATCGCGCCGACACCAGCTCCAACCACCAGCTGGAACCTTCTTACCTAGCTTGCCGCGACGAAGCGGCCCCTCACCCTTGAGCATAACCACGATGAAGCTGTTTGTGTTCCCTCGTTGGGCCAATAAAACCCGCCAACTTGCTGGAGTATTTCTCGGGGTTACGCCTATCTACCTGACAGCCCTGATTTGGTACGGAGCTTCGCCGAAGACAACGGACGTGGGTTATCAGCCCAAGCAGCCAGTGCCTTACAGCCATGCGCTCCACGCCGGCGAGCTCGGGCTCGACTGTCGCTATTGCCACACGACAGTGGAGGAGACGGGGCATGCGGCCATTCCGCCCACGGAAACCTGCATGAACTGCCACAAGGTGGTCCACCCAACGAGCTCAAAGCTCCTCCCGATCCGCGAGAGCTACGCGACCAACACCGCCGTACCTTGGGTGAAGGTCCACGACCTACCGGATTACGCTTACTTCAATCATAGCGCCCACGTAACGCGCGGGATCGGCTGTGTTTCGTGCCACGGCCGCGTCGACCAGATGGAAGAAGTTTACCAGCATGAGCCACTCAGCATGGGCTGGTGCCTCGACTGCCATCGGGCTCCCGAGCAGCACCTGCGCCCGGTGAGCGAAGTCACCAACATGAGCTGGAAGCCGCCCGAGGATCAGCTCACCTACGGCAAGCGACTCCGCGAGGAAAACAACATCGCACCTTCACAGGACTGCTCGACATGTCATCGATGAACGCGAAGCACCCAAGGCCAACCTACTGGAGGAGCCTTGCCGAGCTCGACCAAGATCCGAAGTTCCAGCAAATGCTGGCAACTGAGTTCCCCGAGCCACTCGACGGCCGTGAGATGGCCCCTGGAACACCGGCTCGCCGCAGGTTCCTCCAGATCATGGGTGCATCTTTCGCGCTCGGAGGCTGCCGTTTCAAAGAAGATAAGCTGCTCCCGTTTTCACGCCGTCCTGAAGGCGTGATCCCAGGTGAACCCCGCAGATTCGCCACGGCCATGGAGCTCGGAGGCGTCGCGACAGGACTTGTCGTCACGAGCTACGACGGTCGTCCCGTCAAAGTGGAGGGCAGCCCGCTGCACCCGACGAGCGGCGGAGGTGCCAGCTCCCTGCATCAAGCCCTCGTGCTGGGTCTCTACGATCCAGACCGCAGCGAAGGCATCAGCCGCTCGCAAAGCCAAGCGCGCGTAGCTGCTTCACCTGCACAATTTGAAGAGTTTGTGGCGACAGAGCGGCCCAGCTGGCAGAGCCGCGGCAGCTCGCTTCGAGTGCTGAGTTCACTCAGTTCTTCGCCGAGCCTGGCAGCCATGAAGCAACGCTTCCTCACGGCGTTCTCAGGAGCCAAATGGATCGATTACGCGGCCGTTGAGACGGACAACCTGGAGGCGGGCACGACGCTCTGCTTCGGCAAGCCGCATCGCGCGGTTTACAACCTCGAAAATGCTCGCATTATTCTGAGCGTTCATTCAGATGTCGCAAGCTCTACCGATCCCGCGGGTGTCGTAGCTGGGCGCGGCCTGGCTCGCGGTCGGGTGCCGGAAGGCCAGCCGATGAGCCGCGTGTACGCGGTAGAAAGCTCCTTGAGCTTGATCGGTGGCATCGCCGATCACCGCCTTTCAATGAGTGCTGGGTCGGCCAAGGCGTTCTTGGCTGCTTTGGATGCCGAATTGAGCAGCAAGCTGGGCGACGCGGGCAAGGGAGCCCAGCCGAAACCTGCAGCTAAATTTCTGACAGAGCCTTCCATCGCGAAATTTATCGCCGCACTCACTCAGGATCTTCTCGCTAACCGCGGAGCAGCTGTCATTTTAGTCGGTAACCGGTTGCCGCCAGAGGTTCAGGCGCTGGCGCAACGACTGAACGTGCTATTGGATGGCGTTGGAAGAACGGTCACTTACCACGAAGTGCCCGTCCGTGAGCGCCGAAAAGACGCATTGCAGGCGCTTGTGCAGGACATTCAAGCAGGCAGCGTTGAGACCCTGCTGGTGCTCGGGGAGAATCCGGTGCTGACCGCGCCCACAGATCTCGGCTTCGCCGCTGCGTTCGCCAAGGTGAAGACCAGCATCGCGCTCACCGAGTTCGAAGACGAAACCGCCCTCTTGAGTTCGTGGCATGTGCCACTCGCTCACCCCTTGGAGGCCTGGGGCGACAGCCTCGCGCACGATGGCACCATCACGCTCGCGCAACCGCTGATCGCTCCGCTGTTTGGTGGGCGTTCTGCTCTAGAGCTATTAGCCTTGCTCACTCACGATTCGAAGCGGGACGGGCTTGAAATTGTGCGCCGCACCCATGCGGGTTCACTGCCCAACCAAAAGGCTTGGGATCGCGCGGTGCATGACGGCTTCATCTCCGGCACGATGGCTGCTCCAGCTAGTGTCACCGTTGGAGTGCTGCCAGCATTTGCACTCGCCGAAAGTGAGCTCCGAAACGGTGAGGCCAGCAATGGGAAGTTGGAGATTGTTCTCGCCCCGGATTCGAAGGTCTACGACGGCCGCTTTGGCAATAGCTCCTGGCTCCAGGAGCTCCCCGAGCCGCTTTCGAAGCAAACCTGGGGAAACGCCGTGTGGCTCAGCCCGGGCACAGGCAAGGCACTTGGCATCGCCGATGGCGATCTCGTCAAGGTGTCTGCGGCCGGCAAAGAGTTAACGCTGCCAGCCCTTCACGTTCCTGGCCAAGCAGAAGGTTCACTCCGAATCGCCCTGGGTTACGGGCGGTACGCGGCCGGGCATGTGGGTGGGCTCGCAAGTGCCAGTATTGACCCCGTGGGCGCCAACGCTTACGTGCTCAGCACTCTCGGCGCACCGTTTCTCCTGCCTGACGCGAGCATCACGCGCCTAGATGGGCGACAAGCCATCGCCTCTGTCCAAGATCTGCACGCGATCGATGCTGTGGGGCAAGCCGGGATTGATGAACGCCGCGGGCTGCTACTCGCAGAAGCGAACCTCGAAGAATTCCAGAAGGAGCCCGACTTCGCCAAACACCTGGTTCATCACCCACCCCTCGAAAGCATGTGGAACGACCCCGTGTCGTACGAGGGCCACAAGTGGGGCATGGCCATCGATCTCAACAAGTGCACCGGTTGCAGCGCCTGCATTACCGCTTGTCAGGCTGAGAACAATATCCCGGTTGTCGGCAAGGAAAGCGTGCTGATGGGACGTGAAATGCTCTGGCTGCGCGTGGATCGCTACTTCAGCGGTTCCCCGGAAAACCCGAAGCTCAGCTTTCAGCCGGTCCCGTGCCAGCAATGTGAAAACGCTCCGTGCGAGCAGGTTTGCCCGGTGGGTGCCACGATGCACAGCCACGAAGGCCTGAATGACATGGTCTACAACCGTTGCATCGGGACTCGTTATTGCTCCGCCAACTGCCCGTACAAGGTTCGACGCTTCAACTATCTGAACTTCCATCTGGATAAAGTTGAGGCGACGCCCTTCCAAACGGTGACGGACAAGAAAAAACTCCTCATGCACATGGTCTTCAATCCTGAAGTCACAGTTCGTGCGCGCGGCGTCATGGAGAAATGCACGTTCTGCGTCCAGCGCATTCAGAACGTGAAGATCAAGGCTAAGAACGTGAAGCGCTCAATAGCGGATGGCGAAATCAAGACAGCCTGCCAACAGACCTGCCCTACCAGCGCGATCACTTTTGGTGACCTCAACGATCCAACCAGCCTGGTCGCGAAGGATCATGCTTTGCCGCGCGCCTACAGCATCCTCGAAGAACTGAACAATCGACCGCGAGTGCGCTACCTTGCCCGCATTCGCAACCCACATCCGGAGCTTGGTTGAGCCATGGCAACTCTTTGGAGTGACACCAATCCGTATCTTGGAGCGCCCAAGGGCGACACAGATTTCGCACGCATTACCGACAATGTGGCGCGCGTGGCTGAAGCCGCGAAACCGCCCATTGGTTGGTACATAGCGTTTGGTATCGCACTCACAATGCTCACAGGCTTCGGTGCCAGCCTCGCATGGGTATCTTGGACGGGCATTGGCGCTTGGGGCAACATGCACCCGGTTGCTTGGGGTTTTCCGATCGTCAACTTTGTTTTCTGGGTTGGCATTGGTCACGCAGGCACGCTGATCAGCGCGATTCTCTTTCTGCTCCGGCAGACCTGGCGCACGGCCATCAACCGCTTTGCGGAAGCCATGACGATCTTCGCCGTGATCTGCGCTGGCGTCTTTCCTGGCGTGCACATCGGTCGCCCCTGGATGCCCTACTACATGTTCCCGATCCCCAATCAGATGAATATGTGGCCGCAGTTTAGGAGCCCACTTGAGTGGGATATCTTTGCGGTCGGCACTTATTTCACAATTTCGTTGTTGTTCTGGTTCATGGGCATGATCCCGGATTTCGCGACCCTCAGGGATCGCGCCACCACAACGCCTCGGCGCCTGATCTACGGCATCGTTGCGATGGGCTGGCGAGGCTCCTCACGCCAGTGGCATCGCTATGAGCGCGCGTACCTCTTGCTCGCGGCGCTGGCCACTCCCCTCGTTCTCAGCGTTCACTCCGTGGTCAGTTTCGACTTCGCAACGTCGCAGGCACCCGGCTGGCACACGACTATTTTCCCGCCGTACTTCGTCGCTGGTGCCA
Organism: Polyangiales bacterium; assembly: GCA_038251425.1. Classification (GTDB taxonomy): domain Bacteria; phylum Myxococcota_A; class Polyangia; order Polyangiales; family Polyangiaceae; genus JBBRRP01. The sequence goes on from JBBSBI010000026.1 coordinate 9,661, forward strand.
TTTTTGGTGGCTTTGCGATGGTGGTCACGTTGGCCGTACCGGCTCGCCAGTTTTTCGGATTGAAGCGCCTGATTGAGATTCGCCACCTGGAGCTGATGAACAAGGTGATTCTCGCGACCGGCATGATGGTCGGCTACGCCTACGGGATGGAGTTCTTCATTGCGTGGTACTCCGGCAATCCGTACGAAGTCTTCGTTTTCGTCAACCGCACCTTTGGTCCCTACGCGTGGGCCTATTGGACGATGATAACGTGCAACGTGCTGATTCCCCAGCTCCACTGGTTCCCCAAAGTGCGCACCAATGTTTGGTGCACTCTGGCCATCGGAGTCGTGATCAACGTCGGCATGTGGTTCGAACGTTTCGTGATTATTTGTACCTCTATGTCGCGTGATTTCATGCCCGCGAACTGGGGTTACTTCGTACCCTCCAAGATCGACTACTTAACGCTCGGCGGTAGCTTTGGGCTGTTTTTCACGCTCTTCCTGCTCTTCTGTCGCTTCCTGCCGATGGTAGCGATCTCAGAGGTCAAGGGCGCACATCGCGACGCCCATGCCGGGCACAGCGGGCACGATCACTCTCACGCGCCCGAGACAGCTTGAGGAGCCTCAAATGAGCGAGATGCACCACAAGAAGCCAGAATCCCAGGAAGACGCACCGTTGTTCGGCCTCTTGGCAGAGTACAACACACCCGGCGAGCTCATCCTTGCCTCCCGAAAGATTCGTGACGCCGGCTACACCCGCTGGGACACCTTCACGCCATTCCCAGTTCACGGCATCGATAGTGCGATGGGGATCAAGATGACTCGCCTCCCCTGGCTTGTGCTCGGGGCGGCAATCATTGGGCTCAGCCTGGCGGTCTGGCTCCAGTGGTGGACGAATGCTGTGGATTACCCCTGGATCATCAGCGGTAAGCCCTTCTGGAGCGTGCCCGCGAACGTTCCGATCATGTTTGAGTTGACGGTGCTTTTCGCCGGCATCACGGCGATGGTGGGAATGCTCGTCATGAACGGGCTACCGCAACCGTCTCACCCGTTGGACCTCAAGCGGCGCTTTGCCCGCGCCACGGACGACAAATTTTTTCTTCTGGTCGAGGCACGCGATCCGAGATTTGACGAGGGTTCAACACGTAGCCTCCTTGAAAAATCGCACCCCGCCGCGCTCGAAGACGTGCCCGAAGATCGCACGACCAGCGCTCAGATCCCAACGGGCCTGATCTACGGTCTGATTGTGCTCACGGCTGTTGCCGTGGTGCCCTTTGCGCTCTTCGCCAAGGCCCGCACAGCCAAGAGCCGGAGCACTCGAATCCACGCCATCGCAGACATGGATTCGCAACCCAAGTTCAAAACACAACGCGAAAACTTGATATTCGCTGACGGACGCTCGATGCGTGAGCCCGTCGCTGGAACCGTCGCGCAAGGTCAACTGCGGGATGACGACGCTCTGTATTTAGGCAGGGTCAACGGGGCCTGGGTGCGCACGTTCCCAAGCCAAGTGAAACCCACGGCAGAGCTCATGGATCGCGGCGAACAGCGCTTCGGTATCTACTGCGCCCCATGCCACGGCCAAAGCGGAGAAGGCGATGGCATGGTCAACCTTCGCGCGAGCAAGCTGGGTCAGGGTTGGGTTCCGCCTTCGAATATTCATCAACAATATATTCGTGAGCAGCCTGTCGGGCAGCTTTTCAACACCATCACCCATGGCATCCGCAGCATGCCGGCGTACGGGCCACAGATCCCGGCAGAAGATCGTTGGGCGATCATCCTCTATCTGCGCGCTCTGCAGAAGAGCCGAGCTGCCAACCTCGGTGAGCTCACCGCCGAGCAACGTCAGAACCTGAAGTAGACGAACATGGCAGACTCAAACTCCAGCAATAAGAAGAGCAAAAGCCAACATCCTGCTAAAGGCTCCGCGCATGGCACGAGCGCATGGGGCGACGTGATTCGGAACTCGAGCGATACGCACCGACTGTTCGTTTTCGCGGGCGGGATCGGCGGCGTCGGGCTCCTCTTGAGCCTAGTGCTCGGGATGGGGGATTTTAAACGCTTCCAATATTCCTACCTGGTAGCCTTCATGTGGACGCTCAGCATTAGCTTGGGTGGCCTTTGGTGGGTAACGCTCCAACACCTGGTGAACGCCAAGTGGAGTATCGTGGTGCGCCGAGTCGGCGAGCTGATTGCGGCCAATATCGGGCTGATGGCGATTCTTTCGCTGCCGATTGTCGTACCCGCAATTCTGGGGAATTCAGATCTCTACCTCTGGGTGGATTCAAAACGCATGCTGGAGGATCACGCGCTCCATCACAAATCGGCGTATCTCAACGTGCCATTTTTTGCGATCCGCGTGGCGGTTTATTTCGGCTTCTGGTTCCTGCTTTCTCAGCATTTTCTCAAGAGCTCGCTCAAGCAGGACAGCGAGAAAGCTGACACGCAATCTGTGCGTTTGCGTCGGCTCGCGGGGCCCGCCATGATGGGCGTTGCGCTCACATTGACGTTCGCTGCCATTGATTTTCTGATGTCCTTGAACCCCATGTGGTTCTCAACCATCTTCGGCGTGTACTACTTGGCGGGCTGCGTGCTGGCCATCCATGCGTCCTTGGCGCTCACTTTGCTCTGGCTTCAGAAGCGAGGAGTGCTAGTGAAGAGCGTGAGTCAGGAGCACTTCCACGACATCGGTAAGATGATGTTCGCGTTCACCATCTTCTGGGCGTACATCGCTTTCAGCCAATTCATGCTGATCTGGTACGCCAATATCCCGGAGGAAACTCATTGGTATCTGCTGCGCGCCGAGAACGGCTGGCTGAAAGTCACCTGGTTCCAGCTGATTGGGCATTTCATTCTGCCGTTCGCGTTCCTGCTTTCACGGCACATGAAACGCAGCCGCACCGCGCTCGCTTTGGGTGCGCTTTGGGTGCTCTTCGTGCACTACGTGGACATGTATTGGCTTGTGATGCCGACTACGTTCGTGGAGGGGCCAGAGGTTCACATTCTCGATCTCACCTGCTGGGTCGGGTTAACCGGGGTCTTCGTTGCAGCCGTCGCCTATCGGGCACGCGGCCTGAATCTCGTAGCGGTAGGAGATCCGCGCCTCGAAACCTCACTCGCCTTCGAGAACGTCTAAGGAAAAGCCATGAGCGAAGCTGAAAGCCATCCCGTCGAAACGACCGAAGCCGACAAGGTGAACTCTGGCGCCATTGGGACCGTCCTTGCTGTTGGCGCAGCGGCCGTGGTTGCGATCTCCTTTGCCATCTATGCGCTGGTTCGAGATGAGCAAAGCGCCTTTGATGAGGAAAATGGCGCGCTCGCAAACCTGCACCAAGTGAGCGAACTCAAGCGAACCCAGCAGGAGGGATTGAATCAGCCCATCGGTTGGTCGGATGCAAAAAAGAGCGCCGTGGCTCTGCCGATAGGCGATGCTAAACAGCTGTTCCTGAAGGAAGTCGGCGAGAATCCATTCGCAGCAAGCCCAGGCGCTCCCGACGCTGGAGCCGGCGGAGCAGGGGGCGCGGCCAACGGATCGGCAGAAACGTTACCGACAGCGGCTGATGCTGCAGCACCTGCTCCTGAAGGCGCTCCGACGATTGCCCCAACAAGCTCAGGCGTAGCTCCAGTTCAAACGACCCTACCCAACGCGCCGAAGGCCCCGACGACACCGCCCGCAGCAAGCGGCGCGGTCGTGCCACAAGCACCCAAGCCGACCGGCAACGCCGCCATCAAGCCGAGTCCTGCGCCGTCGCAGATTTCTACGACTCTGCCCGCGCCACCAGCACCTGCACTGAGTGCCGCTCCCCAACCCACCGCTCCCCAACCCAGCGGTAAAGAGTGACGATGAAATGGGCTTCAGTGCGTCAGCTGCACGCGGCTTGGGTATTTGCCCTGCTGCTCGGCGGCGTTTGCCAAGAAGCTGAAGCTAACACCGCGCCCGCCACGCTGAGCACGCTGGGGGCCGCACCTGGAGATCGCACGGCGCAGCTTCCCAAGCGCTTGGAAGGCGTCGGCGTCACGGAACACCTCGACCAACGCCTGCCGCTCGAGCTCACTTTTCACGATGAAACCGGCCATGCGGTAAAGCTTCAGGATTATTTCCGAGGTGATGTGCCCGTGGTCATCACTCTCAACTACTCCAATTGCCCCATGCTCTGCAGCTTGGTGCTCACTGGCTTCGCGGAAGGCTTGAAGTCCGTCGATTGGCAGCTCGGCAAAGATTACCGGGTTGTGACCGTGAGCTTGGATCCCACGGAAACTCAGGCGCACGCTTTTGGAAGCAAGAAGCGCTACCTCAAGCAGTACGGCCGCGGGGGCACCGAAGCAAAGAATGGCTGGCACTTCCTCACAGGCAGTGAAGCGCACATCCGTGCACTGGCCCGAGCGATTGGATTTTCCTACAATTACAACGAAGCGCGCAAAGAGTATGTGCATCCCGCGTCAGTCGCGCTTGCCACCCCTTCAGGGCATATCGCACGCTATTTGTATGGGATCGAATATCCAGCCAAAACCCTGAGCCTGGCACTCGTTGAGGCTTCGGAGGGGAAAATTGGCTCAACTTTAGATCACCTCGTTCTTTACTGCTTCCACTATGACGCTTCGGAAGGACGCTACGCTCCTGTCGCGCGCAACATCATGAAAGTGGGTGGTGCCGGCACCGTCTTGGGTCTGGGCGCCTTCCTCGGGTTGATGTGGCGTTCCGAAAGAAAAAGAAAGCCTAGAGCAGCATGATGGTCAACCAATTTTTCCACTGCCTGAGCTCCCTTGCAGCGCCGCCCAAGCTGCCGGATTCGCCGTTCTTTCTGATGCCGCCGCAGGCATCGACGATCTCCGGTGAAATCGACTGGCTCTTTAACGTTATCTTGTTGATTTGCACCGTCGTCACCATCGGCGTGATCCTGGCGATGGTGTACTTCGTCAAGAAATACGGCGCAAAGTCGCGTACTGCCAACGAGAAGGCTGACAAGACGAGCGAGCACAACACCACCCTGGAAATCACGTGGTCGGTGATCCCCCTGGTGATCACGATTGCTTTCTTCGTGTGGGGATTCAAGGGTTACGTGAACCTACGAACGATCCCGCGCGATTCATTGGAAGTTCAGGTCACGGCGCAAAGGTGGTCCTGGCTATTTGAGCACAGTGGTTTTGCCTCGGGCGAGCTCCATGTTCCAGTGAACACCAAGGTGCGAGTGATTATCCGTTCGACGGACGTGCTTCACGCCCTCTGGATCCCGGCCTTCCGCACCAAGATGGATGCGGTCCCCGGGCGCTACACCGATCTCTGGTTCGAAGCCACGCAGACCGGCACCTTCCCGATCCACTGCGCTGAATATTGCGGCCGCAGCCACTCAGACATGTACAGCCAAGTGGTGGTTCATACCAAAGCTGATTTTGAAGCTTGGAAGAAAGCCGAACAAAACAAGAACGACAGCATGCCTCCCACCGCGCTTGGTGCAAAGCTCGCTCAGGAGCGCGGCTGCTTCAGCTGCCACAGCATTGATGGTTCTCCCAAAGTGGGCCCAAGTTGGAAGGGGTTGTTTGGTAGCCGAGAATCTTATTCGGATGGCACGACACTCGTCATTGACGAAAATCACCTCAAAGAATCGATTGAAGATCCCCAAGCCAAGATCCGGGTTGGCTTTCCACCCTCCATGCCCACCTTCAAAGGGCAGCTCAATGACAAGCAGATCACCGGGCTGGTCGAGTACATCAAGAGCCTGAAGTAGGAGTCCACACGATGGCAACTACCACCACAACAGATTTCGTCAGTCCTGAGCCAAGCACTACGGACAACTACCTGCACAATGAGAAGGGGATCCTTTCGTGGCTCCTCACGCTCGATCACAAGCGCATTGGCGTTATGTACCTGTTCAGTGTGTTGGCGTCCTTTGCGCTGGGGGGCACCTTCGCATTGCTCATTCGTGCCGAGCTGTGGACGCCAGGGCCAACGCTGCCTGGTGTCACGGCTGACATGTACAATCAGTTCTTCACGCTGCACGGCGCCATCATGGTGTTCCTGGTGATCATTCCCGGGATCCCGGCGGCTCTCGGCAACATCATCTTGCCGCTACAGTTAGGCGCCAAAGATGTAGCGTTCCCGCGCCTCAACTTAATGAGCTACCACGTGTGGATCCTCGGAGCTTGCTTCATGCTGCTCTCGCTGGTGCTGGGCGCAGCCGACACAGGGTGGACGTTCTACACGCCGTACAGCACCATGACGGAGACCGCGGTTATTCCAGCCGCTTTTGGAGCCTTTGTGCTCGGTTTCTCTTCGATTTTCACCGGGCTCAACTTCATCGTCACCATCCATAAGTTACGCCCCAAAGGCATGACTTGGTTCCGGATGCCGCTGTTTGTTTGGGCACTGTACTCAACGGCGCTCATCCAGGTGCTGGCTACGCCCGTGATTGCCATCACGCTTTTGATGCTGATTGTTGAACGCACCTTCGGCATCGGGATTTTTGATCCTGCGCTCGGTGGCGATCCAGTGCTGTTTGAGCACTTCTTCTGGTTCTACTCGCACCCTGCCGTTTACATCATGATCGTGCCCGCCTTTGGGGTGATCAGCGAGATTATCCCTGTTTTTTCGCGCAAGCCGATCTTTGGTTACAAGTTCATCGCGCTCAGCAGCGTGGCGATCGCGATCCTGGGCTTCTTGGTTTGGGGCCACCACATGTTCACGAGCGGCCAGTCGGTGCTCGCAGGCACGATCTTCAGCGCCATCACGTTCTTGATCGCCATCCCGACGGCCATCAAGACGTTCAACTGGATCTCGACGATGTACAAGGGCCGAATCCACCTGGAAACGCCCATGCTGTATGCGTTGGCGTTCTTGTGGGTGTTCACGATTGGCGGCGTTACTGGCATGTTCCTCGCCGTCATGAGCGTGGATGTGCATCTCCACGACACGTACTTCGTTGTTGCGCACTTCCACTACGTGATGATGGGCGGCTCGATCACCGCGTTCCTCGGAGGCTTACACTACTGGTGGCCGAAGGCTTTCGGCCGGATGTACAATGAGAAGATAGGCCGCATCGGAGCGCTGATTGTCTTCGTCGGACTCAACCTGACATTTTTCCCGCAGTTCATCCTGGGAAGCCGGGGCATGCCCCGCCGCTACTACAACTACCTTGTGGAATTTCAAGGCCTCCACCAGCTCTCGACCATCGGCGCGTTTACGCTCGGGCTGGGCTTCCTCCTCACCGCTTACGGGCTGCTTTCCAGCCTGAGGAAGAAGTTTGACGCCCCTGCCAATCCGTGGGGTGCGACCACACTTGAATGGCAAACGGCTTCTCCGCCCCCTTATTACAACTTCGCGACCCCGCCCGAGGTGACGCAAGGGCCGTACGATGGCTACGAAAACCTCGAATACGATGAGAAGATCCGTGGGTACGTTCCCACCAAAGCCTAAATTCCATTAGGAACTCCCCTCCGACCGCTCTCCGTGAGACTAGAAGATGACGGACACGACCTCCGAAACCCAATCGAACTCTGAGACCAACGGGCACAGCGCGCCCCCTCCGGGCGACCACGAGCCTCACGAGAAAGCGGAAGCGCATGCACCGAACGGGCACGGTGGAGGGCACGGGCACGGCCAATACCCTCACCTCGCTCACCACTTTGACTCGCCACAACAGCAGTTCGACGCCGGAAAGCTCGGCATCTGGCTGTTCTTGTTCCAAGAGGTGCTGTTCTTCGCGGGCCTATTTTGTGCGTACACCGTGTACCGCGCACAAAATCCCGAGATCTTCGTGTACGCCCACTATCACCTCGACACGACGATGGGCGCCATCAACACCTGCGTGCTCCTCGTTAGCAGCTTAACGGCTGCTTGGGCGGTGCGAAATGCGCAGCTCGGCGAGAAGAATAAGCTCGTTCTCAATATCTCGATCACGATTCTGTGCGCTTTCGTCTTCCTCGGAGTGAAGTACAAAGAGTACGCGCACAAAGTTCACGAAGGCACACTCTGGGGTCACCACTTCAACCCCGAGCACGAGCTTTGGGAGCTGGATTCCTTCAAGACCAAGCATCCCGAATCGGCTGAGCTTGCCGAGAAGATCGCCGCAATCCAGTTCGAGGGGCTGCCCAAGCGTGAGCACCGCGGCGAACACGAAGGTAGCGGAGCCGAGGCCAAAGCGCCCGCTGCGAAACCTGCAGCGCTCCCCACTGCAATGGCTGGAGCTACCGACTCCGACACGAAAGTGCGCCGGATCCAGAGCTTATTGTTCCAGGCTTCCGACGAAACACTGCATCCGTTGGTGGCCGCGGGAATTATCAAGCACGACATCCTGGCAACCACCGGTCTTGAACGCCCCGCCAAAGCCCACATTTTCTTCGGCATCTATTTCTTCATGACGGGGCTCCACGGTGTCCACGTGGTCGCAGGCATCATCGTTTGGGTCTGGATGCTCGTGAAGGCCAAACGCGGACAGTTCGGCCCGAATTACTTTGGTCCCATCGATTATGCCGCTCTCTATTGGCACTTGGTGGATCTCGTCTGGATTTACCTCTTCCCTCTTTTGTACCTGATTCACTGAGCCACGCTTTGTCAGGAACCCTCACGGAACACATCATGGCTGACTCAAAAGCTCCTCCCCACGACGCTCCCCACGACCACGGCCTAGCCCACACGACCCCGGTGTGGCTGTTGATCACTATCCTGTTGGCGCTGCTGTTCTTCACGGTGCTCACGGTGGCCGTGACTTCTTTCGATCTGGGCGCACAGGGCAATCTGGTCGTTGCGATGGTGATCGCCACCATCAAGGCAGGTCTCGTGGCTACCTTTTTCATGCACTTGGCCTGGGATAAGCGCTTCCACGCGATCGGGCTGGCAGCAGGCGTGCTCTTTTTTATCCTCTTCTTATCGATGGTGGTGGCAGACCGCGGCGAGTACCAGATCGACATTGATCGCCACGGTGAGAAGTACCCGTTTAAGATGAAGTGAACACGGGCTCACTGGCGGCTAGGCGCGTCGACTTGCTCAGGCGAAGAAACCCGAGCCAGGTCAGCCACGATTTGGACAACGCTGTCGATCCGTTTGCGCGATTCGGCGTGCTCGGCGACTCCGTTCAACAGAATCGAGAAAGCGAAGCGCGGCCGTCCAGCCACCAGCACGTAACCGCTCAGGGCGTCAGCCCGACTGAGCGAGCCTGTTTTGGCGCGAATCACGCCAGAACTCCGCTCCTTCGGGAAACGCGCACGGAGCGTCCCGTCGCGGCCTGCCACTGAGAGCTGACTCAGAAATTCGGCAGCTAGGCGTGAATTTTGCTGCGCATCTGCCAAGACGTTAATGATTTGTTGGGCACTCACGCGATTGGCATCAAAGAGCCCTGAGCCATTTCTAAGCACCGTTCCGGCGACCCAGAGGTTCCGACGCTTCAACCATGCTGCCAACGCAGCAGCGCCGCCCTCACTCGTTCCAGCACCAGGAGCCTCGTGTTTCGCGATCGCCTTGAGCAGCATCTCGGCGTAAAAATTGTCGCTCTCCTTGCCAAGTTCAAACGCCAGACGAGCGAGCGGTTCACTCTTCACGCTCGCCAGGAGCCGCGTTTCGGATGCCCCACCCAGCTCTACGCCGTCAGCCAATTGCACACCTCGCTCTTTGAGCAGCTGCTTGAGCACCATTCCCGGCACAAGCCGTGGGTCGGCGACACGCCGGGTGAAACGCTGAAGTGGCTGCCCTTGTGCAATCGCCCCGGAAATCTTTGCCGAGAGCTGCGAGCCGTTCAGCGAAAGCTGAAGCGAAACGGTGTTCGCTGACCCCTTGGGACGCGTTAACACCGAACCCTGGCTGGTCAAAACGCCCGGCGGAGAGGACCAAATGCGTGCCCGCTCACCTGCTTTACCTGGAAGCATAAAGAGCGTGACGGTGTTTTGGTTGAGCGCCACAGCTGATACTGGAGCGCGAAATGCAGCCCATTCGTCGGGTTGCTGTTCAAAGCCAGGCGGCGTGAATCTGTCGTCGAATGCGCTCTGATCAACCAGGACTGGACCCTTGACGCGAGTCAACCCGCGCGCCAACAGGTTCTCCGCTAAGCCCCAAAGATCCTGTGCAGAAAATGCAGGATCTCCATTCCCTCGCACGACCAGTGAGTCCGCAACCCCTTCTTCAACGCTTCCGTACACCCCTGTTTCGAAACGGTAACTCGGCCCAAGGAGCGCGAAGGCTCCCGCCACCAAAATAATTTTCTGGTTCGAGGCCGGGTTGAGCGGAAGCTGCGGCTCAGCGCTGGCGATGCTCCTCTGCTCGCTAAGATCGACGACCAGCGCGGACAACTTTGCGCCTCGCTTTTCAGCCCAAGCCTGAAGGTCAGCGAGTGCGCGGAGCACGCGAGCTCGCTCTGTCTCGATGTTCGCCGAATTCGGCGCCGCGAGAGCAGTGGTAGGTTCCCTCGCCGCTGGCGACTCATTAGGACGTGACGTGTCGACCGGCTGACTCAGGCCAAGCCGCGGCGCGCTTCCAAGCATGGCCACCGTCAAGCAAAAGGACCACCGAACAAGCTGACGCCGCATCAGTGGGATTTTAGCAATGATCTCGCGCTCGACTCCAGCACCCTGCATTCGATTGCGACACACGGGAAATAAGGAGGCTCTGAGCTGAGCGAAATTATCCCTTGCTAGAAAGTGGGTTTCCGACGATTGAAGAAGCCCATGCAGAGCATCTGGGCATGGGTTTTGGGTTGCGTGTTCGGAGCGGTGTCGCTCGCTCCGAGAATGGCCCGTGCGGACGAGCCGATTGAGCCGTTGCGTTACGATGTTGCGGGACATCCCGATGACGGGACCCGAGCACGCACTGCCCTCGCCGGGTTAGCTGTGACTGCCGTTGGGTACGGAGCCGCGTTGGGCTCCTCCTATCTTTTCCCCGATTCACCCGGCTCAGCCTCGCTTCGCGTGCCCGTCGCTGGCCCCTTCCTGGCTCTCGCTAAAACTGGGTGCGCTAGCGGCGATGCGGACTGTTCAACCTTCACCACGATCGTGCGGGCCGTGTTAACCACAGCCAACGGCGTTGTCCAAGTCGGCGGCCTATTCGTCGCCTCTGAAGCGCTATTCCTCGAGACGCAGGCACCTGCGCCTGCACGCGGCGCCAGCATCACCGGCATGGATGCCGCTCCCATCAAGCACGGCTGGGTTCTCAGCCTCACCGGAGAGTTCTAATGAGCCGTCGTACGAAGTTCGTTTTGGTTACCGGCGGAGTGGTGTCCTCGATCGGCAAGGGGCTGGCGAGTGCTTCGATTGGTGCGCTCATGGAAGCGCGAGGCCTCAGCGTCACCCATATGAAGCTGGATCCATATATCAATGTGGATCCTGGCACCATGTCCCCGTACCAGCACGGTGAGGTTTTCGTCACCGATGACGGCGCAGAGACCGACCTCGATCTCGGGCACTACGAGCGTTATACGAGTTGCGTCCTCAAGAAGCAGTCCAACATCACCACTGGGCGCGTCTATCACGCAGTGATCGAGAAGGAACGACGCGGCGAATATTTGGGCGCTACCGTGCAGGTGATCCCCCATATCACCGATGAGATCAAACTGCGCATTCGCCAAGCGTGCCATGATGTGGACGTCGCTATCGTGGAGATCGGCGGGACCGTGGGCGACATCGAATCCCTGCCCTTCCTCGAAGCCATGCGTCAACTTCGACTGGAAGAGGGTCGCGAGAACGTGGTGAGTGTGCACGTGACACTCGTGCCCCACATCACGACTGCGGGAGAACTGAAGACGAAGCCCACGCAACACTCCGTCCGAGAAATGCGCGAAATCGGCATCCAGCCGGACATCCTGATCTGCCGCAGCGATCGGCCGATTTCTCGAGGCATCAAAGAGAAAATAGCGCTGTTCTCGAATGTACCCGTGGATAGCGTCGTGTCTGCCGTGGATGTGAGTTGCATCTACGAGCTGCCTTTGGTGCTCCATGCTGAAGGGCTGGATACGCAGATCACTGAGCGTCTCAATATTTGGTCACGCCAGCCTGAGCTTTCCAGCTGGAAGCGCACGGTTGAGAAATTCAAAAAGCCCGCCCACGGCAGCGTACACATTGGCGTTGTCGGCAAATACGTCCACCTGAAGGATAGCTACAAGTCTCTGCATGAGGCTCTGGTTCACGGCGGGCTGGATACGGGAGTGAGCGTAGAGCTCAAATACATTGATTCGGAGCAGATCGATCGCAGCAATGCAGCCTCAATTTTGTCAGGGCTGGATGCCGTTTTGGTGCCTGGTGGCTTTGGCGATCGCGGCGTGGAAGGCAAGATTTTGGCGATTCAGCATGCTCGGGAACACGGGATCCCCTTCTTCGGCATCTGCCTTGGCATGCAGCTCGCAGTGATCGAATTCGCTCGCCACGTCTGTGGGCTCAAAGGGGCAAGCTCCACCGAATTTGGGAAGGATCCCGCACATGCGCTGATCGATCTCCTACCCGATCAGCTCGGAGTCAAAGATAAAGGCGGCACCATGCGCCTGGGTGCTTATCCATGCGTGCTCAGCGAAGGCACGCTGGCGATTAAGTTTTACGGGAAGCGCGAGATCTCGGAACGGCACCGCCACCGCTATGAATTCAACAACGAATATCGCCAGGCACTCACTGATGGAGGGCTGATTTTGAGCGGAACAAGCCCTGACAATCGACTGGTGGAGATGATTGAACTGAAAGACCACCCCCACTTTGTGGCTTGTCAGTTCCACCCAGAATTCAAGAGTCGCCCCCTGGCCGCGCACCCCCTCTTCACCGGCTTTGTCGCAGCAGCCCTGCGATATCGGGATGCCATCCGCGCCTCCAGTGAGAGCGGGGCACAACGCGCAGACGGTAGCACCACGCAGGGAAGCACGATTAACTAATGCTCAGACGGCTCGCGCTCTTCGGGCTTGGCTGCCTCGCCTTCTCTTGCGCGTCGCCGCGAGTGGTAAAGACTGCGCTCGAAGGGGATTTGCCGGCCCTCAAGCGTGATGTGGCAGCCGCCCAAAAGCGTGGTGAGCTGGATGAAGGAACGGTGCGCGAGCTGGCGCTGGCGGTTCTGCGACGCGAGATAAGCTCGCTCCACGGAGCCTATGCACCGGCACTTTTGGCATCATTCTCGGGTTGCGCCGCGCATGTGGTGGCCACACTCGAAGACCGCGCACAAGCTGGCGGCGACGTTGCGGCCGCCGCGGATCGCTTGCTGTTGGAGCTCGGTGAGCTTTCGCCCGAAGAGGCGATAAAGCGTTTCGCGACTTCGGAAGAGGGTGCCTTTCGCGCTGTCGCCGCCCAAGCGGCCGTAGGCTCGGAGTATGGTCAGCTGCGCCGCCGCTTGCTCCTGGATCCCGATCCGGACGTGCGTGCCGGCGCGCTTCGGGCGACGTTAGCCGAGAGTGATCCTAAAGACACTGAGCTTCTGTTCGAAGCCTCACGCGTTGATCCTGATCCGCTCTGCCGGAGCCTAGCCCTGCGGGGCCTCGGGCAATTGGGCACGCTGCGCGCGGTGCGCGTTCTTCGAGATCGCTTTGCTCAGGCCGACGAAACGACCCAGATGTCGATCGCCGAAACCTGGGTTTTACCGAACGCAATGGGTGCTGGCGGCGAAGCCATGCTGGTCTGGCTTGCCGAAACCGGTGACGGCCTGCCCGCGCTCAGCGCCGCAGCCGGCCTCGTGCGGCAGAAAGGAAAGCACCGAGAGCTTGGCGTAGCCGTGTTGGTGCGGTTGATGGAACAGGGCACATTGAGCGAGCGACGGGTGGCTATCGCGTTGGCTCCTCTCGATTCAGCCCCAATTATAGCCGCGCTTTGGCGCACCAACTCGAAGGACACCGAGCCAACCCTCCGCGCCTCGGCCCTGAGCCGGCTCGTGAGCGCCCCGGCAGAGATGGCCCGGGCAAAGCAAAAGCTAAAACTTCTCCTTGGCGGTAAGGATGAAGCCGCGTTCGTTGCAGAGCAGGCGCTCGCCCGAGCGGGAGATGAGAGCGTCGCGCCAGCTTTGGACCAGCACCTCGCGAAGGATGGCGTGGATCATCGCCGGCTCGCAGCGCTCGCACTCTTAGACTTGAAGCGTTATTCTGAAGTTGCAAGCGCCCTTGCGGATGAGCATCCGCGGGTTCGAGCCTCCATCGCTTGCGAAATCGTGCAACGGTAGCAACGCGCAGGCGACTCAAATTTGGATAGTTTTCCAGTCTCCGCGACGGAATTTAATAAACATCACCGTCGTCAGGAGGAGTGCGTACACCACTGCGGAACTCCAGATACCGACCAATCCAAAACCGAAAGTGATCCCGAGGAGCCAGGCCAACGGCACTAGACATCCAAAGTGGAGGATCAGTTCCACCACCATCACAAACCGCGCATTGCCGGCCCCAAAAAGCGCTTGGGTCAAAATCATGCCGACCGCGATGCACGGCGTGCACACGCCCATCAACTGCAGAGGGACGAGCGCCGCTTCTCGAACGGCTGGGCTTTGACTCACAAACGCCAAGATCTCGCGCGGAAACACCAAACCTTCCAGGAGCCCAATGATTCCAAAAATCACGACGCCCAGGCGTACGGACACCCAGCCAAAACGCTCCGCCTTGTCCCCGTTTCGCTCACCAAGCGATTGACTCACTAGGGTTGCGGTGGCCGTGCCAAAGGCCAGACACGCCGTGAAGGTGAGCTTCACGATACCAACGATCACGGTGGTGGCCGCGCTGTTGACCGCCTCAGGCTCCCCTCCCAAGCACGCGCCCTGAACCACGCCAGCGGGGGAGATGGCATCCAAGTGCCCCACAATACCCGCAAACAATCCAAAACCCGTCATGACAGCGAGCGTCGCAACGCCGCTTGGCACGGAAAGCCGTAGGATATCTGACATCAATTTCGGCGAGAGGGCGCTCAAATCGAACGGCGCATGCGGCTCTCTGACACGCTGGCGTGCCGCCCAACCCACCATGATCACCAGCCCTACCCACGTTGCGATGAAACCGGCGAGTCCCGCGCCGGCAATCCCCATCCGCGGGAAACCCCATCTGCCAAAGATGAGGGCCAAGCAGAGCACAATGTTGAGCGCGTTCATCACGACAGCGCTCGCCATGTGCACATGTGTCCACCCAATGCCGTCGAAAAAGGACTTGAACGAGAAAGTCATCACCATCGAGGCGATGCCGAGCAGACGCCAATTGAGGTACGCCTGCGCTGCATCACGCACGTGCGGCACACTCAGCCAAACGCTAAGGATTTTCGGCAGAGCGAGGTACGCGACAGCGGTGAGCAGGACACTCGCTACCAGCGAGAACACCCAGGAGTTGACGAGTACCGCACCGGCGTCCTTGTTCTTCCCCTCAGCGAAGCGACGCGCGGCGATGGCTTGAGTACCCACCGAAATAGCGCTGAGTGAGCCACCAAATAACCAGAGCAGAACGAGCGACGGGAAGAGCGCTGCCTGTGCGGTGGAGGACTCAGGGCAAGGCAGCCACGAGAAGAATATGATGTCGATCTCGTTCACCACGCTCTGCGTGAGCATGGCGAGCACCGTCGGGGTCGCGATTTTCAGGACAACTGAGTACGGCGATCCTACCGTAACAATGTTGACCCGAGGATTGAGGGCAGGTGAGGCCATTGCAGCGAAACTTGAGCCAGCTTCATTGGCCGATTCGGCCAATTCTGCAAGCGGTTTGTGCCGCCCAGCTGGTGACAATCCTGGACCAGGGCGGTGCGCGACTGCTCAAGCTGTGGCTCAATCCAGCATGGAAACGGTTTGAGCGTCGCCCAATCCGAGGGCGTGATGCGCTGCTTCTTCGGTACGACCGACGGCGCGAAGCATGCGGATCAGGTTGCGTTCTGCATCCGGGCCCGCATCAATGGCGGCCCATCGGCGCGCTGCGCGCAACGCTTCGCCCCACGCCTTCGCCTTAGCACCCGTCTCCGACCAAGCCCGGAGCACTCGCGGCTCTGCAGGGTGTTTTTTAGCAAGCGTACGGGCTGCGCCAAGGGCGCTCACGACATTGCCTCGCTTGAGCATTCCAGCGATTTGCTCGAGTTCAAGCTGGATCGCCGGTTGGCTCAGCGAAGACTGGGAGGCTTCACGTTCTTCTTGGGGCGCCAGCTCTGGAGCCACCAACTCAGACACCGTCTGCTGAGAAGCCGCCACACCTAGGCTCGGCACGGCCGGCGACGGAGCTGCCGCCTCGACCGACAACCGTTCGAGTGGGAGTGAAGCGGCTTTAAGTGTTAACCTGTGCGCAATAGTCACAGTGTGCGCACTAGGTAATGTGACGCTAGCACCCACAACCTTGGCCATGAAGTTTTCGGCTAATCCTTTGACATGGGCATTGGTGAATGCTTCTACATTCGCCTTCGCGAATGCTTCGATATGCACTTTTTCAAGCCATTCCGGGTCCATTTTCTGAACCGCGAGCGCGGCGGTGCCGCCGATTAAGCAAGCTGCTGCTGCCATCACAAGTGCAGTACGCTGCCGACGCGCGCTCCGCTGGGATCCCTTGAGCACGTCGAGCAACGCTTCTCGAAAAACGTGTGCACTCGAAAACCGGAGCTCAGGATGCCGCTCCAGGGCTTGTGCGAGCACTTTCTGGAGGCTTCGCGGGAGGCCACGCTGAGGCGCCTGTTCGCGGATGGGAAGCGCATCTTTGCAGCACTTGGCTCGAAGCAACGCTGCGAAACTTTCCGCGCGATGCGTTGGATGTCCCGTCACTAACTCGTACAAGACCGCCCCAAGCGAGTAGATGTCACTCCGAGCATCCCCGGATTGCCCACGTGCCTGCTCGGGAGACATGGTCTCTGGAGTGCCCACCACATGCAGGGTTCCCTCCTCAGCATCCGTCACTTCGCTTGTAGCTTTTGCGACTCCAAAGTCTAACAGCTTGAGCACGCCGTCTTCAGTGAGAAACAAATTCTGGAGCTTGATATCGCGGTGCACGAGGCCGCGATCATGGGCGGCTTCAAGTGCGGAAAGTGCCTGGAGACCCAGCTGGCACGCTTCGCGAAAGTCCATGCCACGCTTTCTCTCGAGATATTTATCGAGAGTCTCGCCCAAGAGCCGCTCCATCACGAAGAACGGACGCCCATCAGCAGAAAATCCGAAATCATGCACCTTCGCCAGATTCGGGTGCTCAAATCCAAAGACCAACTTCGCCTCGGCGCGCAGCCGCTCTTTGGCCTCGACTTCTTCACAAGCCTCAGGACGGAGGAGCTTCAGTGCAAACACCTGATCGAGATCGACGTGGAAGGCCTCATACACGATTCCATTGGCTCCCCTCCCGAGCTCGCGAGCCAGCCGATAGCGTGTTCCGGGCAAAAGTGCCGAAACGCTTGGCTCGATGAAGGCTTCCGCCGTGCGTTGAACAGCGTCTAACTTCAGGCTCTTGGCGCGCTGTACGAGATCGGTGAACTCTGAACGCGTCTTCTGTGGTTCGCCAGCAAACAGCTGACTCATGATTCTGCGCACTCGTGCTGGGGTGGTGCTTTCGCCGGGCGCGACGCTGGTTGAGTTCGAAAGAAGCTGCACCAGGTCCACAACAGCCGCACGCGCTGAGGAATAACGCTGCTCAATCAGTGTTGCCGTCAGCTTGGCTATGATGTTGTCGAGTTCGGGCGGGCTGCCGGTAATTTTTTCGAGGCGAGCCGGTGAGCGTTTACCGGCTCCGACTGCGGCCATATGTTGGGCAGGGTCACCGTAAAGGAAGCGACGCCCGGCGCACAGCTCCCACAGCATCACGCCGAGCGCATAAATATCGGCGGGAATGCCCCCCGGAGTATTATTCGCGACTTCCGGTGCCACGTAGCCTGGCTTAGCAAACACGATGCCCGCAACCGTTCGGCAACGTCGGTTTTCTGCGCGCGCGGTACCAAAATCGATGAGCTTGACGTCACCCGAGTAGCCGAGCATCACATTCTGCGGGCTCAGATCACGATGTACAATATCGAGACTCTTGCCATGCGAATCGCAACACTCGTGGATGTAGGTTAACCCTTCGCCCATCCCAATCGCGATCGCCACAGCATCCTCCCAACCAATGCGCAGATTGAGCTGCGCCGCGCGCAGACGAAGCTCGCTCAGATTGCGCCCTTCAACGAAATCGACAACAACGTACGGCTTACCAAACTCGTCCGTGGCCGCTTCTAGGACCTGCACCACGCCGGAATGTTGGAGTTGCGATTGGATCCGCGCTTCGTCGAGGAAGCGTGCGAGGAACGATTCATCATCCGCATGGTCGCGGCGAATTGTCTTCACGACACAGGGTCGTTCCGCACCATCAATGGCACCGCTGGCTGCGAGAAACACATCGCCCATGCCGCCGCGAGCCAGTTGCTTCAGCAGCACGAGGCGCCCCAGCGTGCGAGGCAACGGCAGCTCCGACGGAAATGGCGGCCGTAGGCTGGGCTCCTCCTTGCGGGCTGGGTCGTGGGGTTCGAGCACTTCATTAACAGCGAGCATCACCCCCTGATGGTGACAGGCTCGCACAAGGTGGGCAAAAAACTTACATGCCCGGGGGTTTGAGAAACCGGAGCGAATAGATCCGCGCCGGGGTTGTTGGTGGGGTCCAGAAGACTAAACTCTGCGCGCCCACGCTCATGACGCTCCGCACTTCGATAGCATCTCCAGGCACCGCCGGCGCGTTCGCTGCCGCCCGGCTCAGACTGATGCTCTGCCGTGGCCTGCTGTTGATGGTTTGCCTATTCGCGGTGAGCCTGCACGCACGCACGGCGAGGGCTGTGGGCGCTCCAGTGTGCAATCTGTTCGCTCAAAGCGCCTTTGCCAAGCCGCCCCTGCGAGCCTTGAGCGGAGCCACCGCCAGTAGCTGCACCACAATTTCTCACCAGCGCGCTGCGACACCGCTCCCCCTCGATCCGAATTCGCTCCCAAGCGAGCCAGACTCTCAACAGCTCCGTATGTTACCGAGCGCTAGCACGCTAGTTCTGGCTCCCGCTTTCACTAGCGTTTGGCTACTACCGATCTACCCGGAACGCGCTTCGCAAGGCGTGTTGGGCTCGGTGTATCGCCCTCCGCGGTGAGTACAACGCCCATCACGCTGGGCCGTTGGGGGGATCCTTCTTCAACTCTTTGAGCGTCGAACAAGCTTCGGGAGTTTCCGAGCCTTGGGCGCTCGTTTTCACTCTCTCGTTTGATTTTTAATACCTGATGAAAGCTTGAATCATGATCAATAAAGGCACAGCCATCGTTGGCTTTTTCATATGTTTCCTCGCGGGAATGTTCCTGATGTGGGGCGTTGATCGCAAAAACGGCGTGAGCATCACTGCGGAAAACTCCGCAGCTTCCGGAGCCATGGTGGACCAGAGCGACTCTCCGGTTCCCGTCACCGGCAAGGATCCGAGTTGGGGTAAAGCCGATGCACCCGTTACGATCGTCATTTTCAGTGACTTCCAGTGCCCATTCTGCAGCCGTGTGAACCCCACCATGGATCAGGTCCAGAAAGAGTACGGACCCGACAAGGTGCGTTTGGTTTGGAAGAACAATCCGCTTCCTTTCCACCCGAACGCGCGGCCCGCAGCTGAGGCTGCCCAGACCGTGTTCGCCCTGGCTGGCAACGACGCGTTTTGGAAATTCCACGCTTTGGCGTTTGGAAGCCAAAATGAGCTCAGCGACGCGAGCTACCAGAAGTGGGCCACCCAGGCTGGCGTGGATGCGGCGAAGTTCAAGGAAGCTTACTCGGGCAAGAAGTTTGCCGCCAAGATCGATGCGGATCTTGCAGAGGGTGGCAAAGTAGGCGTGAACGGCACGCCGGCCTTCCGCGTGAACGGCGTGGAAATCAGCGGCGCGCAGCCTTTCCCCAAGTTTAAAGAGGTGATCGATGCTCAGCTCGCTGAGGCGCAGAAGCTGATCGCTTCGGGCACCAAGCCTTCAGCGATCTACACCACGCTCACCAAAAAGAACGCTCAAGCAGCGCCGGCCCCAGCGCCTTCTGCCAAGCCCCAGGAACCCGCCGAGGATACGACGATCTGGGGCGTTCCTGTGATGAAGGACGATCCCGTTAAAGGCAAAGCCGATGCTCTCGTCACCATCATTGAGTTCTCGGAGTTTGAGTGCCCCTTCTGCTCACGTGTGGAAGAAACGCTCAAAAAGATCACCGAAACCTACGGCGCCGACGTTCGCTTGGTCTGGAAGGACAACCCCCTCCCCTTCCACCAGAATGCTAAGCCCGCTGCCACCGTGGCTCGTGAAGCGTTCAAGCAAAAAGGCAACGCCGGCTTCTGGGCAGTTCATGACCAGCTCTATTCGAACCAGCGTGAGCTTGGGGAGCCTCTCTACCAGAAGGCCGCGGAAGCTGCTGGCCTCAGTTGGCCGCTCGTTAAGGCGGCGATCGACAGCGGTAAACACAATGAAAAGTTCGATGAAAGCCAAGAAGTCGGCCAAGATTTTAACGCCGGCGGCACCCCGCACTTCTTTATCAATGGCTTTCGTCTGGCTGGCGCTCAGCCGTTCGAAAAGTTCAAGACCGTCATCGACGCTCAGCTCGCTATCGCCAAAGGCCTGGTTGCCAAAGGCACGGCGCGTGCCAACGTGTTCGACGAGCTGATGAAGGAAGCCAAGCGCCCGCCTCCGCCTGAGAAGAAGGAAGTAGCCGCTCCAGCTGCTGATTCGCCGACCAAAGGTCCAGCTTCGGCCAAAGTCACCATTCAGATTTTCTCTGATTTCCAGTGTCCGTTCTGTAAGCGCGTTGGACCCACTATGGCGGAGATCGAGAAAAACTACGGTGGCAAGGTGAAGCTCGTCTGGCGGCACATGCCACTCCCGTTCCACGAAGATGCCCCGTTGGCGTCCCAAGCATCACAGGAAGCCTATGCTCAGAAAGGCAACGAGGGCTTCTGGAAATTCCACGATGCACTCTTCGCCTCACAGCCGGAAATCAAACGCCCGGCGCTTGAGAAGATTGCCACCGATCTTGGCCTCGACATGACCAAGTTCAAGCAAGCGCTCGACACAGCCAAGTACAAAGCGAATATCGATCGCGATTCCAAGGTTGCGCAAGACGCAGGCATCCAAGGTACGCCCGCGTTCGTGATCAACGGCTACTTCCTGAGCGGTGCGCAGCCGTTTGCGGCCTTTAACAAAATCATCAAGCGTGCACTTGGGGAAGCTCGTTGAGAGCCCCTCTCACAGCCCAGCTGGCGAACCTCCTGTTCGCTGGCTGCCTGTGTTTTGGATGTGTGAAAGAAGTCGCCCAGGGTCCTCGGAGCGAGGGCCCGTTGGGCGCACAGCCTGGCGCACGTGCCCAAACGGCAAAGCAGGCGCCAGTGGAAGCGGTCCTCAGCTTTTCGGAGCCTCCCAGCCGAGGCCCGCAAAATGCGCCGATCGTGATCGAAACCTACGGTGATTTTGAGTGCTCTTACTGTGCACGCGGAGCCGTAGTCTTGCGAAAGCTGGAGCAACTCTATCCACGCGATGTCCGCGTCGTTTGGCGGAATTTTCCCCTCGAGTTTCATGCCCGCGCTCAGCCTGCCGCCAATGCAATGTTCTCCGCCTACGAGCAAGGAGGCCATCTCGCGTTCTGGCGAATGCACGATCTACTGTTCGCAGTGCAGATGCGCTCAGGTGAGGCCAAGCTGGAAGACGCGGAGCTCGGAGCCTACGCCACCCAACTCGGGCTGGATGCGAAGCTGGTGGAGCGAGCTATCAACGAGAATCGCTATGCCGCGCGCATTAGCAAGGACATTGAGCGCGGTCGCGTGAGTGGAGTCCGCGCCACACCAACCTTCGTGATCAACGGCTTCGTGATCGAGGGGCTGGTGCCTTTAGAAGTTTTTCAGCACGCCGTGGACGCACTCCTCCGCCAGCGGCAAGAGCGCCTCCAACACGCCATATGATTCACGCCATATGATTCACGCCAAGTGCAGGAGCTTCTAGAAGCGGTCGAGCCCGTTGGACCGGAACCCGACACAATCGACACAGCGGCTCGCGGCTCAGAGGGAGCGCGACGGGCGCGCATGCCTCCGCAGCGATTTTGCCTCCGAGGGGGCGGGACGAGCATGCCTCCGCAGCGATTTTAGATAGTAAGCATGCGAACTACTTTTTTCTCATTACAGGTCTCCCCCGGCTGAAGCGAAGCGACAGGCTTGGGGGAGACGGGCCGATTCCGCTCGGCCAGAGGGGGCAACTATGCCTTCTCCCCCTCCGGGCAGATGGCGCCGCGGGGACCGCAAAGACCGCGAGCTTAGTAGGGGTTGTCCGAATCCGCCGCAGGGGGTTTGGGTGCCTTTGGCGGCTTCGCGGGTTTTGGTTCGGCCGCGGGTTTTGGTTCGGCCGCGGGTTTTTTCGCCGCTGGTACTGCGGTGGACGCGGGCAACTTGGGTGCTACAACTACAGGTATCTGCGAGACTGAGGGGAGGCTTGCCGCCGGAATGGGGTTCGCGCTGGGTGCCGGAGCGCTGGGTGTTGGGGCGGTTTCCGTGGCGACCTGAGGTGTGGGCTCGGGTGCGGCCTGCACGGCGGGGACGGGAACTGGAGGTGGCGGAGCAGCAGGTTTGATCAGGAGCAAGTAAACGACTGCGCCCAGGGCGACTAACCCAAGGATGATCGCGCCGAGCATCGCCTGCCCAGTCGACTCTTGCTTTGAGCTGACCGGTTGGGCTGCGGCTGAGCCTAGGGGCTTACGTTTGCGAGCTGGCGGGACGGTGGAATTTGCAGATGCAGATCGGGGAGGCGATGACGCTGGGCCCGGACGATTCGAACGTCGTCCATCCCGAGACTGTTGTGACCGACTCGGTGGGGGCTGACTCAAGGATTTCTCAGGCTTGGTAGGCTCGACGGCTTCGGCCACTGCAGGTTGCGCGGGCGCACCCAGCTCAGCCTCGGAACCTCCCGCCTCGCGCAGGGCATCCCGCAATAGCTCGGCAGTCTGCTTCATGACGGTGCGATCCTCGGGGGCTGGCATGTCCGCTTCCGAGGAGCCGCTGTCGGGGAAAAACGCCGTTTCCTTGCCGCTCTCGGGCGGACTCAAGTTTTCGGCGGCGCTTGCGATGCTCCCAAGACCCAACATGGTGCCTTTGCGCGGGCCCATCGGAGGTGACCCGCTCGGTGCTCCCGGCGTAGGCAACGAATCAACATCCGCATCCCCGCCACCCGCTTCAAACGCACCGGCAGCACTGCGGCGCCCCGTCAGATCTTGGATCAGAGCCTGTGCTTCCTCATTGATCTTAATGAACTTGACGCCCATCCCGGCTGGGCTTTCGTCTCCGGCGGAGGCTGATTTTTCGCGCTTCCAAACCACCCGACCGACGCCCTGAAGCAGGCGCTGCTCGTCGGCAATCTTCACTTCAAATTTAAGCAGAGTGCCCGGCGGAAAAGGCGATGGGGTCTTGATAAACATCCCCCCGCGGCTGATGTCGTACGAGTGGTGTTCGATGAACTCGTCGAGCGTGGCGCTCTTGTAGCGCACGGTCATCGTCAACACTTTGGCTCGCGGGTCTTTGCGGGTTTCCTGGGACATTCGCTAGCTCTCCGGCCGCCCACAAGGGTGCGCGGGCAATACGCCTTACCCTACCGGACCCCGGCGAGCCAATCCAAGGAACTTGAAGGATTGGTAACAATTGCATGACCTGCCGGCCCGAGCGCTCTCAGAAAAGAGTTGGGCCCCGCTGGGTTTGGCGCGTGATAGGGTGGAAGTCCGCATGCCGAGGCTGGACCATTTCCGGGCTTTTCCCCGCCAAGCCATCAAACTGGAGGCGAGCGTCTCCGCTGCTGGTGACTGGCTGGCCGGTGCCCAAATTCGAGATCTGAGCCTTGCAGGAGCCTGTCTTGAGCTGCGCGAGGGCCTCCAAGCAGGCGACGTGCTCGGTCTGGCGATCTCGATCCCGACGCTTTGGGACCCATTGCAGCTGGCCGCAGTAACCAGCTGGGTGGGTGCGACGTCACTCCCGCAAGGGGTGCGTGTGGGCGTGCGCTTTACGGAGGTTGATGGCCCAACGCTCCGCACCTTGATGCAACTCCTAGAGACAGCCGCCGCGACTATCTAACGGCTCCGCGAATCTAACGGCTCCGCGAATTTCCGCGCAGGTTCACGGCGTGGGCGCGTGACTTTCCGCGCAGGTTCACGGCGTGGGCGCATGCCCACGCAGCGCGCGATCATGAAAGAGGAGCATCTCATACGCACCGGGGCCGCGGTTGAACGTATAGCTGTGAGTCCCGCGCACCACGTCAAACCGATGAGGAACAGCAGCCTGCTTCAGCCGAGCCGAAATCGCGCTGAGCGAAGCCAAATAGTAATCCTGCTCACTCGACAGCAAACGTAGTGTTAATCTGGGATTCTTTCTCAAAGCCGCTTTGGTATAGCGTTCCAAGCTCTCGCCCTCTTCAGCGTCAAAGGCTGCCTGGAGCCCGCCCACCACTCCGAATTTCTCGGGACTCGCGAGCCCAATCGCCCAGGCGGCTCGCCCGCCCAAGCTCACCCCATCGATGCCAGTCGATTCCGGAGTGCCGAGCGCAGGCGTTTCTCGATAAATCCGCGGCAGGAGTTCGGCTGTGACGAACGCTCCGAGCGCACTCGCTGCCAGCACGGCGTCCTCACCACCAAGCGTGTCCGGCGTGTACGGCATCACCACGATAAGCCCCGCATACGGCTGCGTGCGCAGGCTCTGATTCATGCTGAGCAGGCGCTCGGGATGCGCAAATCCCAAAAACAACTCTGGCTCAAGCGGTGGCTTCTTTAGCTCATCGATGGCCCGGCCCAGCCGATAATCATCGAGCCAACCGCGAGCACCGCGCCGAGGGCCCTTCAGCGCCTCACCTCGCCCATGAAAAGCCAACAGCACTGGGAATTTTTCGCCCGCATGTCGCGCAGGAAGCGACACCACCACCTGCATCGGACCCACTTTCGTTGTCGGATAAGACCAGGTGAGTTCGCTTCTCGGCAAGACCGGCCGCGCTTTGGGCGCGAGCTTCGGGTCCTTCACCTGAGACGTTGCTGGCTGATGGGTTGCAGGTTTCATTGGGTGGGCTGAGCCAGCATTCTCGCAACCCGCTACCAACGGGAGCAGTAGGCAAAGCTGCAACGCCGCCGTGCCGGTGAAGTACTTAGAAGCCATCTTTCGCCAACCTAAGCGCCTTAAACACCTGAGCAGGTTCGTGTCCATCGGGGAGCCGCCCCGCCATTCCAGCCAAGATCCCTGGGGCTTCACAGCGCAAGAAAGGATTGATCAGCCGCTCGCGACCCCAGGTTGATGGAACACTCGGCGCGCCCGCTTGGCGCAGCGCTGCAACGCTGAGCATGGCTTCCTGTACGGCCGCATTGCCGACCTCCACGCTCGCCGCAAATTCCAGATTTTTAGCTGAATACTCGTGCCCACAATAGATGAGTGTGGCCTCCGGGAGCTCCGCCAACCGCTCATTCATCGAGCGGTACATCATTTCCGCGGTGCCCTCAAAAAGCCGCCCGCAGCCCGCCATGAACAGCGTGTCGCCGGTGAAGGCACAACCTTCGCCCAAGTACGCGATCGCCCCCAGCGTGTGCCCCGGAATATGCAGCACCCGAAACGTGAGTCCAATCAGCGAGAAGCTAGCGCCGTCTTCGAGAAAGTGCGTCTGCTCAGGAATGCGCCCCTTGTCGGACACGTACGCGTACACCGGCAACGGGCCCAGCTTCTGCACCAGCTCAGCGTTGCCCCCCACGTGGTCGTGATGATGGTGCGTATTCAAAATCCCGCGCAACTTCAGGCCGTTTTCGGCTAACGCCGCGAGCACCGGCCCAGCTTCACTCGGATCCACGACCAAAGCTTCTTGGCTCCCCTCGGGGACCAACAAGTACGCGTAGTTGTCGCGCAAACAAGGAACCACGATGACCTGCATGCCGCGCACGTTAGCACCCGACGGCTCTTTTTGGGGGTTTGCGGTGGAGGGCGAGGTTTCTCCGAGGCCGCTCTTCCCATGCCTTTCGGGCTTTGCTACACCCGGCGGCTCACGTCAGCGCCCGTAGCTCAGCTGGATAGAGTGCCGGCCTCCGAAGCCGAAGGTCAGTGGTTCGAATCCACTCGGGCGCGC